>CAZYUV010000022.1:0-20411 GCA_964650625.1 uncultured bacterium
CGCCGAAACCGCCGCAAAAGAAGCCGCCGAAACCGCCGCAAAAGAAGCAGAGGCGAAAACTGCTCAGGCATCTCAAGCCGATGAATCTTCTTCTGCCAATGAGGAACAATCAGCAGATTCTACTGCTGGCGAGGAACAAGCTGTGGAGCAAGAGGAAGCCCCTGAAGAAATTGTCAGTATCGATGATGATGAAATCCGACGAAAAATTGCAGAGGATAATACGGCTGTCAAAGTGGACGAACTGGGTGGAGCTCTTGCAATAATTGAAGCAAATAGGGAAGAAATCGCTCGATTACAAGTTCAAGTGGAAGCGGTAAGCACCGATGCTGATATACCCCAATTAGATAGAGAAATGTTGATTTCTGAATTAAGAGCCCGAATTGATGCCCTAGTAGAAGCAAACCGACAAGCAACTGCTATAACCCAGGAACTCGCTTCGGATGGAGATTTAGCCGCGTTAGTAACTAATTCCCAAGAAGAACTACAAAATGCGCAAGATGCTGCAGCGCAAGGTGAAGCAGCCAACGTGCAGGCCGCCACACTCGATATAACAGCTCAATTGGAGGATATCAACGCAGAAATTAGTTCTCTAAGAGCATTATTATCGTTAACTGACGAGCAACAATCAAGATTAGATTTCCTTACCGAAAGTAAACAAGTCCTGACTTCTGAATTGGAGCAAAATTTGAATATTTTATCCAATCTTGATGTACAGAATGAGGAGATTTTGGATGCTTTAAACCAGATTGAAATAAGTGCCAAGTCAGCCACAATACAGCAGAGCTATGAAGTTTTGGAACAAACTATTAACCGTCAGCAAGAACGGCTTGAAGAAATAAATAATTTATTATTTTCTCTCGTAGAAAATAATCAGTTATCTCCTACTCAAAAAGTAACTGCTGCAGACCAACTAAAGCAAGAAGCTGTCTCTATTCACCAAAACATAGATAAGCAGAAAGAACAATTCCTTGAATTAGATAATGATGGTGACATAGATGTAGAAACTACCAACTCTAATGGTCAACTTGTCACAATTAAATTAGTCGATAAGTTGCTTACAGAGGACTTAAATGCGCTGAATCAACTCGTTGATTCTCTTAATCAGACTATCATAAATTTTCAAACCGAGCTCTTTACCTCTCCGAATGCAATTCAACAATTCAGAATACAAGAGTTGTCCGCTCAGTTCCTTCAGATTCGTGGGGGGTTAGGAGACATCGAGTCAAAGATTCGCACCATTCAATCACAAGAAAATTTATCTGATCAACAAAAACGATCGAGAATTGTAGCACTTAAAAATCAAGCAGTAACTCTAACGCAGGAAGCTGATTCTAACTTCACCGAGTTATCCTCCTTGGGTGCAAACGATCAAGTACTGGCCGATGCATCTAGTGAAATCAATCATATTCAAACAATCAAATCTGTGATTGATAGCCTTGGACTTGTACAAGTAGAAATAGATTTTGCAGATATTTTCGGCAGCCGCAGTTCCCATAAAAAAATTAAAAAAATAGTTCTGCCCGTTAGATATCGTAATCAAACTTATAAAGTACAAATTGACACAAACGATCTCTCAAATCACCGTAAAGTACGCGAGATCATTGAGCGAGAGTTGCAGTTAAATGCGCTAAACGAAAAAAATCAGCTAGATGAACATTATCGGTTGGAAGAACTTAAAAGACTCCAAAGAGAAAAAGAGCGCTCACTCAAAGAAAATGATTATAATCCTGCAACTGCCACCAAAGACGGTCGAGGATTTGTACTGCCCTTAACAATAAGGTAACTAACTAATTTTCATCCGCCGAACTTGAATCAATTTCATCGTCGAATTCAATACTGGTCTCGGAAATTTTAACCGTATCTCTGACCACCTTTTGAAGGCGTTGCTGATCTAGCGGATTACGAGGGTAATTTTTAGCTAATTGTGCAATCAAATGATGAAGTTTGCCACTTAACTGATGCATTGATTTTTGCGAATAATTTTCTAATTTTTCAGTAATTTCATGCTTCAACTGAGAAGAAATTTGGAATTTCTTCTCCGCATCCCGAAACGTTTCATCTATAAACTTACTAAATTTTTGACTCTGTTCTTTCACCAATAACTGTTTATACTCATTCATTGATTGCATTAGAGGAGCCAATTTATGAAGCGATAGCCAGAATTCTAAGTCCAATACTTCCTGCTTGATAATTTGATTAGCAAGTTCAGCTTGTAACTCTCTCTCCTGCTTATTTTTATCTACAACGTTCTTCAAGTCTTCAATATCAAAATGAAATACATTATCTAAATTATTACAATCTGGATCGAATACCCTTGGAAGACTTATATCGATCAAAAATAACGGCTTATAACGCCTACGAGGCATAAGACTTTCGATATATTCTCGCTTCAAAATGTAACCGTCGAAATTCATAGCAGCAAAAATCATATCTACTTCAAGAATTAGACTTTCTAAATTATCGAGGCTTGCAGAAGCAATTCTCTCATCATACTTCTTTACCAGTTCATTGGCTCGATTAAAAGTTCGATTGAGCACTGTAATTTTTTTAGCTCTAGTCGTGGCCAGGTGATCAAGAGTAAGACGTCCCATTTCGCCTGCCCCTAAAAGAATTAGCTTAGCACCTTCTAAGCTCCTAAAAACTTTACGACCCAATTCCACAGATGCTTGAGATATTGATACAGCTCCTTTAGATATACCAGTTTCTGACCTAACCCTTTTACCCGTTTTTACCGTTTGCTCGAAAAGTCTATTAAGAATCTTTGAAGTATACCCATTTTCTTTGGCTGCTAAATAAGCATCACGTACTTGTCCTAAAATCTGAGATTCTCCAAGAATTACCGAATCTAAACTGCTGACAACCTCCATAAGGTGACAGACACATTCATTACCGTGCAAACAATAAAAATGGTTATTGAAATCCAAATCAGATATTTTGAAAAAGATCTTTACCGCATCAATTACTTTCTCGAACTGCTCTGCTGCAAAATACAATTCCATTCGGTTACAAGTTTGCATGGGAACCATTTCAAAATAAATTGAAGTTTCTTTGATATACGAATTAAGTTGAGTAGCTCTAATATCGTCGAGTAAATATTTCTCTAAAACCTCCATTGATGCTGTTTTGTGATTCGCGCCTATAACAAAAATTTTCATTTCAAATTAACCCTAAAACTTATGAATTCCAATCATGGAGACAATAGCGACAATTTGAAGAATGTAACAAGCAATTGCTATGTGCGCGAGACGCTTGCCAAGCGCCCCCAATGAGAATCTAATATGAAAATAAATTAAGTAAGCGAACCAAGCAATGAAAATCATCCACTCTCTAGGGCCCACATTTAAGAAAGTTTGACCTATCCGATGATGGTATATAGCACCACTTAAAATGGACAAAGATAGACAGAGAAAACCGAGAAGAGTGCTTTGATGACCCATTTCTTCTAAAGTATTCAGAGAAGGTAATCTCTCAAACCAAAAATCCCAAATTTTTCTTTTCAAGCGAGATTCCATCATTAAATAAAGTATGGAGTTAACGAAGGATAGATTAAAAAAAGAAATTGCCAAAACAGACAATACGGAGTGCATATTCCGAACCCATTGTAAGTTACCTACATTTAATTCGCTCGAAAGATTCCGGCCGTTTGCCAATACCTGACTCATATGTAAACCGACGCTTAATTGCTGTGTAAACGCTGCGACAAAAAGTACAAAACCCGGTAATATATAGAAAATCCCTAAATGGTTTAATTTAAATTTCTGTTGGATTAACAGGTATCCTACAGAAACAAAAATCATCATAAAGGAAACCATAACCATACGGTTATACAAAGAATATTGATCACTTGCCGCCAAATGCAAACCAAGGTCGAGGGCGTGACAGAGAACTCCTAAAATAAGCATGGAGTTTCCCAATGAATCTATCCTCGTACACTTAATAAGAAAACTGCGAAGGTAGCAAATGTTTGTTACTAGGTAAAAACCAATTGCCATGAATAATAAGAAACTATGTCCCTGTTCTGTTAACATATATATAGTAGGTAGATGATAATGATTCCATTTTCATGGAAGATTTACCATAACAATGCCTAAATCGACTAGTTTTTAGATACAATAGTTTTATGGAAAAAGAGGCCTTCGCACAAAAACTACTGTTACCAGAGCTCGATGACGGCTCCAAAGAGTCTCAAAATTGCGAGCACTTTATTCAGCAGCTAATGCCATTACTTGAACATATTCGAAGGAATTCTCCGCGCACTTACCAGCAAGCTATCGATCAATTCCGTCTTCACTGGGAAAGCAAAATCCACAGTGTTAACCTGCAAGATACTTTAGAATATCTACTAATTTATTTAAAGCAAAACTTCGGAATGCAGTTTTATCTGGAAGAAAGTGAAGATAGCTTTTATCTAGAATCCATGCATTGTCCACTCGTACAGAAGCTTAAGTTGAGAGGTAAGCAAGGAGAAATCGAGCGAAAAACATTGTGTTTTCACTGCTCTAATTACCACTACTTAAAATTTTTGGACCTGCACTCCGCAGCTAGTCGCTTATCTCTTCATCCGACTGGTTGTCAGTTTGTAATAGAAAAAACAGGTGAGGAACAGGTCAATCCCCTATTCTATTAAATCTATCTATGTAGCGTACAACTGTGAAACATCTTTCTCTAGTACCGCATTTTAACGGTTAACAGCTAGGCGTACGTATACGGGCAACTTTTCATTTTCTGATAATTGAGTCGCAAACTTCGTCGCTTCCGAACGAGTCACGAAATTACCTACTAAAACTCTGAACTGCTCCACACCTCTAAAAGAGAATGTTTCCACATCACTAGAGAAAGATTTTGCACGCAACTGGTTACTCAAATTACGAGCGTTAGTCATTTTCAGAAAAGACCCTACCTGAATCGTGAAAGGTTTCAAACCTACCTCGCCCCAAAAGTTTTGATCCGCGGCAACAACGCTTTGTGCGACTCGAGCGACCGGTGCAACTGGCAATGTGTTCTCCGATTGAGATACAGGCAGCACCACCTTTGGTGGAGTCACAAGACGACTCGCCTTCAACAAGTCTTCTCTCTCTTGATTACCTAAAACACTCATCAAAAGCCCATTATTTCGAACGGCTAAATACTGTTCGAGACGATCAACATCAGACTTCGGCATTAGATCGCCAATAAAAACGTGGATAGTGTCACCTCTCTGAACTAGCTCCAGACTAATGTCTAATTCACCATAGTCAATTTGCTTCAGATAAGTGAACGCTTCGGTTCTAGTCACGAAAGATTTACTCAAACGAAGTTGATAGAGGTTTGGTGTCAATTCAGAAAGCTCTTCATTAACCGAACCCACCAAAACATTCTCATCAATCGTACTCTTGACGACCTGAGAATCTACTTCGTTTTCTAAAATCTCCGAATCCTGTTCAGTAAGGTCGGAGTTGAAATCGACAGTATTCGCAATAATGTCCTCTTCAACTGGGTCCTCAACAACTGGAATATCAACAATTTGTTCGGAGTTAATATCATCCGTATTAGCAAGCTCGTTGATTCCATCCTGTGAAAAGTCTGCGGGTAATTCCTCAGTATCAATCATCGCGCTAGGAGCTTCATTAAATTCAGTGACTATATCATCTTCAGTTGCCTCTACTTTCTGAGTGATTTGAATCTCTGGAGTTAGTCGTAAAAAACCCTCAAAAGTAACTACTGTTAGATAAAAAAGCAAACTGGCAATAATTAGCCAAGCAATGAGTGAAATCATTCGATCTTGCTTTGGACTAGATATGGACTGCAACTGTTCCTCCATGGTCTCGGCCTTTCCCTCGAGGTTATCTGAACTCGCGTAGTGTATCAATAGGCACAAATGGTATCAAGATTATGGGATTTTTGTAAGAAATTCTGCGATAAAAGCTGTAATTATTATATATATCTAATATTTTCACGATTACTTCTGTAATTCAGAGACATAACCGTAAGCCTCTCTTGGTGGCATATTCTCCAATATTAAACCGAGTGATTTAGGTTTCAAACGTTTTAAGACCTCTAAATTTTCAGCCTTATTTTTAGATTCCAAAAGCACTTCTGCTGCCCTTGCAGGATTCATTTTGGCATACATGGTGGAAAGATTTTCCAACCTTTTCGCCAAATCCTCATTATTAACCTCTGCTTTTAGCTTTTCTTCTGCAGCTTTTTTCTGATCAAATAAATCCACTTTCTGCTTGAAGGATCTCTCCTGTTCTTCTAGCTTCCTGAAGGACAGTTCTAACTTTTCCTTTTCCTCCAATATTCGTTTAGACTCGATTTTCATTCTCGAAAGAAGCTTTTCAACAAAAATTTTGCGTTCCTCTAGTAGCACCGATTGCTGATCCTTCGGTGCCAAAGAGTTGATCTTTGCCCACTTAATGTAATTCGCGACCGCAGCATTTTTCTTTAATGATTCAGGAAATTGCTCGTGGATAACATAAAACCCTGTAAAATCAAGCATAAATAAAAGCGCTAGTCCCATTGCAAAAACCAAAGCTAGTAAAAAAGCGGCCAACATTTTTTCAAAAAAACGACCCATCTTAAGTATCCCTATCCGCTTTAAACGAACTACTATTCAAAGCAAACCTTAATGAATTAATGTCATCAAGTTGATTCTGATCAAATCTAGCACGCTTTACTTTATATTTTTTATATTCAATTTCTTCAAGCCGATCCATAATTCGTTTTTCGTTAAGAATCTCCACCCTCTTTTGCTTAGTTTCTTTCAGATTAGTATGAGCTTCTGCTACGCGTAGTTCCTGACTCGAAATTATATAAGCCAAGTTTTCTTCGTACTTACGAGAAAACTCAACCATCACAAAATTTAAATCGACCTGATATTTGTTTCTATTGGCACGTATCTGTACTTTTTCTTCGAACAAAAGCCTTAACTTTTTCTGTTCTTCTTCTAACACGTTCGATAGAGTACTAATTTCGCGCTCTATTTCATCAAGCTTCAATTCCTTGAGACGTTGTACTGCGCGCAATTTAAATTGAAACGATTTCATAATAATTTATACAATCTCTTTCATGGTCTGCACTGTTTCTGCAAAGGGTATATTTTCATTAATATGTTGTTTTAGAAAAATCTCAATCTGCTCATACTTCGATATAGCCTCATCAAGCTTTGCATTACTGCCTTGTTGATATGCGCCAATATTGATCAAATCCCTTGAATTTTCATAGAGAGCTATCAACTCCCTCAATTTGGATTGTGCATCTATGTGATCTTGATCAGTTATCTCCATTATCAAACGACTAGAAGAGTTCAGAATCGATATAGCAGGAAAATGCCCGCGATGAGCTAATTCACGGTCAAGCACAATATGGCCATCTAATAAACCACGAACAGCATCGGCAACAGGCTCGTCTAAATCCCCTCCTTCAACTAACACGGTATAAAAAGCGGTAATCGATCCATATCGATTGGTTCCTGCTCTTTCAAATAATTTAGGCAGTAAAGCAAACACTGAAGGTGTGTAACCACGAGTTGTAGCCGGCTCACCAATAGATAACCCCAACTCTCTTTGAGCTAATGCAAAGCGAGTTACCGAATCCATCATAAGCATGACATCCTTACCTTGATCTCTAAAATATTCAGCTACCGATGTGGCCACAAAAGCACCTTTAAGTCGAACTATAGCGGGGTCAGATGAAGTCGCTACAATCACAACCGAGCGCTTTAAACCTTCTGGCCCCAAACTTCGCTCAACGAATTCTCGAACTTCCCTACCCCTTTCTCCAATCAAAGCGATAACATTAACCTCTGCATCTGTATTTCTTGCTACCATACCCATCAAAGTTGACTTACCAACACCAGAACCTGCGAAAACACCAATCCTTTGACCCCTTCCCACGGTTAAGCAGCTATCTATAGCTTTAACACCCAATGATAAAACTTCATCAATTGGTGGCCGTTCAATTGGACTGGGAGCTTCATTTTCCACTGGATAATATGAACTTGTATTCAAATTCCCTAAACCATCCATTGGGTTGCCCACCGGATCAAGAATTCGACCGAGCAACTCTTGACCAACTTTAACTCGCAGTACACCGCCAGTGGATATGACCCGCGAACCTGGAGCCAAACCAGACATTTCTCCATAGGGCATTAGAATTACGACCTCGTCTGAAAAGCCAACCACCTCAGCAAGAGTCTCTTCCTGACGACGCCCAATAATCATACAAATTTCCCCAAGGGAAACCTCAGGCCCTATACTTTCAACCAAGAGGCCGCTCACCCGCTTGATTTTACCAACACCCCTGACTAACTTGACCTCGTCAAGTTTCTTCAAAGCGACATCCCATTGAAAAAAGTCCTGTAATTCTTGTTCTATCAATTTAAGCTTATCTATCGATATTTCATTACTGGGGGGAAGATAGTGAATGGAGTCTTTGCTTTCACTATTCTCCTTCAGCGGAGGTTGAGTATCAACGGAAAGCTCATCCAGTCCATCTCCCGATGTTTCATTGTCAGAGCCTTCATCCCTTATCAACGGGGAGTCCTCATCATTCATTACTTAGCTCCAACCATAACAATGCCATCTGTGACTCAATGGTAGCGTCTACATTCCCTAGTTCCGTTTCAAGCAGACAACCTCCCACCGACATATTTTTATCTTCAAGCAATTCAACTCTTTTTACTGGTGAAAAAAGTCCATCGAATTGGTCTCGAACTGCATTTATAGCTTCGAAGTCATGACTACTAACAACAACCTTAAGATGATTGGCACGATGGACCTCCAAAAGAGCTGTTTCAATATTATGAAATACCGCATCGGTACGGGAGGCGCTTAATTGACCGACTACTTTCTCGATATAAACCTTCATGAAGTCTTTCATATGCTGCAGATTTGCTTCATAAATTGCTTTTTCTTGTGCTCGAATACTGTCTATTACCTCGTCAAGACTTTTCAACATACCTTGAAATTTATCAAGACCTTCCTTATAACCTGCATCATATCCACTAGTCTGCCCACTTTCATAACCTTCTGATTCTCTTTTTTCTGCATCAACAAGCTTTTGATCTATATCCCGCTGCTTAACTAAAACTTCTTGATTCCAAGAGTCATTCTTTGTTTTCCACTCTTCTTCTTGCGTAATCAAAAAGTTGTTGGCCTGTTGACGACCGTCTTCAATTAAAACTGCAGCCTGCTCTTTTGCTTTTTTTAATATTTCTTCCGCTTGGCCCTCAGCTTTACGGGCTTGCTCCGCATACTGAGCCATTTTCTTCTGTCGAAGAGTTTCCTCGGCTTTATCAATTTTCTCCTGAAGTTGCCATCCTTCTCTTATTTCACTTATCGCCTTAAGAAGATCCGAATCAGACATCTCAAACTATCTCCAATAATTTTTTAATAATGATTCTCTTCCATCATCATGGACCTAATAATCTTGACGATATCATCAGGACTTTCCCTGGCTGTCTCCATTAAAAAACGCTCGCGCTCATGACGCTCCCGCTGCTCTACGGTCATCACCTCTTCTTCAAAATCTTGTTGCTCGGATATAGACTGTTGAGCAATCTCTAAAGCTCTTTCTCGATTTTCCTTCTGATTTCTACGATATTGTCTAAAAATCCACAGTAAAGTAGCTGCTAGCGCACAAACTACTCCTGTTGACGCTAGGTTATTGGCAAAATCATCTTTCTCAACTAATCTCAACTTACGCTTTTCGAAAATTTTCTTATTAAACGCGAATGCTTGCACGGAAATTTGGTCTCTTCGACCTTGTGGATCTAGACCAATAGCATTAGAAACTAGTCCTACTATACCCTCACGAACTTGCTGAGAAAGTTCTCTATCAGGTAAAACATCCTTATTCAGAACAACAGAGACTGTCATTCGCTTTACCATACCAACAGCTCGCTTGAGTTTTACTTTTTTAGACTTGTAAGCATAATTAATGCGACTTTCCTTACTTTTTGATTGCGATAAAGTCTTTTCAGGTTGTTGATAGCCGGGAATATTTGTAGTTGTTCCTGGTATAGCTTTTGGATCCATCGTGGAGTTCTCTGTTTCTTTGGTTTCCTCTGAAATTTTAACTCCCTGTTCCTCGCCAGCTACTGGAGGAGCAAGCTCTTTTGACTCTTCTTCGAGATTATCAAAATCGAGTTCTAAACTCACCTCTACCTTTACATTAAATTCACCCCAAATCTCCGCAAGAGTTTGACTAGCCTTTCTACGCAACTCTTTTTCTTTTAATACAGTAAGTTCATGATGAGAAAGCTCTTTGCCCTTTTGTACCAGCATAGAAATAAGATCATTACCCTTATCATCAGATATATGAATATTTTCTTTTTTGACTCCTAAAACTGAATGTTTAACTAAATTAATGATAGTTTTAACTTGCTCTGCTGCTATCTTTTCAAGGGGGTTCTCCATAGTTATAAGAACAGAGACGCGAGTATCTTTTTGATCCTCAGAAAAGAGAGTATCTCGGGCTTCCGCTATGGTCACTTTAGCCTGTTTGATATTGCGATACTGCATAATCGTTTTACTGAGATTTCCCTGCTGGGCTCTCTTTATTCGGAGATCAAGCTCCTTTTCTGTCAAACCGAAAGACGAATTACCGTCCATGATCTCGGCGTAACTTGCTACTGCGTCAGGCAAACTATTATTCTGCGCTAATGCTAAATGAGCGGCTTCTTTCCTCGATTTCACAACAGAGACAATGTGACCACCCTCCGTAATCTTTGGTCTATAACCCAATTCTTTCAGCTTATTTACTACAGCCAGCGCTTCTCTTCGGTCATTAATGTAGTCAAATAGCGGAGCATATTCCTCCTCTGAATATGCCGCTGCAAAGAAGACTACGAGAAGAAGAGTCGCAACAAAACCTGCGCCAACACCAATCTTTTGATTACGTGAAAACTTGTTCCAAGTTTCCTTTAAATTCGTTATGAAGTCTCGCAACGGATAGTCCTTTGTCCACCCGATCAACCGACAAAATTTAATTAAAGACGAGTCTGTGAAACCTCACGGTAAGCTTCAAGCACCTTTTTTCTAAGAGTATTCATGGTCTTCATAGCCAGCCCAGCTTTTTCTCCGGCAATCATTACATCATGAAGATTGTCGACCTTACCCATCATGAAATCCTTAGTCATGTTTTTGCTGTGCAACTGAGCTTCGCGAACTGCTTCTAATTGATTTTCCAAGTAGTTTGCAAATGATCCTGCTGCCTTATCCACCGCATTTTTTGGGAGTGGATTCATCTTTTTCTGAGTACTTTGAACCATTCGGTCATTGATGTTGATGAAATCCAATTCCATTTTCCCTCGCTCTAAATTAACCCCGTCGGTGGATCGCTCTTACTGCTAACCCTGCCCAATTTGCAGTGTCGCATTAAACATTTGACGCGATGTACTTAACGCAGTCACATTCGCCTCAAACGATCTGCTGGCAGTAATCATATCCACCATTTCCTTAACAATATTCACATTCGGCATGTGCACATAACCGTTTTCATCTGCATGAGGATGATTCGGGTCATAAACAGTTTTGAACTGACTCTCGTCTTCAACAATCTGTTTTACACGCACCCCTTTACCGTTGAAACTTTCACCTCGATTAGCTTTTTCTTGAGCTTCAAGCTCACGATTGAATACAGCTTCGAAGACCGGCATCTGTCGACGGTAAGGCCCTCCGGAGTTTGTTTTAGTTGTATTCACATTTGAGATATTATTGGAAATAATATCCATCCTCAAACGCTCGGCTGTAAGACCTGAAGCTGCGATATTAAAAGATTGAAAAACGCTCATAATTTAACCTTTACTCCCCTTGCAATAGCTCCTTGTATGACCTGAAATAGCCATTCAATTTCTGAGTGTAAGCTTGATAGCGGAGACCGTTTTTACTCATCTCTGCCATTTCCAAATCTACATCAACACTACTGTTGTCATTACGATAGCTGGTTTGTTCCAACTTTATTGAACGGGGTCGCAACTCTTCGAAACTCAAACTGCCGAATTGAATATGACGTGGATTCTGAGTACTTGCTCTGAAACTTGTCTTACCCTCGGCCTCCCGAAGTGCTTTTTGAAAGTCTGCAACATCCCGCCTCTTATAACTAGGAGTGTTCACATTAGCTACATTATTCACCAACAATTTATGACGATAAGCCGTGTTATCCACGGATTTTGTCAACATACTTAAATATCGATTATTTGTTAATTGTGCAATCATGAACTACCTCCGACTAAGTTATCGGCGGAATTAGGAGAAAAGATTAACATAAATTGCTCTTTTTTGTATATTTTTGTATGAACTTGTTTGTTTTTGTCGAAAAAATTCATAATAAAATATCGGCAAAATCTAACTTATATGTCGAATAAAAAAATCTGTAATGAAAAAAAATCTCCGAATGGAGCCCTGATATATTCCTTCTACCAACTTTTATCCTCAAGCTAGTGCAAAGGTTTTCTCAAGTTTTGGAATCTTTAGGCTGAAGGAGGTCATTGAACTGAAAATTCTGATCTGAAAGCAACTTTTCAGCCTCTTCCTGCTCAAAAGTTTGCAATACTTGCATTCCCTGGGGGGAGCTAGAGACCAGATAAACCTTCCCCAAAGACTCTAAAAGATAGATTGTACTGTTTCTATCGAGCACTTGCTTAATTAGCACTCGAAACAAAATCCCCTGACCAGGCAAGAAATGAGACGGCACTCTTTTAAGAAATTGTGCACAAAACAGAAAGATACCCACAGTCAATGCAAGACCTATGAATATATTTAAATATTGTATTTGAGAGGTATCTTCCAGTAAATCCTACTAACTTCTAACAGTTGTCAGACGTTCCTGAGGCGAAACAATTGAAGTTATACGAATCCCAAAGTTCTCATCGATAATCACGACTTCTCCTCGGGCAATCAATTTTCCTTGAACATAAAGCTCCACCGCTTCACCAGCCTGTTTATTCAATTCTACGATAGATCCATTAACCAATTCAAGAATTTCACCAATAGGCATTTTCGCACGTCCTAACTCTACAGTAATTTGTAAAGTTACGTCACGTAAAAGCTCCATATTACTAAGTTGATCTTGTCCCATAGGTGCTGAAGAAATTGGAGCAAATTGCCAAGGAGCATAAGGCATCTGCTGCCCACCAGAGGCATTCATTTGTGCTACGGGCATTTGACCTTGCTGAGGTGGCATCATTTGAGCCTGTTGCTGAACTGCAGGTTGAACAGGCTGAGGCTGCGCAGTATTTGATGGATTTACTGCTTGACCTGGAACAGAAGCATTATCGGTAGCCACATTACCTGCATCTGCCTGAGGAGTAGCAGTTTTTCCAGCTTCTTCGGATCCAAAAGTAGTATCTGGAAGCTTACTTAAAATAATTGTTTTCGCCAGATTTTCAGAGACTAGAAATCTAAATTGACTAGCCGGCTCCTCTCCAACATTTAAGTCATAAGCAATTTGAGCTATGTTTTTCTGTTTTAGAAGGGTAGCCTCAGGAGGGAAATCACTCCCCGATAGGACAATCGCTTGAGGTTGCTGACCTACAAAATCCTGACCTGTAGCAGTCTTCAAAGCAGGAACCAGTTTACTGAGCAAACCGTTGAAACAATCCTGGAGGGCTGACAACTTTAAATCATCCCACTCAAAATCTGGGTCACCATCCCACTCCTCTCCGGTCATCAAAGCCGCTATCATTGCACTCGGAATCCCACCCAACACTATTCCAGATTTACCTTGTTCAAAATCAAAAGTCATAAAAATGTGTTGAGTACTTAAAACCTCCCCTTTCAGATCTTCTTCAGTGACTAATTCTGGAGTTTTACTATTTGATAATGCAACCTCCTGCTGAACATACTCACTAAGAACATTAATTTCAGAAATGAAACAAGAATCAACTACCTCGTGCAACACTCGAATTTGTTCAGCCGTGTAAACTCCCGAGCCACCGTCTCCACTTCCGGAGCCGCCACCTGTTCCAGATCCTCCAAAATTCTCATCATCTTCCTCAAGTTCATCAAGCCCAAGATCTCCTTGAAGAAGTGCATCGATTTCGTCTTGTGAAAGCATATTTTCATCACTCATTTTCTTTTTCCTTATCCTGGAGTTTCTCTGTTACAGTAACTGCCATATATTTACCTGATATACCCGGTAAACCGAGAAATTTATATTCTCCTCCGACTTTGATTTTGAGCTCTTCATTCGGTTTAGAGAATACCTTAACAACATCACCAGCCTGCATACCCATAACTTCACCAACGGTTAATTCACTGGTTCCAAGTTCTACAGTGAAATCGGTGACCATTTGACGAATCCTACCGTCAATTAACTGCTCATTATCATCCATATGTTCTGTTCTATGGATAGCCCAATAATGACCTTGGCTAAGCCTATTAGCAACCGGTTCGAGAGAAAAATAAGGAATGCATAGATTCATAATCCCTTCGATATTGTTAATATTCATTTCAAATGTAATTAAAAGTACCATGTCATTGGGAGGGACAATGGAAGTGAAGCTCGGATTTGATTCAAACATAGAGAATTGAGGCTCTAGAGGAACAACGGTACTCCAAGCTTCATTGAGCTCCTGAAGAATACGCTGCATAATTTTACTCATTACAGCCTCTTCAATATCCGTAAGCTTTCGCTTTTCTTGCTTACTTTCGCCAGTTCCACCTAGCAACCTGTCTAGAATTGCAAAACTTAATTCCAAGTTCATCTCGAATATAGCTTTACCCTCAAGTGTACCGAGATTGAAGACACATAATAAACTTGGGTTATCCACAGATCTAATATACTCTTCGTAAGTGATCTGATCCTGTGACGCGATTCTCATACTCACTAAATATCTTAATGATGTTGAGAAAAAAGTAGCTATCTGTCGAGTAAAAGTGTCATGAATATGCTGTAAAGTACGTAGCTGGTCTTTAGCAAAGCGAGTCTGACGCTTAAAGTCGTACATTTTAATTTTGTACTTATGACCTGATGCCCCTCCCGAGTCTGCTGCACCAGCTCCTGCATCGGAACCTTCAGCCCCCAGAGACTGTAATAGAGAGTCTATGTCAGTTTGCGATAATAATTGATCGTCAGCCATTGCTTTTTAGCCCCTACATATTTATGAATAACAACTTCGTCACATGCACTTTTGTAACTCTTCCACTTATCTCATCGATCTTTAAATCATATTCAAGAATCGCATTGATAATCTCCTTTAATTCCTCTCCTAAAACTTTCCGTTGAAAAGCATAGATAATATCTCGCTTAGTTTTCTGAGACATGTAAGCCAGAATACGATCTCTTATAGGATCTGAATTACCATCAACAATTGGACCTAAACCTGGATTTGAAACTCCCAAACTCATACGAATTTGAACCGCAAGATTACCTTGCTCTTCTCCTCGAGCTATGAAAGCATTGAAGGACTTATCTTTGTTATCACCGGGAAGAAGAATGGTGGCCACAGTTTTTTTCTCAGCCTCTATTGCAGAATCCCCCTGTTGCGCTTCACGAGTAGCAACCTGAGTTGAAACAACGTAAGACAGATAGACTGTCATATTTGTAACTATTAATAAAACTACCAACAATAAAAGTATTAAAATCAGAATCGGATAAATCTTATTCGAACCCGATTCCTCGGTTATTTCATCTGCGTCTTCAGCCATAGTCCGCCCTGGGTCTTTGATGAGATATCGTCAGGCGGCCTTAACAGTGTTAGAGACGTACAAAAAATAGCTAAATCTATTGAAATTTGTTGATGCTGCAACTAGTTTCTGGTTTGCTTTGCAACCGACCAATTATGCAATCAAAGATGTCCATACAATAAATCTTAAAATAACAATAACTAAGTATTCAAGTACTCGAGTATTTGATAGGACCTGAAATACACTTCAAATAAAGGAAATTTATGAGCGAATTTATAAAAATAGGAATATTAACAGTCTCTGATAGAGCATCAAAAGGTGAGTATGAAGATCTTGGAGGGCCGGCGATCTTAGATGTAATGTCAGACTTCATCGAGGGACAATTTCAACATGATTATCGGATCGTTCCTGATGAAGAATCGGTTATCGAAAGAAATTTAACTGAACTCTGTGATCAATCAAATTGCTGCCTCGTAGTTACCACTGGTGGCACAGGACCTGCACCAAGAGATATAACTCCTGAGGTTACGGAAAAAGTGTGTCATAAAATGATGCCGGGATTTGGCGAACTCATGCGTCTTACATCACTTAAGTACGTGCCCACTGCCATTCTATCTCGTCAAACTGCTGGCATTCGAAATAAGTCATTAATTGTAAACTTACCAGGAAAGCCTAAGTCTATAAGGGAATGCCTAGAATCGGTGTTTCCGGCAATTCCTTACTGTATTGATCTAATTGGTGGCCCCTACATCGAAGGTAAAGATGAAAATATCAAAATTTTTAGACCAAAAAACGCAATCAAAAAGAAGTCTAAATAAATGCACCGTACTCAAATACTCGGAAAATAGAATTTGGTAAAACTGATCGAAACAATACGACCACTTTTTCTAAGATCTAAACGCTCTTCTCCTGCATTCTGAAGAACTGTATTAATTCCAACCAAAAGTTTTTGACGGATTTTACCTTCCTCTTCATGAATCATATCTAGGATATCTTCCTTGGTCATCCTAGAAAAATGTCGCAGAATTTCAGAAGTAATCGGTGCCATTCGCTTAAAAATTTCGAGTCTCAAAGCCTTTTGTTCGATTCCCAGTGACATGGAAAACTGCATTACTCGATCCTCATCTTTTATCGTAGCTCTTAATTCTGTATCTTTTGGATCTTTGCCAAAGACCATTACATAATCCACCGGTCGTTGCAAATCCTCCCAATCAACCTTGCTTGCTTCTTTTTTCTCTGCGGGTTCTTCACCACCAGAAAACAAAATCAAGACGACTAGTAAAAGAACTACGGCGCCCACGATCCCCATGACTTTCTTATCTCTCCAGTCAATTGATTTTAACTGCTCTTTGATCTTCTCCAAATCAAATTTTTTATCTTTTTCTGAGGGCCCTTCCTCAGAGGAATCTTCCTCAGAGGCCTCCTCCTCCGTGGCTTCTTCTTCTTCATCCGACATGCTAACCCCTTATGGTTTTTGAAACATACGCACCTCAAGGCGACGATTTTTTCTCAAAGATCTTTGATTTTCTTTGTAACGATACTTAGGTTGATATGCTCCAAAACTTACTACACTGAAACGACTCGGATCAAATTCTTCGTTCTCCTCAAGCAAGAATTCAAGTATTGCATTAGCCCTAGCAGAAGCTAAATGCCATGTAGTTGGATACTTCTGACTAGGTTGTAAACTAAAATCTGTATGAGCCTCTAACTGAAAAATACTATTTTTATCACGATAATAATTATCCAGAAAGACTTTATAAACTATCTCCTTCGCCTGTTCTCGCAACTCTACAGAGTCTTTAGTGAACAGTAAATCCTCCTCAAAATGAAAAACAGCATGAGATAAATCCTGACTTGTCATTTGTACCATTCCCGAAAGAGTCGTGTATTGATCCATAGTTTTTTGAATTACGGGCTTTTGACGGTAATCATGATCTTTCTTCTCAGAGCTGTAACGCTCTTTATCCATGTCCTTTGCTTTAGGTTTATTTCGACCCGAAAGTTTATCCTTTTTCTTCTGGCGCCCAGTATTTTCCATTAGGTTTTGATCTCTACCCTGAGATATATCAATACGTGAAGCCTCAGATCGAAATGGATCCTGATTTTCACCCTTCGATCGAGGAGGGTCCAACCTATTTACTGAAGATTCACTTTCCGAATTCGATTTTTCCAAAGCACCTGAAAACTGCTTTGTTTCGGTAGGAAAATTACGCACGGGCTTGGTCAGATCCAGTTTTCGATCAACTTTTGAATAGTTTTTGGAAGGATCCTCTATTACTGAACTAGGTTCTTCAAGCTCTTTGACTATTTTTTCCACCTCTTCTCTCTGATTACTTACCATCCTGAGAGAGTCTGTGGCAGCCAATACAGCAGCAGCAGTCATCTCTACTTTTTCTTTGGGTGTTTTTTGACGTTTAATTTTCCTCAAAACTTTTGCAACAGCTTGATCAAAACTTTTGTCAGTTGCTTTGGGGGGCTTCTTAGCTTTACCTTTACCCAAAGTTGTAGACTCCCCTTTTAGAACACCAAATGCACCACGCATACTTTCTTTTAATGATTCAAACTTCTTCGTTTCCATACTAGAGAAGGAAAAAAGTAAAACAAAAAAACACAATAATAATGTCATTAAATCACCATAAGTAACCATCCAATCTGGAGCACCCATAGGTGGACATGGAGGACATTTCTTAGCCATCATCCCCCCTTTTTATCCATCGAATTTCTATACGCTCTAAAGGTTTTTTATCCGCTTTAGACTTGGCTTCTTTAACCATGCCTGAGCTGCCCCATCCCACCGCAGCAAATCTAGAGGGGGATAAATCATTTCCGATTTTTAGAACTTCAAGAATAAAGGCAATAGCCATTTTGTTTGTAAGATCTCGATTGCTTAGATAATCAGAAGAAGGAGCCGAGTCATTTGTATGTGCCTCAATTTGAAAATAGCCACCTTGATTTTCTCTAAAAATATTAACAAAACTTAAAATATCAACGGAACTATCAGGTTTCATCTGATCTGTTTTCTTATAAAAAAGATGATCTGCATTTAATATCCGAGGAAGAATTAGAATCGCTTGATTTGCATCAGATTTAGTAGATTTCACCTGCCCCGAAATATTCGGCTGATCAAGCTGATTTGTAATTTTTCTAGGAACTGGATAATCAAAACGTTTCTTGTCATGCTTACCCTCTACGCGATCCATGCGTTCCTTATGATCAAGCATTTGACCGGTGAGATCTTTTTGAATTTGGCCTTCTCCTGGGTTACCTATTAAAGGATGGTTACGACCCATATTTTTATAATTACGAGAAGCATCGCCTCGCTTCATTAAATGCTGATCTCCTCGCGCGAGCTTAACCTCTTCGGGAACGTTTTTTTCTAAATTTTTTAATTTTTCAGTTTTATCTAAATCCAATTGTGCTTGAATTTCTGAGACAGATGGGTCTTTCATTCGAATTTGTTTAATCTTTTGAGAAGGATCTGCTCTTGATTCGATTTGCAATGCATTAAACATCTCTTTAGAGTCTTGTCTTTTATTTTCAGTGGAGGTCTCATCTCCCTCCTTTTTGCGCTTTTCCTTAACGGTCCTTAACAAACTCTCTAGATCGTCTACGGCAACACCTTTTTTCTTAGCCTCTTTTATAAGCATTCCCAATGCTACCTCTGCTGAATCTATACTAGAGTTCAAATACTCTAACTGTTCATGAGGAAACTTATCAGAGCTTGCCTTGCGAATTTTTTCTACGGCAGTATCAAACAATACTGTTGTATATTTCTGAGTCTGTTGAGAAACACCTCTTCCTTGTCTTACAGAATGACCATCCATTACTCCAAAGGCTCCTGTGAATGAATCTTTCATGGATTCAAACTGGAGTTTATCCATTTCCGAAAATGAAAATAAGAGAACAAAGAAACACAGCAACAAGGTCATCAAGTCACCATACGTCACCATCCAATCAGGAGCCCCGGTTGGAGGACAAGGTTCGCACTTTTCCTTCGCCATGACCTACTCCTCGCTATCTTCTCCACCAAGCTCCAATCGAAGAGTAGGAGATAAAAAGGACTTGAGTTTCTCTTCTACAATTCGAGGATTGTCCCCTGCCTGGATTGATAAAATCCCTTCTATAGCTATCGTGTAAAGTAAAATTTCCTTATTATTTTTGGTTTCTAAATTCTTTTCCATAGGGATTGTAAATAAATTAGATACGACTGCCCCATAGAATGTCGTAATTAAGGCAACAGCCATTGAAGGCCCTAGGGTTGCTGGATCATCTAATTGAGCAAGCATGTTGACCAAACCAACTAGGGTACCGATCATCCCAAAAGCAGGCGCGAAGGTAGACATGCAAGAAACCATCTTTTTACAACTTTCATGCCTTGCATTTAGCTGCTCCACCTCGGCTTCCAAAATATAGCGCACTAGATCGCCCTCAGTACCGTCAATTACAAGTTGAATACCTTTTTTAACAAATGGGTTATCTACCTGCTCAACATCCTCTTCCAGCGAAAGTAGTCCTTCTCGACGAGCCTTTTCTGCAAAACTTATTAATACTTTTATTATTGCAACGTTATCAATGTCAAGAATCTGGAACCCTTGCTTAATGATAGTGGGCAATCGTTTCGCCTCATCAAAAGTGAAGTTCACAAAAACTGTAGCGAAGGTTCCACCAAGTACAATCTCCATAGAAGGTGGATCGATAAAACCTGCCAACTTCTCTGTCTCCAGAAAGTGGTTCGAAATCGCTGACAGAATAAAAGTGATACCCATAAAGTATCCTAGTGCGGTAGCGCCATCTGATTTCATT
>CAZYUV010000023.1:0-19966 GCA_964650625.1 uncultured bacterium
TTCAAGATGTATCCAGCTAATTGAAAATGGGAATGTTTCAGTTGATGGCGAGATAGTGCAAAAGAAAAGCTATAAGCTTAGAGTAGGCCAGATGGTTTTGCTTGAATTGCCACCTCCAGTTTGTATCGAGACTCCAGCTGAAGATCTAGGTATTCGTATTATATTTGAAGATAGCGACTTATTAATTCTTGAAAAGCCACCTGGAATTCTTACCCATCCTCTGTCGGATGGGCAGGGTGGTAGTATGGTATCGGCGGCGTTATGTTTAGCCAGTGAGCTTTCGGGTATTAATGGCAAGCTAAGGCCGGGCGTCGTGCATAGATTAGATCGAGAAACTAGTGGGGTTCTAGTCATGGCAAAAAATGATTTTGCGCATAAAGGCTTGCAACAAGATTTTCATGACAGAAATGTAAAGAAAACTTATTTTGCGATAGCGTACGGTGAACCCACTGAGAGGATCGGTCAAATTGATCTTCCTATTGGTAGAAATCCTAAAAGAAGGACTTTACGTAAGATTGATCCTTGTGGAAGAAGTGCGCTAACTAGATTTAAGATTATAAAGTCCTGGGGTCGCTTTCATTTAGTTTGCTTAATGCCTCATACCGGACGAACACATCAACTTCGCGTCCACTTAAAAAGTATAGGTATACCGATTATTCAAGATCTTGATTACAATGGGAGGAGTTTGAGTCGTTGGGTCAGTAGGGTGCAACTACATCATTACAGTATAAGACTTTTCCATCCTAGGACAGGTAAATTAATGCTTTTTCGTTGCCCTTTACTAGAGGATATGCGTGAATTAATTTCTCGTTTTGAGCAAGGGGAAGTATACACTTGGTCTTATTGAAGGGTCTGAATAATGCTTAAGAATTGGTTTGGTAAAGATAAAAAGAGTCTGGCGGAAGCACTGGATCAGGAGCAGAACAGTGCAGCTACTGTTGTTGTTGATCAGGAACGTAGTGAAGAAAATTGGGTTGAGCGCTTAAGAGATGGGCTTGGTAAGACTCGCGGAGGCTGGGTCTCTTCGATCAATAAACTTTTTTCTGAGGATATAAATGAGGAAGTTCTGGAAGAATTTGAAGAGTTGCTCATTGAAGGAGATCTGGGGGTTCAGCTCACTGAGGAATGTATCGAGATGCTTCGAGTTGCGGCAAAGCAGAACCTTATTGAAGGCCCTAAAGATGTTTCAGAAATTCTAAGAGATAAATTCCATACGGAATTAGCAGAGAGTGCCGGAACTTTAAGTATAAATCATAAGCCGTTCACAGTAATAATGATGGTTGGTATTAATGGCGTTGGTAAAACTACAACGACTGCGAAATTGGTTCATTTATTTAAGGGTCTGGATAAAACCTGCTTGTTGATAGCAGGAGACACATTTAGGGCTGGAGCTGTAGAACAATTGAAAACATGGGGTAGTAGACTAGATTGTCCAGTTTTCGCAGGTTCAGAAGGTCAGGATCCAGCTAGTGTAGTATTCGATGGAATTAGTCGAGCTCGCGATTTGGGGGTTGACCTTGTTTTGATTGATACTGCGGGTCGTTTACATACTCAGACTAATTTGATGGAAGAGGTCAAAAAGATTGCCAGAGTTATTAATAAACAATGTCCCGGTGCTCCTCATGAGATCCTCATGGTGATTGATTCAACTACCGGTCAGAACGCGATTCAGCAAGCTAGGATCTTTCACAATGCACTTAATTTGACTGGCCTAGTTGTAACAAAATTAGATGGGACGGCTAAGGGAGGTAGCTTATTGGCCGTACATCGTGAACTCAAAATACCAGTTCGTTTTATTGGCGTAGGTGAGCAATTTAATGATCTCGAGTACTTTAATCCGAAACAGTTCACACAAGCCTTGTTTCACGAGGTCTGATAGGAACACTTGTGGATAAAATAAAATTATATTTTATTACAGTTCCGATTGGGAATCCTGATGATATAACCGTAAGAGGATTGAATTGCTTACGAAGTGTTCGAGTTCTAATGTGTGAAGAACTTCGTCAATCAAGAAAGTGGCTCAAACATTGGGGAATTAAATTTTATCAAGGTCAGTTTGATAAACAATGCAAGGATCTGTACTTATTTCCTTTTGATGAAAATACAGACTCTCGCGAAATATCCTATTTTAAGGAAGAGATCGCGCCATACGTAGAAGATTTTGCATTTATTTCTGGTGCAGGATGCCCTATGTTTCATGATCCGGGAAACTTACTTCTAAATGTATTTAAGGGAGCTCAATTAAAATATATTCCGGGTGTAAGTAGTCTTGGTACTTTGCTTATGTATTTACCACGGGAGTTTCAACGAGATGGCTTTCAAGTCCGTGGCTTTTTACCTCGTAAAAAATCAGAGCGAGAAAAATTCTGGACTACAATTTCAAATATAAATAGTCCCATTTTTTTGATGGAAACTGCGTATCGTTTGCCTTTTCTATGTGATGAATTAGAAAGGTTTGCACAACATTGCCACATCATTTTGGGGTATGCTTTAACCAAAGATAATCAGCGAGTTATTTCAGGTATGGTAAGAAGTGTTTTGCCGCAGATTAAAAAACTTCCCAAAGAAGACTTTGTTATTTTCTTGAGCCCAAAGATTTCCAATATTTGCAAACATCCTGTTGCTTCTGCTAGAAGGCGAAGGACCAGTTAGTTGAGTTCAGTTTATCGACTCGCGTAGATGACTAATTACGCCCGAACCTTAGTTTTCAGAGCCCAATGTTTTACTCATAAAAGCTTGAAAAAAATCTAATTTATAATTGAGGTTTTTATAAAACTCGTAGGCTGGCGTCAATGAGTGTACTTCCAAAAGCAAATGTTTTTTTCCATGATAATTACTAATGGACTCCAAAACATTCATCATTAGTCGGCCAAATCCCTGGCCTTGCACGTTCGGTGATATGACGATTTGTGCCAGATATGCACTATCTTCAAGTTTATCTGCCGTTGGCTCATAAAAACTTTTTATTAGCTCAGAATCCAAGATTAGTATTCCATATCCAAGGATAGTCTGCTCCGTGGTCTGCAGTAGAATACACCTTGCCTTGTTTTGTGAATGCCAATCGATGAAATTTTGTACAAGCCCTTTTTTAAAGTAGTCCGATTGTTGGTGACTTGCGTATTGTCTTATTTCCGACTCAAGTTCAAGCACTCTCGAGATATTTAGTGGGTGTATCGCTGTCAACTGCAGTTGAAGGTGCTCCAATTTTTGCTGGACGCCTTGACTTACCTCTTGGATAAGCGAATCTCGCGTCATTTATATCTCCTACTTACCAGGCATATGTTTGCCATAGGCTTGTCGAAAACGATTCGATTGTTTCGTTGTCTGTGGATTTTTATTTAAATTTTGGTCAAATTGAGGGGGTGTAGTTTTCTTTTTTGGCAGAGGATTGGGTTCTTCAGATGATTCCTCACTAATTGTTTCAGCTTTGTTTCCAGATTCAGCAGCTTGAGCTTCTTGTTTGGCTAAAGTTGGCGGGAGTCCTTTTGGAGGGGGCGATGTAGGTCTTGGAATTCCATTAGGATACTTTTCCTTATTTATTCGAATAACTTCCTTCCAGGTTTCTCGAAGGTCATTCAGCATTTCAATAATTGATTCTAGGTTATGATCGTTTTTATTTATGTTGCATTGAGCCATGGTGTAATTGATGTATTCGTAGATATTGAATAGATTACGCGCAATATCTCCACCAATCTCAAAGTTAAGACTTACCATTAATTCTGTGATTATATTTTGAGCTTTTATTAGACAGTTGCTACTAAGTTGAAAGTCGGGTTCTTCGTCTTTCATGGTCTGAATTGATATTTTAATATTTTTGATAGCTCCGTCATATAGCATTAGAATCAACATCTCGGGACTCGCTGTCTCGATCTTCATGCGTTTGTATTGATTCATCTGATTCTTGTACGGTACCGCCATAAAATACTCCCCCGATGGGTTTAATAATTATATTCTACCTTTTTTTGCTCTGGTAGTTGACTTAACTCAATAGAATCTTGAGCAAGCTTTAAATTAGATTTAATTTTATTAAAACAGACTATTCTAGATTCAATCAAACCATGATAGTGATTAGATAGTTCCTCAATCATTGGAGCGCTGATTTGAGTGCCAATCAGTGAACCAATTTGTCTTTTGAAAAATAGTTCAGCTTTTTGATTCTCATGATCAATCCATTGCAGGAAAATGTCATCACTTAGTCCGCAGTTTAGGTTTTGTCCCACATGACTAGTGAGTTCGCCAATTTTCTCAAAAGATTCTGGTTGATCAACTTGATTTTTAAGATTATGCAATTCATGGCACTGTTTCTGTAGAGAACGTCCATTGAACATTGCTTTATCTAATTCTGTTAATTTAGTCTGAATATCCAAGCTTAAGTCTTTTATTTGATAATCCTCATTTTCTTTGTAAATTTGATCGATCATATTTCGAATCGGATGCTTTTTATTCATGTACACTTCGACCACTTCAGGAAACCGCATAATTTTACAGTTGTTTTTCAAAATCCCTTTTTCTGAGGCATTTATTATAGTCTGATCAGTCTGTGAGAATTGTTCTTCAAACCATTGGGCATACAAAGCCATATTCTTTGATGTGAATACTGCTTTACCGTTTAAATCTTCTGCTAGCTCCACCTTTAACGGGTTAATCCTTCGAATATGCCAGCTAGCATAACTATCATATAGATATTGACTCGGATTTCGTTGCAGGTTCTCTTTGTATTTTTCATCAAATCTGGTCATCGGACAATGCGATAAAAAATCTGAATATGCAAAATCTTGGCCTATAAACGTTATTGGATCGCATTCCATTTTGCGAGCCAGATCAAAACATGTGCTTGCGATAGAACCCCAACTAATCAAATCACTTGAATTTTTTGCAAACCTAGCAAAATACCTAGAATAGTAGCCATTGAATGATGTCATGAATGCTTTGATACCCTGGAGGCTTACGATTTTGTGATAGGTCATTGGTTCTACAACCATGTAGGAATCTTCCATTGACATATTGTGTAAATGAATAAAATTACCTGAAGTCGGATCTGCAGAACATACAAAATGTGGAGAAATCCCTTGGTTTTTCAATATGGAATACGCTGTGTCCACTGCAATTATTACAGCTTGTTCTTTAATCGTCTTAAGTTTTTCCAGATGTAAATGCAAAGATGGTCCAGCAGAAACTATGATCGCTGGTATTTGATTGAATTTTCCAAATAGTCTATAGCTCCATGGAAATTTTTGTAACGCGGGTGCGTTTCGCATGCAATTCTCGGTATATTCATTACCAGCCTCCATAATGGTTAGGGTGTTGATAGTGAATTTTGCGAACTGCTGGCGAAAAGTCTCTTTAATGATTTCCCATTCGTTAGCAAACATTTTCTCATATGCCGGAAGGTTGAAAAATTGTAGACCAGAATGTACTTGGAAATTAAATATTTGAGTAATGAACTGACCTAGTTCTTTAGGATCATTTGAGATTAACAGCTTGACCTTGGAGTTACAGAAGGCGGGTCGCATATCACGTTCTCGAATTGCTTGTTCTAATATTTTATAGGTGGGTTCAACGATCACAATGCGCATATCTGGGTGTTTGTTTAATAGGAACTCCACGTGATGCAGTAAACCTATCCCATACACGATAGTAAGCTTTTTTGGATCGAAGTTCATTTTTTCATATAATTTTTCACACTCTTTATCCACGTTATAATTTGAGTGTAGCGTAATTTTTCCGCCTGAGTGTGAGACTCTCATGTTAGCTAAATCAGTTTTAGTTTTTAGCGTTTCTATCTCGAGAACTCTGGGATCTTTAACAGAGCGATTTAGTAGAGTTTTGTATAAATCTGGAGATATATCTCTGAGATATTCAAAATCGAAGGAGCCCATCAAAGTGTTATTCCTTTTAGTTCTTCTTCGAATGGTGGAATTTGCTCTAGCATACTCTCAAGTATTGGCTGCAGTTCGTATTCAATTAAATCACTAAATGCCGTGAAGTCTGAATTAGTGTGAGCTTCGAGTATCTCATTTAGTATTTCTGAAAGTCGGATACCGCTGCGGATGAACTCTCCTTCTTCATTGATTCTACTACCGTACACTGATATTGCACCGTTGAAGATAGTTGTAAACCACTGAATGCCATCGGTGGCTACAATGAATTCATCCATCGCTTCGCTGATTTTATCTTCTGACAGTTTCGTTATACAGTTCGTTAGGGTCTCTATTATTTGTGGTAGCATCTGTAAACTGTCTTGCAGTCCACCCAGAACCAATTCATGGGGGGCGCATGAATTTATTGATAGATGTTTAATTTGGGTTACTGGGAATTGAGCATATTCAATCTCTTGTTCATCACTTAGACTTATTTGATTGACCTCTACTTGAGTTAAAACGTGACCCAATTCATTCAAAATTTGTTCTTCAATAGTTTTTACGAGTTCTTGAAGCGTATTAATTCCGCTTGTGTCTATACTTATCTTTTTTTGATTAACTAAAATTTCCATGATTTCAATTTAAAAACCACCAGCTTGGGTTAGAGCACTAGATTGTTCCTGTAGTTTAGCAAGTGAGGTTTCCATGTTAGTGAATGTTCGAAGTAATGTTTCTTGATATTTAAGCAGATTCCTATTCTTAAAGAGTATGTCGGCTTGTATGTTACCAATTTCTATATCTATTAAAGAAGCCGACGGTTGATCTGCTCTACCAGCTTTTCGAGTAAGAATACCATTATATTCAGTATATTCTCGTAAATCGAGTTTGAATCTCTCTGCTAGACCAACTTTTTTATCAGAATCGTCCTCTGTTAATTTTTCAGAATTAAATAGTAATCTGACGCTTTCCATATTCGTGTCCAGTGCATCACTGAATTTGGCTTCATCATGTATTACTAATTTACCAACTTTAGTTTGATCCTTATTTGAGCCAACTTTACCGGTACTTATGCCAATATCATTCAAGCCACCGAACTGTCCCGTACTTTCCACAATAGAGTAACTTATGCTACGAAGTTTATTGTAGAGGCCTTGTAATAGAGAGTCACTCGATAATATCTGCTCTCTCATACTGTTTTCACGCTCGTCAATTTCTTCCTGGCTCATAGATTCGAGTTCATCCTTGTTCAAGCCTTTGAGTTTGAAATCGCGCTCTGCATTCACTTTGTTGTATATAAGCTCTATAGCGGAATTAAATTTTTCTACAAAATCCTCGACCTTTGTACGTGTATTATCTGTATCGAAATCAATTTCCAATGTTGTTGAACCTGTGCTTTTTAGCTCGAAATTTAATTCGCTTATCACATCATTGAATGTATTAGTGCTTCGGTTCACGGTCAATCCATCAACAGTAAACTGAGCATCCTGAGCAACTTGCAGTTCGTTTGCTCCACCACTAACCAATCCTAAATCTGCAAAAAGCGTT
Organism: uncultured bacterium; assembly: GCA_964650625.1. Classification (GTDB taxonomy): domain Bacteria; phylum Muiribacteriota; class UBA6191; order UBA6191; family UBA6191; genus JAYZAC01. Next base: position 7,407 of record CAZYUV010000023.1, read on the forward strand.
CCCGTATCGTCAACAAGAGTCATATTATTTCCTGCTCCTGTGACTGTACTTTCCAAAATTATTCGATTATCAATAATCTCTGCGCTGACATTGGTTGTGCTTGCTAAGCTATTAATTGAGTCTTTCAGAGTTCCAAGATTAGTATTCTCGCCAACGATTAAAGAGGTTCCGTTGATTGATATTGTTGCTTCACTAGTAGTGACAACAGCATCAGTTCCGGTCTGCTGATTACTGGCAATTTTGTTTGCTTTAGCTAGCTGGCTGACTACTATTTCATAGGTAGCAGGAGTCGAATCCGTTGTAGGAGTTACTTTGACAATATCTTCCGTACTAAATTTAGCTTTTTTCTGGTTGAATGTTGAGTTTAATGACAATTGTAGAAGGGAATCTTCAACTCCAAAAACAGCAGAGTTTACAGATTGATATTCCTCTTTTTTGATTCGCAGCTCATGTTGTTTAACTTCTTGAGCTTGAATTGGTATTTTTTGTCGTGCTGTCATAGCATCGACAAGTTGGGCTGAATCAATTCCAGACAATAGTCCGGTAGACAATGCTAAACCTGATTGTGCCTCCATGATTCCTCCTTAATATGCCAACCTACAACCATCTCTGATTTTTAAATAGGAGTAACGTTTCTAGCCGAGTCCAATCACCGCTTACAAAATAATATCGGCTGACAAGGTTTAGGAAATTAGCATTTTGTCATTTTTTTTGATTTTTTTTTGATTGTTTATGTCCTTTTTCGTCTGTTTACGTTGAGATAAATCAAAAATAACCAGTTGATAGGCCGCTGTTCATAAACACTTCGCATTTCTAATACGATAAGTAAACTATGTTCTGGTACTGTATTCGAATCCTCGCTCTGGTTTATATTATGACTGGTGTTTTGTTTAGCTCTCAGCCTCGCTTTACATCTCAAGAAGTCGGCAAGATTAAACAGATTATGCACGAGATGGCCAGTATAGTTGAGGATAATCACGAAGAAGTTTTAGAAATAGAGGATGTTTTATCACGGTCAGCTACGAACTTAAGGAAGTCTCGTACAAAAGAAAAATTGCGGCGTAAAATTAATTCGATGAAAGCTAGATTGAAAGACTTGAGAACAGTTCGGTCGCAATTTGCAGTTGTAAACTCCTTGAAAGAGTTTGTTATCAGTGTAGATGATCGCATAAAAGTCATCGAAGATAATTTGGTGATTATCGAGAAGGTTCATTTTCCAGTCCTAATTGACGCAAAAATGGAAACAGAAGTAGATGATTATCCTACGTTTATAAATCCTGGTGACCCTCGCTACGAACTTGATGAAGATCAGGAGAAATTGGCTCAATCAATCAAGAAAACCAGAAACTTAATGTCTCTCAGAGCTAGTAGAGAACCATTAGATGATCAGTTTTCAAATTTTGTTGAGGAAGTTGATTCTAATTTGAAGGATGAAAATAAGCCTTTAAAGAGACTTACCCCCGTTCTGGGTAGAAATACTCTGGATCAATTTCATGATCAGTTGGAGGAAGCTCAACGTCGTGATCCAACTTTTGATTGGAATGACAAACGGAAAGATAAAGAGTTTAGTGATTTTTTTGTTCAGGTTGAGCGAATGAATCATCAAACTAGCGAAGACAAGAGGGTTGTTATTGGTAAATCTGAAATTGATAGTCCTGAGGGAGCACGGTCTCGAAAAAGTTTCGATGATTTAGTGGTTCAGATGTCAAAAAATGCTTCAAAATGGAAGGGGCATAAAGTTGTATTAGAGACTTTGGGAAAGCGGGCTAAGATTAAGGGCATGAACGCTTACTTGAACGAGACTAGAATAGATAGTCATGATGTTGCCAAGAAAGATTTTGGATCCTTTTATCAAGAGATGCAGCCCATTCATTCCGAAGTGATTCTTTCTTATCAGAAAGGTATAATTAAAGAGGGTTCTCAACCACAAAATGTTGTACTTAAGAAGGAAACTCTTGCATGGGTCGAGGATGATCAAGATTATTTAAGAAAATTACGTAACCAGAGAATTTTTGAGCAGGCTGCACAATATTATGAGGGCGAAAAGTTATTAGCTGAGCGTACCATGCGACGGACAAAGCAGCGAGTATTTGCTGAAGGTGACTTTAGCACAGGAATTAATCAAACTGAAATCTACATGGAAAGAACTCAGGATTTGGAAGATCATAGTTATCAAGTTAGTGCCAATACAGACTTTTTTACTGAGAGTGACTCGCCAATGGCTCATCAAGTTGGACCAGTACAAAAACCTAGATTAGTCCAGCATCGCTTGAGTGATGAAAAAACCTTGGTGCCAGTGACTGTTCAATTAATGGATGAAGATCAAGTTCCTCATCGTAATGTTCCGCTGCATTTCGAGTTGGTTATGCCTACAGATGCTCCCAAGGTGAAAGGTCTGATTTTAGAGGGAGAAGAAGGAGATCCCTTAAAGTTTTCGCGGTCTACGGATTCCAACGGAGAGGCTACTATTCATCTTTTGATGACTCTATACAATCGCGAGATCGAAGTCCATCGAGAAATTGTACAACGTAATAAAGGTGTGGTGTGCAAGGTTCATGTCAAGCTCATTTGAAGGCTTGAGCTTAAGCGGCTTTAATAGAATGGTAATAAGATGTGAATCCACAACTAACGCATTTTATTTGATGAGCTTGGGCATGCTTCATGTTCTGTTTGTTTACCTTGATCATTTGACCTTTCTCACATACAGGACATATCATAATCGCATCCTTTGACCACTTGTTAACTCATGGATCGACACCGAAAGGTGATTGGTGAATAAAATGTGGAAAAAATTCCTCTTATGGATTCTAAGCATCTGTCTAGGTACATTCGTTTTGTATTACACGAGTACGCGAGCGATTGAATCTGAAAGAGAGTTTTTTCATTCTCTTTTTCTCAAGAGCAATCGTGACGTGGGTATATTAGTTGCGCGACAAATTTCGGCGGAACTTAGGCAAGTACGCAAACGTATGGAAGGTTTCTCCAGATATATTCTAAAAGAAGATTTTAATCAAAAAAAGGTTCGAGACTATTTTCGATACAATTTTGAGAGTGACGAGGTCATAGCGGGAGTCCGACTGCATAAAAAGCCTAAAGACTTTCGAAAGTTGATTAACGATTCGGAAAACAAATTTATAGATTATCACAATTTACGGTTTCCTATGACTCGAGATTCATTTACTTTAGGGCAGTCATTAAGTCTGCAAAAAGTCTACAGGAATAAAAAAGATTATTTCAGTGAGCCCTTCAGTAGTAGGGACAAATTCTATATTTCGTGGATTCAGACGCTCAGCGAGCGCAGAAAAAAAATATTTCCCGGGATACTTGAGGCTAAAGTTTCACTAGAAACTTTGTTCAATTTTGCTTCCGGCGTAGTACGTTCCAAAGGCGGCCATATTCTGTTAGTTGATAAGCAGGGCCGGGTCATGCTGCCTCGTAATGGAGGTTGGTCATTAACAAGCAAAGATTTGTTTAGGATTAAGAGGGCTAAGCAAGGTGGATTTGAAAGATTTGTTGGAGGAGAAAGAGAGTTGCTTTCGTTTTGCTCACTGAAATTAGTTGATAGAATTACCTTACCTGATTGGTATGTGATTGTAGTTGAAGATCCGAAAGAACTCGAAAAAGTCACCAATCGCCTCCGCTGGAATATGCTAACTATTATGGCTGTAGGAGTTTTAGCCTTGATGGTCTTGGCAAGATTGATAATTTTTCGATAGCAATCTATGATTTTGCGGTGGTTATTTTTACTTCTGCATTCACATTTGTTCGCATGTGTTTTTTGTGCTGCTGATAACTCTCCAGCAGACCTTAAATTTTTTCAGAAAACTTCGTTGAGTTCAGTTCAGAGTTTAGGCAAACAAGAAGTATTGTTCCAAATTAATAACCCTACCTTAGTGCATGGTAGATTTGATGGGGAGTTGCAGTTAGCGGTCACTGAGCAAGGTTATTGTCTAGCTGGTGGGGTAAGTAGCACTGGAACTTTCGAAGCAAGCGTTGAGTTGTTAGAGCCTGCCCAATCGTTTTCTCTCTATTTGTTAGGTCGAGGGCCATATAAAGTAGAGATCTATCATCCACATCAAGGTTGGGAAATTAGTCAAATCGATGCGAATGGAGATTTATTTACATGGCAAAAGCTTAACCATAACTTTCCTCAGCCCAGTGGAAGTATAAGGTATAGAGTTAGACTTTCAGGTGAGCAAGCTTTGTTTTGTAAATTAGTAGGGCCAGCAACAATTCCCTTAGATAGTCTGTGGCCTCTAAGGGTTGCGACTGATCCAATGAAATCAACTACTGGTGAATGGGCGGGTGTTCTCGGTGTAAATGTTGAGGCCGAGTATCTTTTTTTGGAGCTTGACCGTGAGCAGAGAAGGTCATTACTACGCCAGGCAAAAACAGATGGCTTTGAGAGTGTCCGGTTGCATAAGCTGACTCGGTTAGTGCAATCTCTGGATTTTAACTCCTACTTTGAAGCTACACTCCAAGGTTTTCTAGATGATTTGATAGATTTCGGTTTTACATTATCCTTAGACATTCTATCTTGGCCATTGAAAACGACTTTAAGTACAGGGGAAGTAGTTGGGGATGGATGGAAACAGTTGGTTTATAGCTCAGTTGAGCTTCAAAATCGAGTCAATCAAATAATCGATTGGTTAAGCAGTTTTTATTTAGATGATAAGCCATTATTCAAGAGCGATAAACTAATAGGAATTTGTTTATTTAATGAAAACTCTCTATACGCTGAAATTTCTAGTGATATTTCTGTAATATCAAATGATGCATGTAAAAAGATGCTGAGAGTGGGTTCATTATTTAGGAATGTTTTGCAGAAAAAAGGCTATACAGATCGTATCTTTTTGTCTAACTATCAGCTGGATGGTGATGATCAGATTTGTAATTTGCAATTTTCAAAAAATATAGATCGTCATCTATATTTCGATTACCCCCAATTTAATGGTTCTAATCTTAAGGTTAGTGGTCGTAGTCCACTAGAGTTTTTAAATTATTGGAAAGCTCATTATCGCAAATTATTTCAAGAAGCTTCAGAGTGCTGGATATCTGAAATTAACCTTCCTTGGCCCAATCAGTTTATGCATGAGATGCTTCCCGTAATTCTTGCTCTTCATAAGGAAAAAATGCTCAGCGGTATATGGTTTTATGACTATCGTTTAAGGTCTACTGATTTTCATCGTGGAGGACCTTTTGGAGTTCAACGCTTTCGATCTGTGATAGAGCCTTTAGGATGGTTCAAGTCATTTTTAAATGAATCTATTAAATTGGAGTATGAAAATTTTCTTCTAAAGATCTACTCAGATGGAGGTTGCGTTAAATGCTTTTTAAGGGGTCATCCAACGAAACGAGTGCCTCACTGTATCTGGGAACGTAATGAATCTTCAATTTTAACCGGTCCTGAGCGATCACTAGGAGATCAGTTTGACCCTCAATTCTCTTTTCAAACATCTTTTGGTCAAAAGTCCATGCACTTAGACTTGTAAGTCGATTATTTTTGGATTGATACTTGACGATTTTTGGATATTGCTGTATCTAGTTGAAATTGATTTTCATTTGCAACTTTGAAAAATCGGTTATTTATAATTAGCCACTATTAAGTAAATGGCGCCCGGTACTTTGTTTCTATTTTTTAGAGTTGTATCGACCTTTATTTTTATTAAAAAATGAATGCAGGTAGTAGGTAAGTTATGGATTTATGGTCTTTTACGATAGACAATCTTGAAGCTGCTGGTGTTATTGGTGGATATGTCGCCATTTCAATAATTGGTGTTGGTCTAATTACTTTTGTATTGAAAGATAAGATTAAGGGTGCGGTTCAGATTGGACCAAAGTGGGCACAACCCATAATAGGTGCTTTTCTGGGTGTTATTCCTGGTTGCGGAGGCACTATTGTTATTTCAACAATGTACAAAAATAGTCAGGTTTCTTTTGGGGCTTTATTTGCTGCCTTCGTTACGACTCTTGGAGAAGGCTCATTCGTCTTGTTAGGTGCTTCCGATGAATCTGATGTTGCCGGAAATTTAACAGCATTCTTAATAGTGAATGCTGTAGGTTTTGTCTTGGGTGCTATTGTTGGTTATATGGTAGATGGATTTGGGTTCAGATCGAATGCAGATTTACTTACTGAAGAAATTTCTGAAGAACAGAATAAGCAGTCTACTAATTTTATTGTTCGCGGGTTTGTTGAAGTCATAGGTTTCTACTTGATTTTAGCAATGGCTATCTTTTTGGCGCCTGGGTCAATCATGGCCTTGTGGGGCGGAGGTATTGATGCTATCGCAGATTTGACAGTTTGGGTGGCAATAGCGCTGGCAGTGTTCAGTATAGTCTATCATCTTGTATGCAGATTGATTCTTGGAGAATCTCATTGTGCCGTTAACTCTAGAGATTTTAAAGCTATGTTACTTGACTCAGTGGCTGACCTGACGATGGTTGTGATGTACGTATTTATTGGACTTTTTATTTGTAACTACATAATTGATGTGTTGGTAGGTCCTGAAAGGTTTGATCTATGGATGCAGTCCTCACCACTTACTTTAGTTTTCTTGGCAGCTTTCATAGGGGCTACTCCTGGATGTGGGGGGATGATTGCTGTAGCAGCAGCTTTCGTTACGATTCCTAACTTTCCCCTAGCCGCTTTATTAGCCGCAGCAATTGCAACAAGTGGAGACGGTATTTTTCCATTAATTGCTCAGAACAAAAAAGATGCATTATTTATTTCTTTGGCAGGGTTTGTTTTGGCGGTGGGTGTTGGGTATACGGCTCTATTGTTGGGAGTTTAGAAACAAAGAGATATGAATAGTGGATTAGCTGATTTTCTTGAAAATCAGAGTACTTTCCTCCGTTAAAACTTGGCGTATAGATTGTTTTAGCTAACAAAAACCCCCTAAATCATCCTAATTTGTTCATTGCTAGAAGTGAATGGACGAATACAGATTTAGTGGACTCTGCATTTAGGATTATTTTTGTACATTTTACTTTATTGTTTCTGTGTCTTGCGCTGCCCTCCGAGGCCGCGAGAGTACATTTGAAGCAGGGTCAGATCGCTCATACAGAAACAACTTTAAACTATCGTACTATAAGAATATATGAAGGTGAAAAGTTGGTAACGTCATTGGTCTACGACGTGCACTCCAACAAAGAGATCAATAATCCTGAAATTATTAGTCGAGAAAATATTGTTGAGGAAAGGTATGAGGATCTTAATAACTTGGCAGTAATGAAATATGACTATGAGGGTAAGCTTATTTCGCAGAAGGCCTTTAAGAAGGACGGTAGGATAGTCGGTGAAATATTACTTAGTAAGGATGAAGTGCGCGCGATCGAACTATATGATGTGGAGGATGAAGAGCTTACGATTCAATCAATTGACTGGGATAAAGTTATATATGCCGATGAGAATTTCTCCAAAGAATTTGTAGTGCGTTGGAGTGACTCCAGAGACTTCAAAGTTAAAACCCTCTACACTCGCGACGGATTAATTCATAAACGGATAGTCTACAATAAACATACTGGTCAAAAACAGAAGTTAGATCAGAAGGTTTATGCCCAAGTTCTGAGTAAAGATTTAGTACAAAATCATCGAGGCTTTATTGAAATTTACTACAATAAACTTGGAAAAGTGACGGCGATTCGTTCTTGGGATCGGAAATCAGGGAGAATCATAGATCCTCCACGACTAGTTCCTTTTTCGTTTAGGTTGGAACGTGATCATCTGAAGATGGACTTCGAGCAGCATAAAAACTTTAGAGCTGATTATTTTCGTGATTACGCTAAAGGTAAACCTGTCAAATTTGAGGAAGGTAAGAGCTTATTTGATCAGAAGAAAGAAACTTATCAATTGATTCAAGACGTATCAGTAGCGCCATTTATCTCAAGTAAGACAAATGGAAAAACGGGTTATGAAAAAAAGGGCTCTTTTGAAGATAGCGACCCAGAGGCGGTAAGAGTCCAAGCTCGTTTTAGACCGGGAAAATATGAAGTTCAAACGGATTTCATTTCCACTGAGTTCTCATCTCGTGTTCAAGGTAGTTTCTTAGTCAAGAATACATTGTTCGATACGGGAGGTGATCTTGCTGCCCGGATATCACATTTGGACTCATATGTCAGAAAATCATTATTTAGTCGACAAGATGCTTCGGTAAATTTGCTGGGAGGCTTAAGGACTAATTTTCATGATTTAAGTTTCGTTGACGGCAGTCGGCGAACGACTTATTCGGAAGTTACTATGCAACCAATCCTAGGTTATGAATTTAGTTATTTTCCGTGGCGTACTGGTAAATTAATGTTTCAATTTTTGGCCACAAAATTTCATATTGGAGGTGTAAATACCTCTGGAGTAAGATCTGGTTTGGAGTATAGACAAAAAGTTCCGGTAAGCTTATCTAAACTTTTCGATAGTTTGGAGCTAGGAGTTGGTTATCGTCGTAACGATTATCAAATGCGAACAGATACAGATACTGTCTCTGAAGTTGGATTTGATTCCTTTTTTCGCGGAACTTTTTTAGAACTAGCTACCACTTTTTAAGTTTATCTGAAGATTTCCAAATCTCTAAATCGATTAGTTCCCCTAAAAGAGCCAAAACCAAACTCTCCTCCACTGAAGCTGTTATCGGAAGTCTCGAAAACTTCTTTTCCATCGACCATAAAGCTTATTTTACGGTTATCAACTTTTACGGCCATTTCAAATTCGTCAGTGGGAGGATCAGTTAATTTCACCGACTGCAAAATAGATTTTTTTCCATCTTCGAATTTAATGAGTCGAACTTGGCCATTTGATTGCATATTGATAGCAAGCTTGTTGTCTTCATTTTGCTTCTTTAGGATGAATCCAACATTAGCGGCTTTAGCTGCTGAGAACTTACCTTCAACTTTAACTTTGGCTACATATCTATTACCTAGTTTACGCTTTAAAACGGCATGATTACTCTCGAGTTTTGAACTAATGATTTTGGGTGTAAATTGTAAACCTTCTGCAGTTGGCAAAAATCTTCCCTCATCACCTCGTTTCAAGTTGTTTGTATCTTTGAAAGGGTCATAGAGAATGCGTCTCAAACCGCTGGCAAGACTAGCTAGCCCCGAATCTCTTATTGCTTCAATGCTCACTATTCTCCTCAATTATTTGTTGAGTAATCCAATTTTGCCATTGATTTAATAGCTTGGATTCATCAAGTACGCATGTTTCTAACAATTTATCGGAAAATTTGGCACCTTCCGTAAACTCAGAAAGACTGGCAATTAAATAATCTAAGCATTTTATCTTATTTAGGAAATCAACTATTGAAACAGATTGTACATAAGCTTCATGGCTTTTTGAATGCATACCAAAGCTGACGGGTACATTATCTGGTCTGAAGAGTAGGTTTTCACGGGCTAGGTTTTGTAATATTTTTTTTTCGTAAATGTGATCTCGATGAGGCTCTAAAAATCTGGCGAGACCTTCGTGAAACCACATTGGGATGTGGCCTTTTCCCCTTGTTATAAGTCTCACCATATGATGGCTATACTCGTGGTGAAGTGTATTAATCAAAATGTTTTTGTTCTCAAAATTTTGCACTGTGTTTATCGGAATCCGAATTTGCCAGCTCTCGCCATCACTTATTCCCTGTACATAATTGCTGAGGTGGTCCCATTTTTGAAAATCTGTGTTATTCAAAAATAAGATTCGAACAAGTCCACGAGGTTCATACCCAAAAACGTGATTAAGTTTACTGGCACAATTTTCGAGTTCCTCGAATATTAGTGGATAGTATTTTTCGAAATGTTTATCTTCGATTCTAATCTTAAAGGAAGCTGAGTAGGAATGTACCGTTTTTAAGCTAACTTCAATACCATGCTTCGCTTTTCGTAAGCCCTCATGAAACCTTTTTGAAGGTTCCAGATTTATTAACAGTTTGTATGTGTCAGCTGCGTTTTCATAGTGTTCTAGCTTTAGATAAAGTCTAGCCAGCTCGACGAGGGCAGGTATGTGATTGGGGAATTCCAGTTGATGATTTCTGAGTACTTGAACGGCTTGGAATAACATCTCCTGTTTTATCAGTAAATTTGAAAATATGAGGTTGAAATTTCGTCGATCATTACCTTGTAATTTAGTTATGAAAGTTTCAATAAGTTGCTGGGCATCAGATAGTTGATTAGATTCTACATAGAGATGGGCTCTGGACTTTTGAATCTCAATATCTCCTGGCGTTGCAGCTAGTGCTAAATCCATATCAAGTGATGCAGCTTTAAGTCGACCTTGTTTTCGTTGGTACAGTGAGCGATGAAAGTAATAGTAAGACAATAGTTTATTCTCAATAGGCTTCAATTTTTTATTATTGGCATCAAATCGAACTTTTAGTTTCTTCAGGGCGATACTAAATTTGTTTTGTTGTATTAGACTTTTAAATTCATGAAGCCATGCATCCGGATATATAGGTCCACAAAGTACGAGAAAAAGCAAAATTGAGCGATACATTAACTATTTTTAACAACCTGCGAATTACAGCCAAGCTTTCACTTGCATGTAGATTAGAAATTGACGAAAATTTTCTTTATAGATCATTATTTTAGTTTCATGCTAAGAAAGTCGCGAGAAATACAGAAGTATTTTTTTATTAGCTTTGTAAGCTTTGTGGGTTTGTGCTGTTTTCTGAGCTCGGTGGCAAACGCCTTATTTTTAGATTTAATTGCAGGTGCAGTACATGGTAAAGCCTATCGAAATTACATGGTGTCCTGTGGTCAAATTGAAGGGAATTTATTTACTGGTTTTCTGATACAAGATATAGGTATTACTGCGATAAAGGAATCAAATCCTGTTACAAAGCTAGGCAGCCTCTATCTTAGAATCAATCCTTATGATTTGTTTCAACGCCGATTAAAAATCGAACAAGCCAAACTTAATGATTTAAAAGTATATGTAAAAAACTTTGATGACTTTCTTCAGAATTTGATTTCTCTATTTGGTCAAAGTTCTTTAAGCCAAAATGCTAATGGGCTTAAATGGTTTGAAACTGTTGAATGTTCTCGAATGGTTTTCTATAACCTTCAGTTAGAAAATCCTCTCGAATTATTATTTACTAATCGGGAGTTTCTAGATGAGTATGACTTAAAGATTAACGATAAAATTCGATTTGAGGGTTCTTTAGAATGGGATGCTAAACAAGTCCGGCTTAGAGCATCAGCCAAAGATTTTCACTCCTCAAGTAGTGACTCGAATCTTCCGATCAGTTTGGAATTACTTTTCGACCTCCAAAATAATGGAGGTGAATTGGCTATTTTAAGTGAAGGAACGCCTGTCAAAAATCTTGTGACTATGAAAGGTTTAAGTTATGACGGATCAGTAACTTTAGAGTCTAGATTAAAGTTTTCTCAGCATCGCGATCTAATTGGGTCTGGAGCAAAACAAGCACAGTTGAAAGATGGGAAAAGTATTTACTATGCCTTAAATGGTGAAGGTCGATTATTTTCGAATTTTGTAAAATTCGAGGGCTTTGAGCTAAAGGATCTTTATCTGAGGGCTAAGTGGACAGAGGAGAAGTTTGAGTTAGAGCATTCGCAAAGTATGTTCTTAGGTTCTCATGTAGATTGGTCATACGGATATGACCCTAAAAATAAACATCGCTATTCGATTAATTTCAAAAATCTAGAGGTACACCGATTATTCAAAGTACTTAAATTTGACCAGTTATCCGATGATTTACGCGGTGAAGTTAGTTTTGGGATTAGAGGTAATCAGCAACGACTGAACTTTAGTCCGATGGTAGTACATTCATTAAAATATTTGTCTACGCCTCTCTATTTGAAAGACATAAGAATTGAGCCCATTAGTTCTGATGTTTTTGCAGATGATTTGGAATTGACCTTTGAATCACGGGGTGGCTCATACATGGGTGCCTTCGTAGATAAGGTTCGTGGATTTCTTAACCGTGAAAAGCTCCTCTTCTCAATGACCTGCGACGGAGTGAGTATCCGTGATATAGAACCCTTAAAGCGTCGTTCCAAGACTTTGGGGGTTAGGGGTAGAGCGAATGTTATGTTTGGTGGTGAAATACGTTTTGCAGAAAAAGATTACGTACTCAGTGCAACCGGGGACTTTTTTGAAGTTGAAGTGGCAGGTCTACCCATAGAAAGCCTTCATTTTAGTTACAACAAGAAAAGTGATCGTAATCTTTGGACTTGGCACATGAACTTACCTCTTAGTGATGGTCAGTTTCATTTCGAAATGGATTTTTTAAAAAAGAAGGGCGGTATCATTCTTGATGTAAACGAGTTTGATTTAGCCTATTTCAAACAAAGAATTCCAGATTTACCCTTGAGTGGTGAAGTTAAGGGCAAACTAAAAGTAGATTTTGAGCCGGAACTCACCGTTAAGTTAACAGTAAATTCTGGTGATCTAAAGCTCTACGACGTCCCTCTGGAAGATTCTTTCTTGGAAATATATCTGAAAAAAGACAAATTTCAGTGGAAGTTAAAAGATCGCACTTTATATACCTATGCCCATGGCAAGCACAGGCTATTTGATTTCGTAAATTCTAAAATGAATTTGAATATTATCGATGTATTGGGTGACT
>CAZYUV010000024.1:0-19961 GCA_964650625.1 uncultured bacterium
TTTTGCCAATTTCAATATAATCAAGAACCTTTTTATATTGTTTTGAATCAACGCTCGGCCCAACATTCTCGCCTGGTACAAAACCCTTCGCCGCTTCTTTGAGCTGTTCCATCACCTTTTCACGAAGGGAGCGATGCACAAGAAGTCTGGAAGTAGCTGTACAACGCTGACCAGTTGAACCGAAAGCGCCAACAGAAGTCGCCGTTATGGCAGCATCCACATCAGCATCTTCCATTATGATAAGCGCATTTTTACCCCCTAGTTCACAAGTCACCTTCTTCATTTGTGATGCGCAGGTACTAATCACATGCTGTCCGATTTCATTAGAGCCTGTAAAGGAGACCGCCTTTATATTAGGATGATTTAGAATAGCTTCACCAGTAACTGAACCTCTACCTACAACCATATTTAATACACCCGCAGGTAAGCCCGCTTCTTCAAATATTTCTACCATTAAAGCTGCTGTTCCTGGAGTTAATTCAGCGGGCTTAAAAACTACAGTATTACCAGCAACAAGTGCAGGAGCAGCTTTCCAAACAGGAATGGCCCAAGGAAAATTCCACGGCGTAATCAATCCAACAACCCCCAAAGGTCTACGAATGGTATAGGTAAAACAATCCTGGGATTCTGATGGGAGAGATTGACCCTCTAATCTAAAACCTGCTCCAGCATAGTATTCCAACAAATTGATTCCCTTTTTAACTTCACCAAGAGCCTCTGGATAAACCTTTCCCTGTTCTCTTGTCATGACTCGTGCAATTTCTTCAGCTCGACGATGCGATATTTCCACTGCCTTTAGCAATATTCTTCCTCGAGATGGTGCAGGGGTGTTCTTCCACATATCTAAAGAAGCTTTGGCGGCTTCTACTGCCAATTCAACCTCTCGTTTTCCCGCTGGTTTAAAGCTCTGAATTACATCCTCAGGGTTCGCAGGGTTTAGGTTGTCTACAAAATTTTCACCAATTGGTTCTACCCACTCACCGTTTATGAAACAAGAAGTCTTCATGGACCCTCCTCCTGAAGTATAAATTGAACGGAATAACTAAAATTGTACCTTCATGAAACTCGCTTTCCCAGTTTTGCAAAGAATTATTTAACCTAAATCAAATATGGGGAGATAGCAGTCAAAACTTTAATAATTTGTAATATTTCTCTATACTTCTACACTTATGAAAAAAATATTACTCAAATCAAAGCTTCATCGCATTAGTGTTACGCAAGTTGAATTAGATTATGAAGGCTCCTGTGCTGTTGATAAAGAATTTCTTGAATTAGCGGGAATGCAAGAATATGAAAAAGTTGAATTATATAATGTAAGCAATGGTGAGAGGTTTTCGACTTACTTGATTTTAGCTGAGGCTGGCTCAAAAACTTTGTCCGTAAATGGTGCTGCAGCACATAAAGCTTCAGTTGAAGATATTTTAATCATTTGTACTTATGGTTCATATGATGAATCTGAAGCCGAATTACATAATCCAACACTGGTATATTTTGATAAAGATAATAATGTAACAAATGTTAAAAATAAGATTCCTGAGCAACACCTTAAATCTGCATAAGCTTAAATTATTTAACCGAAATCAAATATGGGAAGGTACCAGTCAAAGCTTCAATCTTACTAATTTGTAAGAGTACAGAAATCTGAACTTATTTATAATCGACTACTATTTTATTTGTGAATCTAAAGATCCCTTTGATCACTCTTCAGAACTGAATAAATATTGAGGTTTTATTAGAAAAAGCTTATCTATTTCTGCTTGTTTATCCTTATGAAATAACTCATTACCTTGCTCATCATAATACAAACAAAAACCTTGCTTAATTCCGCTACTATAATTGCAATTTCGAGCTTGGCGCCCATTGGAATATTTGTCCAATAATTGATTATGTAGCTTTCCCTTCTTAAAACTCATCTCGCGCTTCATATGACCGCTCGGATAATAAACTCTTGCTTTTCCATGGGGTTCTCCATCTATGTAACTATAAGTTTCAATAACATTACCTGTAGAAGTATAGTAAGTTCGCACGCCATGCAATCGGTCGCGCTTGTAGTTACTTTTCTCTAATAGTTTTCCTTGAGGGTCAAAATATTCAAAGATTCCATCTTTAAGATTCCGTTTGTAATTTACTCGACGTTTAAGTTTTCCGTTAGGATAAAATTCTTTCATTGTCCCCTGTATAGAACCGTATTTATAAGTTACTTCCGCTCTTTTTGAACCCTCGGAATAATAAGAAATCCAAACACCCTCTTTTTCACCATTCTTAAAGGAACTTATCTGCTCTGGTTTGCCATTTTTATACCAAAGAGATAGAGGGCCGTGGAATTTATCATTTTTGTAACTTCGCTCCTCGCGCTTCTTTCCATTTTTATAGTATAAAAAAGCCTTACCTTCTTTTTTTCCAGCAGAGTAGTTAATCCTAACTCGCAAGTTTCCAGATTGATCAAATTCTTCATAGTGACCTTCCCGTAAGCCCGAAGAATAATATTCATTCACATATGGTTTGCCATTTGCATGCCACCTTTTATGAATACCATGTTTTTTACCATTTAATAAATTAACTTCTTTCTTTGGATTACCCGTGGGATACCACAGTTTTCGATTAACTTTTTCACCTTCTAATTTCTCGAGACTTATTAAAGCTTTTGCTGATGTCCATCGACGCTTAACATTAAGTCGTCCCTCTTTCCATTCAGCCTCTTCTGCCATAACACCATTCTTGTGCCAATGACGCTCGTAACCAACTTTTTTACCTTTATAAGGACCATTACGAGCAATTGCATAATGCCACTTCTTATTGCCATTTGGCTCAAATTTTTTTTCATGTAGCTCGACTTCAAAATCCACCAAACTTCCGTTAATTTGTTGTTTATAAATAGAAAAAATTTGCTCTTCATTATATTTAATCTGAGAGACTAAATTTCCTTTTGAATAAATACTACGCTCACGAGGAAAACCATCATCATATGTATGCATAAACTCACCATCCGCAAGTCCGTTTATATATTCTTCTTTGCTTAGGATTGCACCATCTTCATTGATAAATTCAAATACACCGTGTTTTTTTCCTTCTAAGTAATTACCAATTACTTTTGGAGAACCATTCTCAAAAAAATCTTTATAACTTCCATGTAAAAGACCATTAAGGATGTAGACCTCACGATTCAGTTGACCCGAATTACTCCAGGTTCTGATTGCCCCATGGATCTGACCTTTAGCAAATTCCACCAGAAAACGAGGCTTCCCGTCTTTATAAAACTCTTCGTAATCCCCTTTTATTGATTCCTGACCGTTTTTTCTAACGAAACGAGAAAAGCGGTAATGCGGCTTCCCCGAAGAAAAGCGAACCTCAACTTTACCTGCATCTGGAATACATCCTCCAAGCAAAAAAATACTGCTAAGAGAGACCAGGCTGAGAATGAATATAGAATTTACTCTAGCTATTTTTCTTCACCTCGTAGGAATGGTTTCTTTTGTACAAAATTTTAACTTTTGTTAATTCATCATTCTTTACCAATGAATCAGCTACGCTCTGACCCTCGATAATTCGTCCGAAAACTGCATGCCTTCCATCAAGCCACGTAGTTGGGATAACACACAGAAAAAATTGACTACCATCCGTATTTAAACCCGCATTAGCATAGGAAAAACTACCGCGAAAATGTTTTCGTTTATTGAGGTCTGTTTTAATAGTATAACCGGGGCCACCTTGACCATCATCAGCGGGATTATCATTCTTACTATTGATATCTCCACCTTGCGCCATAAAATTAGGAATTACACGATGAAACTTTTGGCCATCATAGTATTTTTTTTCTACCAAACTAATAAAATTAGCTACCCCATTGGGGGCATCATCTTCGAATAATTCTATTACTATCCGACCCTTACTGGTTTGCATTTCTACACGAGGAAGATTTTTATCTTTTTTCTGATATTCAAGCTCATCAGCCCAATTTTTCTTAGTCTCAGTAATAGATTGATAGAGACGTTGAGTTTTTGATTTCCATTGCGGGTTTTTACGAAGCTCATCCAAAATTGTTAGAGCAGAATCAAATCTTTGAACATAAAAGTTAGCGTTTGCCATCTCGAATCTATACTCGTTTTTTTGAGCACTTGTGGAACCAGGCATCTCAATCAAACGGGACCAAGACACTATCGATTCCACTATGCGATTCATATTTTTCAAAGTACGAGCCAGATCTTCCTCTTCAGCCCTATTTAATGCCGATATTTTGTAGGCAGCATAGTAGGCATCAATTTTAGCTTCCTGATCATCCAAATAACCATGTATTTTAGCTAATAGTGACCACTCTTCTTTACTTGCCTTTCCATCAAGAGCCTTTTTCTTCAAAGCAGGCATTATTTGCCATGTCTCCGACAATAACTTCTTGTGAAAACTAATTTCTTTAGATACCGATTGTTTGTATCCTTCAAAAAACTGCGCCAAGTTAGGATTTTGCCCAAAAACCATATTCAAACGTTGTTGCATAGATTGTCGCTGCTGACGGACTTCATTTAGCAACTTGTTTTGAGAATTCCATAAATCATATTTTTGCTCTTGCTTTATCTTTTTTACCACCATTTTCATTTTTGCTGCGGGCGAATTCCCCGGTTTTTCACTAGCCCAATTTAAACTGTAAATTGCCATAGTGAACATTAGGCACAATTGATATGTAATTTTTAGTTGATTCATTCTTCATCCTTCTCAGATTCTTCAGGCTCCATTCTGAAAACATCCATATTCAGAGGTCGCATTTCTACTTTTTTATTCATATGATTTTCAAAAAATTCTACTTTATCTTTACTAGTTTCAATTCTTACTGTGGCCTTGCCAATTTTTAATCGAACTCCAGAGTTAACTCTCCTTGCTACTCTCAAAAATGAAGTGTGATTATTAACCAATGTTTCTTCTAATATCAGTTTACGTCGTATTAGATCAGACTTTTTTTCAGTCAAGCGACGTAGCGATGCTTTTAGATGTTTGCCAATTTGCTTACGATTTTCAACGGTTAAATGACCACTTTCTTCATCATCCTCAATCTTATTCAAGCCTGTTTGAGCAAGTTCTAAGCGCTGATCTAGCTCCTTTGAACTGATTTTCAATTCATGCAAATCCTGCTTTGCGAATTCTTGGGGCCCCATACTAACAAATGTATGGACTTCAAGTGGTGATCCTAAAGTATAAACATTCATTTCTCCACTAACGTAAGTATGGCCTCCAATGATCGCGCTACTTCTACTGCCCATGTAAAGATTACCCTTCACATAAGAAGTGGCATTTACCAGTTCACGCTTAACAAATAAATGTCTATTGGTTCTAATTATGCCTGAATTTACATGACTAAGATAAGCGTCTTCAGACGCTTTCAATTCACCTTTTTCTCCTCCTGAATAGCTTCCATTAATTACAATACTTCTACCTGCATGAATTACGGCACCCTCAACACTTCCCCTAACAAAAACATTCCCTCCAGCTATAATTTTAAATCCACCTAAAACATTACCAGTGACTTCAACATCACCAAAAAATTCAATATTGCCTATTCTTAGATCTAAATCACCATCTACTTTAAATTCCTCAAAAACTGAAACTGTTCCTGAGGTATCAAAAGAAGGCCTTCCATCGCATAATGCATATAATTCATTGCCTCTTAACTCAGTATTAACTCCAGCAATTAACGGATAATCTTTAACAGGTAAAAAATCAACTGTTAAACCTGTAACATCGATTCCATCCACACCATCTTTGCGATCCATTTTCTCTGCGATGAGTTGATCTTTTCTTACCATCATAATTGCATGAGATGAACGATAATCAGGGGTTTCCTTGGTTTCTTCTATAATCGATTGCTGCATACGCTTCATCAAAGTGGCGTGTTCAAAATAATACCGTACGTTGCCTCCACTACCAGAGACAGGTGATTTACCCTGAGCAATACATAGTTTTCGAGTGCTCATACCCTTTTGACATCTATGGTACACAGTTTCTAATGCATTCTGATTTAACCCATAACGAATGCCTGCTAACTTGATTTTTTGTTCAATTATCTCAGGCGTAATCGGATCTCTTCCTAGAGAATTAATAGATATGAAAGCCGCCATATTATCGCGGGATATTTCTATTTCTACGGTCTCAATTTTAGCTACGGAGACTGTACCTGATTCATTCAGCATTGCACGGCCATTAGTTAGTGCAATCACACAGAAACCTTGAAGCTCCGTATTTGGACCCGCAAACATTGAAATATCTTCAGCGGGGTCATGAGGAATCACGTTCCCGCGAACATCCATACCATCACTTCCGTTCACTGGATTAATTTTTTCAGCGATAATTTGACCTGCTCGTACTGAAGTAATCGCATCGAAGGTCTGTTGATCCATAGAGTCCGATTCATTGTTAGAAAACTTTTGCTGCTTTGGTCTAACCTTTAGATTGGTCTCAAAATAATATTGAATAGAGCCCGATTCACCAGTTACCGGTTGCATACCTTGAGCTATACAAACCTTGATGATTCTTAAGCCCTGATGGGAACGTTTCGCCACTCTCGCTATCGCACGCTTATTTAGGCCGAACTCTATCCCTCTAAAGCGTAACAATCTCTCTAAAAACTCTGCTGTCAGCTTTTCTCTATAGCCTGGGTCTACCGTAATATACGCCAACATACCGTCAGCAGATACATCGATCACAACATCTGTATCAGCTCGTTGGTCTTTAGCAGGTTCTGGAGGAATATCTTTGGCCTCTTTTGGCACGTTTTCCACCATTTGATCGGGTTCCGATATCTCCGTTTTCTCAGCTGGCTTATCTTCTATTCTTTCCCAATTTTCCTCATCAAGACCTTGTTCTGCTGAAGATTCTTTATTAGAGGGCTCCCCAGACGGGTTGGAAGGCTCTTCAATTAGTCCTGCCTTACTAAGCAATTCTTGGAGTTCTTCGAGACTATCCTTTTCCTTCATTCAATGCCTTAACTTTTTGCCATAAAATCTTCAATTTCTTGAATTTCTTTCGGAATTTGAAAACTAAGCACTTCTGGACAATCGGATTGAATAATAATGTCATCTTCGATACGAACGCCGATGCCATCAAACTTTGTATTTAGTCCTGAAAAATCTGGATTGAAATATAAGCCTGGTTCAATGGTGAATGCCATACCCTTCTCAAAAGAAATTGGCACACCTTTGTGATCATATTGACCCACATCATGCACATCCATCCCAAGCCAGTGTGATGTATTATGCATATAAAATAGCTTCAATTCATTGTTTTGAATAGATTCTAGGCTTCCGCTTGCCAAGCCAAGATCCTTCAAGCCATCTGCCAAAACATCTAGAGAAGCTTGATGAACTTTTTTAAGATTTGAGCCCACGATAGACTGTTCAATAGACTTCTTATTTGCTTCCAATACAATTTCATATACTGCACGAGTCTCTGCAGTAAACTTACCGTCCACAGGATAGCAACGAGTAACATCAGAGCAATAGAATTGATATTCGCAACCCGAATCAATCAATAACAGAGTCTCTGGCTTTAAAACACTGTTGTTACTAGTGTAATGCAAAATGGTGGCATTAGCTCCTCCAGCTACAATACTTCCGTAGCCAGAATCGCAGCCATTTTTGCGGTATTCATACTCTAAGATCGCTTGAATTTCGGCCTCATTCATTCCAGGCTTTAACTTACGCATAACCTCATATGATGCATCGCAAGTTATCTGGGTAGCTTTACGCATCATATTTTGCTCATTCTCATCTTTTATATGGCGCATAAAACCCAATTCACGATGATAGAAAACAAGCGATCGTGGAAAGACAGGATTTTTGCGACCAACATTACGAAAATGATTTAGACAGTCCAATACCAATCCATCAAAGTTCGACTCAAGATTAAACTCATAAAAAAGTCGATCATGGTTTCCAAGTTCCTTGAGTAATATTTCCTCAACATCTTCGTTTGAATAAGCTTCATCAAAACCAAGACTTTCAACGGCTCCCTTTTCGCCTAAACGAATTCCCTCCCAAATTTCTTTAACCTTATCCTTGGGAGGCACGAGAAGGATACTGCGTAAAGCTCCTTCTTTATTGGATATAATTAAACTAGCATCTGGTTCGTCAAAACCAGTCAGATAGAAAAAATCAGAATTCTGACGAAATGAGTAATGTACGTCAGAGTTGCGGGTTTGTTCACTTGCTCCAGCCATTACAAACAAACCCTCACCCAAAGCAGACATTAACGATTTACGACGTTTAGCAAACGTATCTTGCGACATGCTGAACTCTCCTTACCATCCATCTAATTTTGAAAGCGTATTATACATTTCAGCTTGTATCTCAGCGACTAGATTCATAACATAGCGTTATATGGAAACTTTTGAAACTCTCAATATGCATCAAAAATTGAGATTTCTGCATGATCTTTATCAAAGGATAGAAATTAATCTGCCGAGACGAGATTTCAGTCATATTCAAATGATTGATGCTAGTGACAAAGACCTGTTGAGAATGAATCAGTTTTTTCGTTCAATGGCTTGGGCCAATGGTTATGAGAATGCACATCTAATTGAACCGCTATATAAAAAGTTATATCCCGGGAAAAATATTAAATTACCAGAACAAATGCGCTGTAAGAGTGTAATAATTTTACTGACTGTGCACCTTTTTAATCAATATCATCCCCAACTCAAAGTCGATCGATTAATCAGTCTGCTATCTACAGCTCTTCAAATTTGGAAATCTCTAAAACCAATAGAAATTGAACATTTAGAAAATGTCATAGAATTTTCTGATAAAAATAAGAAAATTACTTTTAAATTTCAGGATCAAACCTATCATTGCCAGTTAAATCCTAAGAACGGATACGGCTACGAACTAACCCTCAGAAACTAACCAAATTGACCCGTAATATAACCTTTTGCCAATGAATGTGACGGATTTTCAAAAAACTTGTTAGTCTCAGACTGCTCTAACATCTCACCTAGAACAAAGAAATAAATATGATCTGAGATCCTCTGAGCTTGTTGCATATTGTGAGTTACAATTATCACACTAAATTCTTTCTTCAAATCACTCATCAATTTTTCGATTGTCTCTGTTGCGATAGGGTCCAGTGCTGATGTTGGTTCATCCATCAATAAAATTTGTGGTTTTGGAGCAATTGCACGCGCTATGCAAAGTCTCTGCTGTTGGCCACCCGAAAGAGAAGAGCCCAAATAATTTAATTGGTCCTTAACCTCACTCCAAAGACCCGCTTTCATTAGTGAAGTTTCTACGATTTGATCCCATTCAGACTTCGGTGCAAGGCGATTTAGTTTTACACCTGCAATCACATTTTCATAGATCGACAAAGCTGGAAAAGGGTTAGGCTGTTGAAAAACCATACCTACGTTTCTTCGAATCTCTACAGGGTCAGCGGAAGCTTTATATATATCTTCACCATTAATCTTGACGACGCCTTCTATTCTTGTACCAACAATTTCTTCGTTAAGTCTATTAATGCAGCGTAAAAATGTTGATTTCCCACAGCCAGATGGTCCTATCAATGCACTCACTTCTTTTTTTTCAAATGTGGCATTAACATTCTTTAAGGCATGCAATCCATTGGGATACCAAACATTGAGAGATTCACTTTCGACTATTGGGTTCATAAGTATTTCCTAGGCTCTTTGCGCCATTTTTCCACCCAAACCAAATACAAGAATTTTGGAAAAAATATTTAGTATGAACACCAACATAATTAAGACTAGAGAACCCGTCCATGCCAGTTGATGCCATTCGTCATAAGGTGAAATCGCATAATTATATATTTCGACTGGCAAAGAGGCTATGGGGTTAGCCAAGTGAAAACTCAAGTACATAGAGCCAAACGCAGTAAACAGAAGTGGTGCTGTTTCGCCGGCACTTCTAGCTAATGCCAGCAGTATCCCTGGCAATAAATTCTTTCTACTCCCCCAAACAACTAAAAAGAGAATAACTTTCCAACGAGATACTCCTAATGCCAGTCCAGCATGACGAATATCTTCGGGGATCAATCTTAAAATTTCTTCTACTGATTTAACAATTATAGGCAAGATTACAATTGCCAAAGCAATATCTCCAGCTAACGCACTGAAAGTTTTAAACGGTTTTACGCAGATAGTGTAAGCAAAAATACCTAAAACGATTGAGGGAGTACCATTTAATAGATCAATCATCATTCGTACTGAACTTTGTAGTTTGCTTTTACGAAATTCCGCCAAGTAAATACCAGTGAGTAAACCCCACGGTATAGCTAAGACCGCACTAATAAAAACCAGACATATGGTTCCTACAATAGCATGAAGCATACCACTTCCAGCCTCTCCTGGAGGTTTAGGAAGATTGATCAGAAAATTCCAACTTAAATTTTCGATTCCATTTGAAAGTAGATAGAAAAAGATCAATGCAAGCGGCACAAAAACTGCTAAACCACAAATAGCAATAGTGATCATTGTCAACTGCTTGGATAATTTACGCCAGGCGTAGGTGTTCATTGCTTTGCCATTCCACTGGCTCTTTTGACTATTTTTTTTGCCAGTATATTCACCAGAAAGGTAATCAGAAATAAGATTAAGGCCACATAGTTTAAGGAGCTAAGGTGTAAATCATCTACGGCTTCAGCATACTCATTTGCAATCACTGAAGCCATGGTGGCACCGGGCCCAAATAAAGATGCTGAGATTTCTGGAGCATTACCAATAACCATAGCAACGGCCATCGTTTCGCCTAAAGCTCTCCCTAATCCTAGGATCATGCCACCCAAAATACCTTTGGCACCTGGTTTCAATAAGGCAATCTTAAACATTTCCCATCGAGTCGCATCCAATGCTAAAGCTGCGTACCGTTGGTTGACTGGAACAGCCTTAAAAACTTCAATACATATTGTTGCGATAATTGGACTAACCATGATTGCTAAAATCAAACTACTAGTGAGAATTCCCAAACCAAAGCTAGGCCCTTGAACTATACCCCAAGCTGGTAAACATTTATTACATATAGGAAAGATCACCTCACGAACAAGAGGTGCAAGAATAAATAGAGCCCAAGTTCCGTAAATAATACTTGGAATCGCAGCGAGCATCTCAATTAGAAATGCAAGTATGCCGCGAAATTTTTGATGACATATTTCAGTCGTAAATAAGGCTAAAGCTATACAAGGCGGCGCCGATATCGCTAAGGCTAAAATGGAGGTTATTAAGGTTCCGTAAGCAAAAGTTAGCGCTCCATAATATTCTTCGATTGGATCCCAACTAGTATCCCATAGAAACCCTATTCCAAATTTTACAATCGATTCCTGTGAAGAAAATATCAAAGATAATATTAGAGCTCCAAATAGTATTACAACACTCCAGCCAACTCCTTGAGCTAGCCTGTAGAAACGTTTATCTGAAATATGAAATTCAGGATTATTGGATACTAATTGCAGCATCTTTCTCGGCCTTTATTTCAGGCTTTTTAATGAGACCTAGCTTGTTTAAAACCAAAGTTTTAAGTTTGTTTGGTAGTGGAGCATAGTGCAATTTAACTGCTTGCGCATCCCCATTAGAATAAGCCCACTGAATGAATTTTCTTAATTGTAAATCGCTCTTAATTTTTGCTTCTAGTTGAGGTAAAAGAAGATAAGTCATGGACGCAATTGGATAAGCTGTAGCCTTATTCGAATTGGATATATCTCCAATTAGCTCATCATCAACGCCCAGCTTACTAACTAGAGACTGGGCTGCAATAGATACATTTTCAATCTTCGGTTCAATAACTCTACCTCTGGAGTTCTTTAGATGGGCGTAACTTAATTTTGAATTTAGAGCATATGCTAATTCCACATATCCAAGGGCGCCTTTAGTTTGTTTGACAATTCCCGTAACGCCATCGTTACCTTTGCCACCAAAGCCTAACTTCCACTTCACTGACTTCCCTGCACCAACTGAGCTTTTCCAATCGCTTGATACACTACTTAAATATTTCGTAAAAATAGCAGTTGTACCCGAAGAGTCTGCTCTTCTAACAACCATTATCCCAAGGTCTGGGAACTTTACACCTGGATTCAAATCTAAAATTGCTGGATCGTTCCATTTACTAATTTTACCTAAATAAATATCTGCGATTGTAGATCCATCTAGAACAAGATTCTGAGGAGCATCTGAACCTAAATAAAAAGTAACTACCACAGCACCGATTACCACAGGCACTTGAATCACTGGATATTTTAATTTTTTGCGCTCTTTAGGTTTTAGGGGCACATCAGATGCACCAAAATCAACAGTTCCAGCTATTAACTGGCGAATTCCACCGCCGCTACCAATTGGACGATAGTTAAATCGTACATCTTTATTAGACTCCTGATATTTTAAGAACCAGTTAGAATAAATAGGATAGGGAAACGAAGCACCGGCTCCATTGAGTTGTGTTGCACTAAAAGAAAGATTAAAACTAATAATAATAGCGCCGATATGATTGAGCTTTTCATTTGAGGCTCCTTTTTCGGGGCGAAACTATCAGCTAATTTGGTAATTACAAACCAAAAAAAAATAGAAAAGTAAAAAAGGGGGGTCATTTCTGACCCCCCTCTTATAATCATTCTCTGGTTATCGTCTACCAAAGATCCCAGAGAACATACGGGAAACTCCCCTAAATGGGTTAGGGAGCCAGGACCGACGCTGCCTCTTTCTCCGATCCATTTGATTTTTCGTGAGATCTACGCGGACCCTAGGGCGACGAAGTGATTGGTACTGCGAATCATTAGTTTGCTGTACTTGCGGCCTCTGAGGCTGAATCGTGCGCCTGTCGAAATTTGAAGTTCGATTGGTTACCACTGCATTACTTTTTTCCATTCTACTGTGAATTCTACGGTCAGCATTGGGTACATGACCTACCCCGTTATGTTTAGAACGATTGACTTTATCCACATGACGAGTTTGTTGATCTCTTGTGGGCCAGAAACTTCGACGATCCATAGCATAATTCTCTGATTTCACAGGTTTATGCTGATCTGCTCTCTGATCGTTACCATTTCTCATTATATTAGTAGGCTGCTGCATTGAATTCCAATGATTGTTATTGGATTGTGCAGGTTTACGCTGAACTACTCTTTGATCGTGCCCATTGCTCATCATATTAGAAGGCTGCTGAACTGAATTCCAATGACTGTTATTGGATTGTGCAGGTTTACGCTGAACTACTCTTTGATCGTGCCCATTGCTCATCATATTAGAAGGCTGCTGAACTGAATTCCAATGACTGTTATTGGATTTTGCATGATTCCAATTATCTCTTGATGGTTTTGCCTGATATGAGTTTTTCCAGGCCTGCTCTTTAGGCTCGTATTTATCAGAATTATCCCAAGCCTCTCTTCCACTAGGTTTTTGATTCCAAGATTGAGAATCATTTCTATTGACTTGGTCTAACTTCTGACGATGCGAACTGGCCGCTGCAAAACGTCCATGAGTATTCCCATGAGGCCGTCGTTGCTGTGAATCGACCTGACCCGACGAAGATCCTGTAAAATCATATTTTGATAAAACTTTTGATTTATTTTTCTGTGGATGATCCAATTCAAATCGACTCGACTCATAAGTATTAGATTGTCTTTGAGCATGACGATTTTCTTCAAACCTATCTGCCGCTTGGAAATTTCTGTCCTGATACTGATTAGTTTGCGGAGCAAATTGAGGTGATCGGTGCTGATTTCTAGATACGTCCCCTTTATCCAAGTAAACTTTCTCACCTGTCTGATCATTAACCACATAGTTGGTGCGTGTTTCATTCTTCTTACTGAATCGATTTTCAACCTGAGGAGTTCCTTTATTACCATAACGTCGAAATCTATCAAGACGCTGGACAGGACGTTGAACCTCACTCTGATAGGTCCCTCCGTAATCGTCAAACTTCTCATTATTGCTTGCATGAGAGGACCCGAGCACACTGCAAATAAGCGCTGCTGCGACCACTTTTTTCTTCATGATGTCTCCTATTTGATCTTTGGTATTCGCAGTGCATATCGACTTTAACAGTACATTTTTTTACTATATATGCAATTTTTGTATGACTGAATTGTAAGGTCATGAATCGAACAGTTTTGATATAATGGCCCAGCAAAATTTATGGCTCAAGGTCACCACGGTATGTCTATACAAAAACTTCAATCAAAACTAAATCACAGCGAAATGAAAGTGAGAAGCGAAACTGTTAGTTTTCTACTCGAGATGAGTAACCATGAAGCTTATGGTTTACTTATGTATGCTGCTGGAAATCATTTTTCACCTGAAACCAGACGTGAAGCTAAAAAAGCTAGTCTGATACTCCAAAAATCACTATTCCCGTCCTTAGACCAAAAATCTTCAAAACACGGTTCGATAGATCAACAGACGATAGATAAATTTAAATCTGGAGATTCAAGTGAAAAGTTAAAAATCTTAGATGAATTAATTAAATCTGAGAATTCCAAACTATTTGATAGTCTCGTAGATTTATTGCACCAAGAGCAAGATCCTGAGATTTTACCGAAGCTAATATGGACATGTGCCAATTTGGGCAAAATTAGTTCAATTCCGCATATAACCAATTTTCTTCGATCAGGCAATCCCACAGTTCGAGCTAGTGTTGTTAGATCTCTGGCTTTCATCGAAGATCCCAAAAATTACCCCCTACTAGTTCGGTTCACAAGGGACCCTGATGAAAAAGTACGTAAAGAGTCCTTAAAAGCTGTAGCAAATCTCCCAGCTGAACCCCTGCTACAATGTTTGACTCAAATGGCTAAAAAAGACAGTGACTTCCATCGCGATGCTACTATTTTTGTAATTGCGAGACTGGCTTTTGAACCCGGATTCAAACTTTTGATAAGCCTTACCCAATCAGAGTCTGACGTAATACAACAGCGTTCTAAGATGGCCTTAGAATATCTACAAAAAAAAGGTATCTTAAAAACTGATCTTGAAGCTCAAACGACCAGTCCAAATAGCGCTCAGAAAAAAGTAGAAAACGAAGATTCTCAAGCTGAAATCAAGTCTACTGATCCCAATGATGATGCTATCAATAAAGAATCTGCACCTGAGCATACTGCTGATCTTGAAGAGCAAATGGGCTCTACAAACTCGGAACTAGACGAAGAGGAAGAAAATCACATTCGCGTAATTCGTCAGGGAGAAGAAGCTTCGGCGATTAAATCTGTCTTTGCATTGATCGAAAGCAATCGACTCAGTCGCCTGGACGAGTTAAAAAGTTCTGTAGTAGAGCGCAGCAGTAAACGATTAACAGCAACCTTCATCATGGCCTTAGCTCAAAGTAAAGATAAAAAGCATAAAGACTTTCTAAAAGAATGTTTACAAAATTCTGATGACCGAGTTCAAGCTAATTCAATTGAAGCTTTGAGAATGCTGGGATGTGAAGATTTAAAGACAGAATTGCTGCCATTTTTAGCCGAGAATATCCATGATCGAGCAAGAGCCAACGCCATAATTTTTCTCCATCCAACTGGCTTAATAGATACACGGCAAGAACTAGAAAACATGCTCTCATCCAAAAATGATAATCGAAAATTGAGCGCAATTTTTGCGATCATGGATCTTTTCGATCCAAGTTTTATAGTTCTTCTGGAGGCGCCTATAGACTCTCCAAATCCAAAAGTTACAAAGCGTGCAATTGAAGCATTAAAACTTTTCGTGCTGGACAAACAAGAAAGTGCTATTAAGATAGCTGAGAAATGGAAAATCTTGGATGAAATGACACCTGATAAAGTGGAGGAAGAATTAGAAAAGAGTGATCAATCTGAGGATGAAACTGAGCAGTCAAGTATGGACGATTTAATGAGCGATCTTAAAGATGGCGTACAAAACACTCCCGATAAGTCAGAATCCGAAAAGGTTCAAACAAAAGATATAAGTGCTGAAGAAGAAACAAAAGGTTTCGCACGAATTAAATCGTTCATGAGTAAATTTTTAAAAAAATAAACTCTAATTGCCTTATCACTAAAATTCTTTTCTGGAAAATAATATGAGCGCATTATCAAAATTAAAACGAAACGGTATTGTTGAATTTTCAAGTAACGATGATATAGATCTAGATAATAATTCATACACTTTCTATGCAGGTTTTGACCCTACTGCAGATTCACTGCATGTGGGGCATTTATTTGTTCTGATAAGTATGGCTCGTTTACAAAGAATGGGTCACAAACCAATTGCGGTTTTAGGTGGTGCTACGGGCATGATTGGAGATCCTTCAGGTAAGTCGAAAGAACGCGTTTTATTAACTGAAGATGTAATTCAACACAACGTAGCTTGCATCAAAAAACAAATAGGTCTTTTCTTGGATTTTGATGCAGGAGCCCAAGTAGTTAATAATATGGACTGGTTTAGAGATTACAGATTCATACCTTTTTTACGAGACATCGGGAAACTGTTCAGAGTATCAGAAATGATGAACAAAGAATCTGTACAAAAGCGACTAAGTTCGGATGAAGGGATCTCATTTACTGAGTTCAGCTACCAGATTCTACAAAGTTATGACTTTCTTAAATTATTTAAAGAACATGGTTGTACACTGCAAATAGGAGGCAGTGATCAATGGGGTAATATTTCGGCTGGGATAACGTTAATTCGAAAAGAAACCGGTGCCCAGGCTTATGGCCTCACTTTGCCCCTCATAAAAAGCTCTTCCGGAGAAAAATTTGGTAAATCAGAAGGGCAGAATATTTGGCTCGATCCTGAAAAAACCTCACCTTATAATTTTTATCAATTTTGGATTCAAGCAGCCGATGCTGATGTAATTCAATACCTATACTTTTTTACTTTCTTGGAAGAAAATCGAATTTTAGAATGCAAACAGTCTCTAGAAGACAATCCTGGTGTTAGAGAAGCTCAGAAAACTTTGGCTTTTGAAGTTACTAAAATGCTTCATGGCGAAATCGAAGCACAAAAGGCTGTGCAGGCTTCAAATGTTTTATTCGGCGGCAGTTTAGAGGGTATGGATGATCAAACATTGATGCAAATTTTTGCCGATGTGCCAAGCCTGACACTCACACAAACACAATTGGGACAAGGAGTAGGATTACTCGATGTTCTGGTTGAAGCAAAGCTATCAGATTCAAAAGGTAAAGCCCGCAAACTTGTGCGTCAAGGCGGCATTTATCTCAACAACAAACGAGTAGATTCTGAAGAAATGAATCTTGGTTCAAGTGACTTAGTAGGCGACTCTACAATGCTCTTACGGTCAGGGAAAAAGAAATATTGTCTGCTACGCTTTGAATAAGGAGAAGAGCATGCTCGATGATTTAGCAAAACTATTTTACAACACAGATATTTTAACAATACGTAAAGATCAAATGGATTTAGATTTCTACAAGGCTCTAGCTCACCCTAAAGCTATTAAATCACTTTCAGAGATGTCCGCTGAAATAATAGATGACTACGCTATTGATAGTATCACATGCTTGGATGAATCGTTACCATATGCCACCCATATTGCCGCTATTCTAGATCTTCCAATTCAATGGATACATGGTGAAAGGCTAATCGGTGAAGCCAGACCTGGAAAGACTATTGAACGAACCATGTTTCTTAGCTTAGCCACGCCCAATACCAATGCTATGAAAGAATTGAATAATTATTTTAGCGAGGTCCAACTTGAGCTGGTTGGGGTCTTCAACATAATCGGTGTTCATGATTACCCAAAAGAAGAGCCTATTCAAATGATTAATCTAATTCATCTTGGACAATTACTTCAGGTTTACCGTCAGTTAATGATCATCACGGAAGAGGAATATAATAATTTGCTAACCCTTCAAGAAGTTCAAGACCCCGAATAAATGTATAAATTCAGCGTCTGTTTATTCGTTGGGATTCTACTCAAAACCTCATTGTACGCTCAGTCAATAGAGATCACTTGGTATGGCCATTCTGCATTTCAAATAGTAGGACCGCAAGGAACTAGGATACTCATCGATCCATGGATTCAAAACATGCTCAATCCTCACGGCGATAAAGTATTCCGTAAGCTTAAAAAAACAGACTTTATTTTACTCAGCCATGGCCATGGAGATAATTTAGGCGACAGCTTACATTTACTCAAAATTAGTAAGGCCAAAATAATCACGACCTACGGGCTGGGTAATGCATTAGTGCAAATTAAAAAGTACCCCCCCGAACGGCTACCGCCTGAACTATCAGCAGACATAGGCGGCACAGTGATCGCAAATGATGAATTACAAGTGCTTTTTACTCCTGCTAAACATTCTAGTGAAGTGATGGACAGTACAGGTAAACTTCATTTTGCAGGCTCTGCTGTTGGTTTTGTGATTAAATTCAAAGGCGGTCCCAATATTTACTTCACTGGTGATAGCGATGTATTCATGGACATGAAATTAATCCCAGTATTCGACCCTATTGATTTAATGTTGGTTTGCGTCGGCGGACACTTCAGCATGGACCCATCACGCGCAGCTCTTGCAACAATGATGATTAAACCAAAATGGGTCACACCCATGAAATTTCAGACTTACCAGTTACTGAAAGGTAGCAAAGAAGATTTCTTTCTAGAGCTTGAGCGTAGTCAATACCGCGGAGACCTATTACAACTAGAAATCAATGAAGCTAAAATTTTCCCCCCAAATCAAAATCTTGTGGAGAACTAATTATGGAGCAATTTTTCACACCTGAAATAATAAGCTATCTTAAGACTAACGCTGCTGATGCCAGTCTTAGAATAACGTATGCGGCGATCATCTTTTTTATTGGTAGTTGGTTAGCTAAATTTTTAAGTACCCTAATTGCGACTATGCTAGGTTCTTCCGAAGCTATTGATGCAACAATATCGGGTTTCGTTAAAAATGTAATTTATTACGTGATCATGGCTTTAGTTTTAATTGCTAGCCTTGGACAGATGGGGGTACAAACGGCTTCCTTTGTTGCTATCCTTGGTTCCGCTGGTATTGCGATCGGACTGGCTCTTCAAGGCTCGCTGTCTAACTTTGCTGCTGGAATTCTACTGATACTATTCAGACCAATTAGAGCTGGCGATTATATCGAAGGTGGCGGCACCGCTGGAAGTGTTGAGGAAATAAACATATTTACTACTCACCTAGCTACCTATGACGGTAAATCAGTGGTAGTACCTAATTCTAAATTGAGCGCTGATGTAATTGTTAATTATTCAAAACTGGACAACAGACGAGTAGATATAACCGTAGGTGTTAGTTACGAAGCTTCTATCGACGAAGTCAAAACTATTCTGAATTCATTACTCAAAGATGAAACTCGAATTCTAGAAAGTCCTGCTGCTGATGTTGCCGTTAGCAAGTTAGGAACTAGTTCAGTTGATTTTATGGTTATGGTTTGGGTAAAACGAGCGGATTACTTTAAGGTGTTATTTGCACTTAATGAAGCCATCAAAAAAGCTTTTGAACAGAACAACATCAAAATCGCCTACCCTCAAACAGATGTTCATCTCTACCAACATAAATCTGGTTAAAATTGTAGTTATCGAGATTTATTCTGACTACCCAACGATCTAAAGTGAACATCCTGCGGGACAATTTCAATTGGAAATAATATCTTTCGCTCATTGCCATTACCATCATTAACGCTTACCTGAATGATGTCGTAGTAACCGCTTTTCGGATACATATGATAAGCACTAACAAAAGCTTGGAACTGATACACTTTTTCAGACCCTGATTCGACTGTCTTAAATTCATATTGATCTTTATCATCATCCTGAACATGGGCTATGGTATCTGTAAAATGAGAAACATCCGCTGGTTTAGTACTTTCGATTTGAATTTCGATATCTTCAGGATCAGCGGCATTATCGGTAGCTTCAACTTTTATCCAAAAGCGCACATCCTCTGCAATTCTAACGTTAAAAACTCCCGCACCATTACCCCCTGGTCCAGCTTTACCACTCAGATTTCCACTTCCAGTGTTGATTGCTGCTGGATTGTATAATCGATAAGTA
>CAZYUV010000025.1:0-19656 GCA_964650625.1 uncultured bacterium
AAATGGCTCACCACATTGTGGGGTTACAACGGTTGGAACAGGAATATCCACAGAAATTAACTTGGGCCCAGACTGCACGATTTTCAGTGACAATGTTTTAGTAATCTGACCCGGGGTGGGTTCATAAGTAAGGACCAGCTGTTCAAGATTTATTAAAGGATCTCTTACATCAGCGAAAGTTATAGTAGTTTGGCTTGTAAGATCATGGGACAAAGTAATATCGTCAAAGCTAACAGGATTATCAGGGTCACTTGCGCAAGTGGTTGCATCAACAGATCCAAACTTACAGGTTTGCTCCATATGGTGCATAGAGAAAGAGCCTATACATACGTTTTCTGGATTATTATCATCTTCTAACTCTAGTACATTGTATGGGTAGTTAATTTCTTGGGAAGTTTGTGGGTGCTTAAAAGTAATGGTATGACCAGAGGGACTATTACCTATTAGATTTGAACAAAGATCTGTTGAAGAACAATCCGAGTTAATACAGCATTGGTCAACCCCATTTTGACTTTGATCTCGATCTATATGGAAATTTATATCGGGAAGTAATGTATTAGGATTACCTGTGGCCGTAGGCGCTCCTCCGGCACTGGTTCCATCATATGTCCACCCATGACCTTCTACTAAGATGTAACGTTTTGTGAAAGGTACTACGATCACCATATCATCGCCCGTTATAATTGTCTCGCTAGTTGTAGTTGCCTCTTTCCTTAATTGAGGAATTAATCTACCGAATGCAACCTTATTGACTCCGCGCATACACTGAACTGCTGCACACTCATCACTTATCGCATCCGAACCAAATTTCCAGTAATTTTGCATATCAAACGAGAGAGGTGCATCGGGAAAGCTACCAGCGGCTCCGGGAAAGATAAAAACTTCGCCTAGGTCTGGTATTGGTAACCATAAATCAGCGATACCATCACGATTGGTATCGTAATATGTTGGTTCTCCAGGCGCTCTATCACCGATTTCAGCCGGTAGTGTGGTAATTAGTGCGCCAGAAATTGAGTAAAACGATTTACTGTTGATTGGTGTAATTGCGATTTCTTTTGTGTCGTGTTTGATGTATGTGGTTGCCCTTGCAGTTATCTCGTTAGGATTAGAGATAAATCCGGAAGCAACCACTGATGTTGAAAAATCTAGTTCATATGTCTGATATAAGGTTTTTTGTCTGCTAGGAGTTTTCTCAAGGAATTGTTCATGGGTCACTTTAGTATCATTGTGTAAGTCATCTGCTAAGGTGTTGGGTTCCTTAATGTAGGTGTCAGGACCCGTGATGTAGTATTTGGCAAGATCCGTTTGATCGGCGGCCGTAGTGACTTCCAGTGAAGTCATGCCTTCTGTGGTAGCTAGGAGGTTATGATTGGATGAGGTCACTAGTAGTACATCTCCATCATAAAGCGTTTCAGGACTGTATCTTCCGAGTGACATAGCATCGATATTGAAGCTTTTAACTTTATACGGATCAGCTATGTTATTTATATTTGTATTATTGCGATCAGGCTCCTCCCCTTTGAAGAGCCTAAAAGAAGAGTTGAATGAATACTTGTGATTGGCGTAATTGGATACCATTAGGCGATAGCTGCCACCACTTTCAACTATTTGCAAGTCTACGGGATGAAATACATTACCTAGTATATCGTTCCGTGCGTGACCGCTTCCTGCTACAGCATAAGTATTTGAGCTACCTCTTACATCCTCATCACCAATATTGACAAGTAACTTATTATTTACGGTTTTGTATGTGTCTGTGGTTTCACTTGACTCTCTGGATGATAAAATATTGAAATTTTTATCCCCTGTGTATAGAAGTTCTACGGTATTTCCAAACGTGTTAGCTATATAAAAGTAACTACTGCTCGTGGGATTCGTGTGCTGTATTGCTTTGTAAGGGCGATTCAAGTGTTTACTATCGGCAATTGTATAGGTAACGGTTGACCAAGTTTGATCATACAATTTGTCATCTACAAGATCACTTATATCTACCGCTTTGATCTTGCTATTGTTAGTATCTGCCACTAACAGATAATGGTCACCTTTATAATATGCAATGGATAAGCCCGTAGGTTCGTTTAAAAGCGCTAAGTTATTATCACCATCCAAATCACCAGAATTACCTTGTTGGCCGCTGACTATTCCGATCAAACTCGTAAGTTGGCTTGTGTACTTGTAAGCATGAATACTGTGATAATCTCGATTCGTAACAAAAATTAATGCGGTATCGGCATTCACATAGGTCGAAGCGATTCCGGCTGGTATAGACAATAGATCTTGGTCTTCAGCGGTGCTTCCTATGAGCGTTGTAGTTTTACCATTTAAAACTGTAAAAGGTACTGGACTTGAGAAGGAAGTAAATCCTATGGACACAAATCCACTAGCAGCATCCTCAGGTACCGTAAATTTACCTTTACCGCGAATTCCCAAATCATATACTTCGGTAACCGCTGATATAGAACCATCTGAACGAATAAATTTCACATTCAATTGATTGGGAGTATCGACGATTCCACCTCCAGATATGGCAACCTCTTCACCGACGTATTGTATATCAGGAACCATATTGTTAATGATTGGGGCTAACTTTAAATTAAACGCATTACCAATAGGATTTGGAGTTATTCCGTCGTAAAGAGTTAACGTGAGACCTGGAAAGGGTTCTCGTTCAATCCATGTATCATCGGGCGTCCATACCAATGTGGCTTTACTTAGGCGACCTTTTTCTGGAGTGGGATCGTCTATAACATCAAGCCCTTGTGTACAGATGTGATTATCTGGGAGATTACCATTGACGATGGTTTCTCCATCACCCGTGAAACTTAAAATTCCTAAGTCATTTAGAACATTGAATCCATCTACTTGACTAACTGGGTTGAGACTCGGGTATTTGCCCAAATTATCGATTACAGTCAAATCAAAAAACGCGTTTGTATCCAGACAGAAGAAGATTTTCTGATTATCGATATCTCGGGCGAAGAAATCTTTTGTGTAAACTTGGTCTACGTACGCAATTTCTGTGCCGCCTTGATTTTCGTCAGCGTTCAAAATAGGGGCATCATTTACGTTTGTTACGTTGAAATCGATTGTTATCGACGTAGCTTCGCTGATGCCATCGCTGGCAAGAATTGTGAACTGATTATTCTGGCCATCAGAAACTGCGAATGCTGCAGCATTATCTGGGGTCCAGAGTAAATCAATTTCTTTAATTGCTTTACCGTTTTCTATGCGGACGGAATCTTGTTTTTCACTCAATGTTGCTATTGCTTGTGAATTGGGATTCGAAGTGGCTGTTCTCGATTTATTAGTATTTGCGAAGTAAAAATCTAAACGAGCTAAATCAGTTTCATCTTCATCAGTTAGCTTCAATACTGTTTTAAAAAATGCGGCTCCTTGCAAGGCGTCGTATGTGCTTATGGGATTATCATTTAGATCTCTGGTGTATTCTAGTAATGGTATTTCATTTTCTTTATTTATCGTGAGTAGA
Organism: uncultured bacterium; assembly: GCA_964650625.1. GTDB lineage: Bacteria > Muiribacteriota > UBA6191 > UBA6191 > UBA6191 > JAYZAC01. Next base: position 3,488 of record CAZYUV010000025.1, read on the forward strand.
TATCTTTGTGGATCAGATTCTAAGGTCTCGCCGTCCACGTCGGCTGTAACTCTAAGTTCTACAATGTGAACTCCTGATTCATCAACACCTAAATCTGGGTTAAAATCAGGCGTCCAATTTACCAAATTAGTATTTTGAGGTACTACCATGTTTTCAGGTCCACGAATTAGCCTTGTAACAAAGACCTGCGCATCTGATTGCACCTCATAACTGTAGGGTGTTAGTACTCGACCTACTTGTATAGGCGTTGATGTGATAACCGGAGGTTGATTGTCTGTGAATTGCAATTTCACCGTACGAGGATCCGAAAATCCCTCAGCATCCTGCACTCTAACCTGAAACTCTTGCGTTTGATCTTGTAATGGCGTAATCGTCAGTTGACCAGTGTTTTGATCGATTTCTACATTATTCGGTTTACTGACAAAAGAAAAGGTGATCGCGTCATTTTCTGGATCGCTAGCATACAATTGAATTGTGTAAACGGATGCTCTATTCACATAGAGAGGCTCTGCTACAGGTTCCAATTCAGGTGGATTGTTTTTCTCTGCAACGTTTAAGGAAAATGAATTACTATCGGATGCTCCGTTACTATCTGCAACAGAGACTGTAACTAAGTAACTCCCTGCTGCATCAGCATTGGGTATAATTGTAAGGACCCCAAGATTACTAATGGTTGCGCTTAGGGCTGCGGATGCATCCACCGAATAGCCTAAGACGTCTCCCGCATCGGGATCAGAGGTGACAAATGAGTACACGTAAGGTTCTTTTTCATTAATATTCAAGGTGTTATTTATTTTATTTGTGATAACAGGTGCATCATTAACATTTTTCACCGTCAAATCGAATGTCTGAGAACTCTGTCCATCACTTTCTGTATCTTTAACCACTACAATTAAAGTATTGGGCCCAACATCTGAATTACTAGGTGTCCAATTAATTGTTCCAAAAGCAGTTAGATTAAGACCAATAGGAAGAGGGTCTCCATTCAAGGTTGATAAACTTGGAAAGAATGAAAACGAGTCACCCTCTTCATCCTGAGCTAGAATCCTTGCTTCAAATAATGCACTTTCAGTAGCGATTGGTTCTATTGTTACCGAGCTATCCGTGATCTGTCGTAATTGATTGTTGATGATAGGAGGGTTGTTCTTTTTTAGTACTGTTATTAAATGGTCAGTAGTATATGAGAGGGGTGTACCAGAAGTTGGCTGATCTATAACGGTGTATTGGATAAGGTGCTGTCCAATATGACTTACATTTGGGGTCCAAGTAATCAATCCAGTGTTCGTGTTAATGGTCATTCCAGTAACACCTTTAACTATCGAGTAACTCACGGGATCGCTATCATCCTCGCTAGTAAGTGCTGCTAAATCAAAGTTAAAGGTTTCGGCTTCATTAATTTGCTCTGGCACTAAAGGGTTACGATTATTGATATATGGACCGCGATTAGTATTATTAACTTGTAATGAGAAGTTGAAAACACTGGTTTTACTCTCGTCAATTCGTTCTTTAGCTTCAATTTCAACATTAAGAATAGAAGGTTGATCGAAACCAATATCATTCCAAAATAAAGTTTGCACAAAGCTTAGTTTTGAACTAACCGCAGTACAGGCAGCTATTACACTTGAACAGGTGTAGTTAGAGCCATCAAATTCTATACAATCGGTTCCTACTGCGGATGGGTAACATGATGGAGTATAAGCAGAAAGTTGCATTCCCGATGGGGTAATATTAGGAACTTTTATTCCCAGAGAAACTTTACCATTTCCATTCAGATCCGCATCAGTAGTGGTTTCTTCATCATACACACAAACTTCTTCACTGGTTTCTGGGGGGCATGGGTCGGAGGATTTAATAAACCTGAATGTTAAACCAGGACTGATTCCTCCTCTGTAACCATAACCCTCAGAATATAGGCCTTCAGTTGCGGTTGTTTTAGATGTGGCTGGAATACTTGGTTGAAAAATAGGCTCATCATTGCGCTCGAGTATATCGTAGTTAAAACTGATTGTGAGGCAGTCAGTTTCAAAATTTGTAAGATTTCGTGAAGTGCCACATATGGAGAATGTTACCGGTACGAGTGAATTAGTACTCTCTTTTGCAAGAAATGTTACCTGCCCTTGATGATTGACTTGTAATTGTAGGTTTGGATTTCCCTCGACATTAGAGCTGAATATTAGGGCTGATGGTGTGGTTATACTGGAGTTGGTTACTATGCTGTAGGAGAGGGTACTGGTAAGATCTTCATCTGTACAACCTAAATCAATTATTTGAGAGACATCTTCGTTGATGAGTTGTGTGGGTTTGTTAAAAGTGCACACGGGCAAGTCAGGTGTGTCAATAATTTGAGTCTCGAACACGAATTCTGTTTGGCGAGATCTGGCATCAGTGGCTCTTATTTTAAATGTTGGGGGGCTTGCTAAATCAGCGGATTTTGGCGTATAGCTTAATAGTAATGTTGCACTAGATCCAGATTCGTTAATCACATTAAGTGTTGCACCGGGACCTTCAATTTCCTCAAAGGTAATTGGTGTATCTGACTCTTCATCACTAAACGCTAATGAAACCTCATTGAGGTAGCCTTGATATAGCGTAACCTTTCGGGTAGACGGCGCGGAATACACAAGAGGCTCGCGATCAGTTAATAAGGTGTTGGTGGTTTGGGTACTAGGTACACCGGAGCCATAGGTAGAAGAGGTTATTAAAGAATCGATTGTAGGCGGATTATTATCAGCTTGAACGATAAGCTTGAAAGCTTGTGTGCTGAAGGTTGAGCCATCAGTTGCCTGAATACATACATCATATGATGTTACTACACCACCTGGATAGCTTGCTTCGAGAAGTTCAACACCTGCGAGATTGGTAGTACCTTGTAATTTTTTGTCGCTTGCAAAAATTTGAACGAAGGCAGATGGGTCATCACATTCGAGTGCAAAGGCGGGAATGTCAGTAGTTATTAATTCTAGATTAACGGATGGATCATCTTCATCAGTGACGTCTATATTGTAAACATACAACTGGTTTTCTACTAGGTTGGCCAAAGGTAAGGAATTGAACACTGGCGCATCATTGACGGGATCGACTGTGATCTGGTACGGATAAAATACAGAAGAGCGCAATATACCTTGATTAACAGAATCTATACGCACTGTAACATCAAATGTTCCAGGTAAAGCTGGTGTCCAACGTATTGTTGCGGTTCCATCTTGATCATCATCCTCTATTGTCATACCTGCATCGGGACTAAGGTGCAGGCTAAACTGCAGAACATCATTAAAATCTGGGTCAATATAACGGATATTGGTTATGTATAGTTGGTCTTCTTGGGTTTGAGTGAGTGGATTTACAGTCCCGTCTCTTATGACTGGGTCATCTACATTATTTAGGAAAAGTTTAAGGTTATAAATTTCGCTGCTTAGGGGCGTCGTATTAATAAGCCCTGTTGTTGAAACATCACTAATTACACCAGAATCTGTAGCGTAGATCTGTAAATCGTATGCATTAGTTGTGGTGTCAGAATTGGTGGGATTCCAAACGATCTGATTTCCCTGGAAAACCATGTCTCCAGGTACAATTCCGTTGAAAAAGTAGGTTAAAGCATTCTCTTCCTCATCTTGGCCATTAATCGTAAAGCTGAATGGATTGTCTTGGGTAGCAAGAGCTTCTAATTCTTGGTTGAGAATAACTGGCTGATCATTGACCGGGTATACCCTCACTTGAAGGTCAGTGCTAAGCGAAGTGGGTCGAGTACTGATTACTGAATTCGAGGAGAAACTTCTGATTAGAAGTTCTAATGCCAGATTCCCGTTATTAGAAGCGATCTTTGGAAACGTAACTTCATTACCAGGTACCCAACTTAAGCGAATAACATCTGTAGTGCTGGTGACAGAAATATTTGCGGGGCTAGAAAATTGAAATAGAAGCTGATCGTTTGAGTTATCCAGAAGTTGAAGCCCTGGATAGGTGGTTAAATTTTGCAAAGTGTAACTGAAAAATTCTTGTGGAAATAATTGAGTTTCTAATGCGTCGATTGCGGTTGTGGCTAAATTATAAGCACTAGATAGAATAGAGCGTTCAGTGGAAGTGAAAGCTTGGGGTATGCTTAAATCGAGGTCATCTATGTTTATTAGAATTGTGTTAATAGAATCTTCATAAATTATGATTGGAGTGACCGAGGTAGTTAGATCAATCGATTGATGAGTTATTGAGCTTATTGTAGGAGCATCTGCGGTATTCTGAATGAGCATTGCAAATGTTCTAGTAGAAAGTCGGGTTGAATTTCGGCTCGATCCACTGGAATCACTTGTGTCTTGAACTTTCAATGTGAACTGTTCTAAACCTACGTTTCCATTGGTGGGGCTAAATGTAAAGACGATTGAATCTGGCGTATTTGGATTGGTTTGAGTTAAAGAAATAGCTGTATCGGACAGATTTAAATTGCTTACTTCACTACTTGTGGTTATGTCTGTTCCGAGAATGCTAAAGTTAAAGGTTAATGCCTCTGTTTCTTGATCTTGGGCTGTTATGGAGAATGTCAAAGGGGCCATGTCGGCTAATGAAACATAATCAAGTTGATCAACACAGTTGTTTACTACATTGAAGCAAATACCAGCGACATCTTTATTTGGTAAATCTACTAAGTTAGCTTTAGTGATCAGAGGGGCATCATCTTTGGGCGTAATTTCAAAAGCTATGGTTTCAATAGCGCTTTTTGAGCAAGGTGTCGGATCGGAGCCACAGTCAGTGTTCAAAAATTGGTCCGTTGCCGTGAATTGTAAATAGTAAGTAGTGACCGCAAAAGGATTGGCTTGCGCAACTCGCAAAGGTGAAAAATTAAAACCATATGGCTGACGATCCGAATTCTCAATTGGCGGTTGGGTAGAGCCTGAAAAGGCCATATCAGAGGTTGTTGCAAAATTTTGGTCGTTGCTAAATACAATATCCGAAGTGACAAAAGATTGGTCATAGCTACCCTTAACGGTGAAGGTAATTTTTTCAGATTCCGGATTGGATAATAGATCGGAATCCACAATGAATAAGGTCTCTTCTCTACTTTGCCCCTCTTGGAGGGGAAAGGTTCCACTGAAAAGTGGATTGACTTCCCAAACAGGGGCATCATTAGAGTCTCGGATGACGAGAGTTAGCTCAGCTATATCGAAGTTTTCTGGATTTGTGGCTTCTTCGACTTTAACCTGAAGTAGGTGTTCGCCTACCCCATTTTGCCCTGGGGAGTTAGATAAATAGAGAACTCTCGTGCGCTCATTAATTTGAGTCTCGCTTACGTCAGTTAGGAAGTTAGCGGCAGATCCCTTGTCCACTAACGTGATCGTTAAATTATCTCCCTCTTCATTATCAATTATATTTAAAAAGTCTATTACTGTGGAAGAATTAATGTTTGGACCATCGCTTTGCCCAAGAACCGTTGGAATTATATTTGTAGTAAATCGTGGTATATCGTTAACTGAACGAACTTCCAAATATACTTCCGTCACAGTTTGACCTGTTGCAGTACTATCATCAGGAGTATTACCTACCAATGTCAGAATATAAGTAGCCGCAAATTGTGGTGTGGTGGATGTTAGAGAAATATCTTCCCAGTCTATTGAGTTCCAGCTTACAGTTTGCTCAACAAAATTATTACCTGGGTCTGCCACAATGGGTGTGAAGTCTACTGGTGTAATAGTTTCAGCAGGCGATGCCAGTACAGCACCTGGCGAGCGAGCATCCACAGTGTTATTAAAATTTGCCAGACTCAGGGCAACCTGTAGATTAACACTCTGTAAATCTTCGTCCTCGACCCTAATTAAACGCTCAAAATTGCTATCCTCTAAAACGATAAATGGATTTGTTTGCGTTATTGGATCTGAGGTAAGATCTCTTTGCTGGTCGCCAAAGATAATTCTAGGAGCATCATTTGTGGGCTGAACATTGATGCGATAAGTTTGGTCGCGACATGAATTTAGGATGATTTCAGATGGGTCAATGCTTTGCGGATCCCGAATACAAGCTCGAACAATAATCTCGTGCTGCTTAGAGCCTGTTCCAATCACGTGTTCTTGCCTGGGGTTCCATGTTATCGTGGCTGTGGTTGCCGTGGTATTGTTCAAGTCGGACTGAATACTCATATCACCAATTGGATCTGGGAACTGTACAATTTCAAAATAGAAGCCATCCCAGAATTCAGGATTTTTGTCCACTTTGTTAAACACGGCGATATCCAGAACAAAAGGTTCATCTTCTGTTGCTATTGGAGTTTGTATAGAGCTTATTGGGTTGTTGACTAGATTGCTGCTATCACGTGTTCCGGGGTCATGGGTTGCTGGGTCTACAAATATAGGTGGGTCTGCGACGTCTATGACTTGAAACTTCAAAAGTTTAATTTCGGAGGTTTCGGCACCTGTGGCTGCAATACTATTAACTACCTCCATTTCCATAGTTACAACCTGCGGTGTACATACGGACTCCACTTCTGGCTGAACCCACAGTGGAACACTACATATAGGGTTTCCAACAACACCTTCCGCAGTGTTTACGTAATCCACGACGGCTGGTACTCCAGTTAAGGCTATAAACGATTCTGCAGATGTAATAACATTTTTGAAAATAAATTGGTTGGCGACGAAGCTAGACAAAGAGGAGTCTGCAGCTTTGATTCGAATATCATTAATAGCTTGGTTTTCCTCATCTTTAACCATTTGTTTAATCTCTGTCTGTACACCTTCATTTAGCTGAACAGTTGTAGTTTTATGTACCGAACCATCAGATTCGAAAATTTGTACATTGGATCTTATTAAAGCGGCAAATTTTGGAGGTTCATCCACGGACAAAACATTAATTCTAAAATCGATTAGATTACTTTGCTGCTGACAGTTTTCGATTAGTTCCAGATCAGCTGGACAATTAGCAGTTACAAAAGTTATTAATTTATTTTCTTTAGTTACGGCAACTCCTGAGGGTTGGCTTTCGTTGGTATCTTCTGATTTAGGTTTCCAGCGAATACGGGCACTGCGATAAATTGAGCCTGTGGTATAAGCTAGTGGAACAATAGCATCGGGCGAGCTTGCTAAAAGATCGAAACTAGCATTGTCATAAAGAAAATTAAAACGTTCCGGATTGTGATAAGGGCTTTGGGTAGGATCGATATCATAAGCATGTACAAAGAATTCTACGGTTACATCCTCTGTAGCATCGATGGAAATTGTTACAATTTCCTGTGTATTAATGCTTTCAGTGTTAATGGGAGACGAAAGCGTAGCTTCAGAATTACTGGGATTAAAAAATGGCTTATCATTTTGATCTAATATTTCGATTTGAAATGTATAGGTAGTGGGGCTTGCTGAATTGGTTGGGTCGAAGGTCTGAATTTTAAAATCTTGCACTAATAAGGCATCTTCTTTGAGCGGAGTGCCTGCGAGTCGTAATCGATAATTATCGCGAGGGGAAATGTTGATTGAGCTCATCCATGCTGGTGCTTGGACAAGGGCCATGGTAGGATCAATTGCTCCAGTAGGGGTTTCATCATCAGTAGCAGTGAACTCTAGTTGTATAGGTTGCCCCTGTTGAGCTTTGAACAGTATTCTCGGATTCCCTCCCTCTCTGAACTCTTCAAAATAGTCACTATCATTTTCAACGCTAACGATGTTTGACCTAGCGTATATGCTGGTACCTGGGAATTCTCCAGTTCTTAGACCTTGCGTGCTTACACTAACTATTTCTGGTGGATCCTGTATCGTAGTAACAGATAAGATGATGGACATATCTTGACTGGGTTGGCAAGCTGGATCTATACAAGTTTCTGTTCCTTTGCCATCTGTAGCGCGAAAAGTCAGTAGATTTTGGTCGGGAAATGCATTGCCTAAAGGGCGCCATTCAAAAGCTGAAATAGAGCTTTTGGTGCGAGCGGTAGTTGCTAAAATAGAGCCACTATTAGGTTCGATATAATATTCAATAGGAGAAGGTGCTTTGAAGTAAAACTCTTCACTAGATTGAGGTTGATCCGTAGAGGTTGTACCTGTCTCTGGTACTATACTACGGTAGGTATAGAAGATTTGATCTTCCGAGTCTCTTTCCGTTCCACACATAATAAATTGAGATAATTCATTTTCTGGTATAGAGAGCGGGATCGCACTACTAGTTCGGCACATGGATTGTTCTTGAGCAGTTCCAGTTCCGATAACAGTACAAACATTTTGGGGATTAGTGCTGAAAGGGTGCGGAAGAAAGGTTCGATCATTAACCCAGCAGATACCCTGAAAGCCTGCTGGAGTATTACTTTTTCTAGGTCGAATAGTAATTGGTTTGGTAATTTGAGTTTTAGGGTCTTTCGCCTCGAGAAGGATTACTTGATTACCTTCTAGACCAAAGTCATTGCCAGGAATAACATTTAAGTTGACAATGATTTCTCCCCTGTCAGGAATAAGTTGAGGTAAGGTGGGTCCCTCCATAGCGCTTGCTGAAGAACTTAGATAAATCCAGGGCGGGACAGCTCCTCCTGAAATCATGCTAATAGACACATCGATTGGGTCTACATCTCTAATTTTTATGGTAGTTGTAAACGTTGAGTCACCCTCTGACACAGTGTATTCATTATCAGCTTGAATTTGAGGTGGGCCATTGATAACAAAATTAACCGTGGCAGTTGTTTCGTTACCAGCAAAATCTTTAACTGAGGCAAATATCGAGTGTTCGAATTCATCAAGTCCGAATGCAAAGTTTACATTTTGCAGGGTGAAGCTTGCAGTCCCGGAAGTACCCCCATCACTGACTTTAGAAAAATAAGGCTGAGCTATATCGGATCGCGCTAGCAGGCTAAACCTAGAGGGATTTAAGAATTCAACTCGTTTATTGAACCATACTTTTAGAGTGCTAATATCATATCCAAGATCAACATTAGTTGCTTGCCCGTTTCCATCAAAGCCTTCACAATCGCAAAAGCGTACCTCGATATCGAGGTCATCGATTACCGTATCATCCATCACGGGTGTTACAAATTCTATAAAGGGACTAGTTGTGTCTAATTGTTTGACTGATTCAGGTTCGTTGAAATTTCCATCTGATTCGAGATCGACAAAGCCTGCCACTTTCGCATCCGAATTTGCATCTCCCCCAAATATACTGGTAGAAACAAGGTCGTCACTTTCAGCGAACTTTCCGTCATTATCAGCATCTAATTCGAAGACTCGGACTATTCGCCGATTTTCTATCTTAGGGGCATTATTCTCTATAATAGGTTTTTCAAATAGAATGAGAGGTGCAGTTTCATTTGGTATTCCATTGCCATCGATATCAACGTTTTCTTTCAAAACGAGTCTTTCAGCAAGTTGTTCTGGCTTCCATTCATTAGGATTCCAATCAACGGGGTTTTGAGCGGCCAAACTCTGTAGTTCAGATTCCCACTCTTCTAACTCTTGGGTGTTGGCGATCTCCAAACTAAGATTGGAATCATTATTAAAATCAATCAAAGCGTTTACCGTAAGGTCCGGTTTCTTATTTTCGCCACCTATAGGACGATTGTTGTGAGAAGGTCGGAAATGAACCTTCTTGTCAATTGGAGGAACTGTATTTATCGCCGGTCGGGTCATTACTATCTCTAATCGATAATCAGTTGACTGATAGAGGTTTTCAACGCTATTGACTAGACCATTAGATAAAAGATTCAGTTCATCAAATTTTGATTCTAAAATTTGTAGCTCATATTGTCCTAAGGCGTCAGTTATTGTGTCGTCCAGAAGTAAAAGACGCTTTTGTCCTAGTCCATCTCCATCATCACGTGTTGCCCACATTTGCACTGTGACTGATGCAAGGGGATTGCGTTCCTTTTGAGTCAAATCTACTTTTGCAAGCGCAAAATGAGATCTAGATAAACTCAACATCGAAGTTGACCTGCTTGTGCCAGTTGGAAAACCTATTGACCCTTGGATGACGGTGGCTACGTTAGGATTTGGAGTGCTCGGTAGCGTGTTTACAGGCGGTGGAGACCCTTCATTTTGAACTGGCGGCGTAAAAATTCCACCACTGGATGTTCCGCCTCCTCCGCCCCCACATCCTGTTAAAAATAAAGTAAGGGCCAGCCAGACCGTGAAAAGGCTTGCTAATCTGTACACTATTTTCATTATCCTTAACCTTTAAAAACAATAGAATCAATGGCCCTACGCACAACATGAGAAGCAAAGTTTGAGGCGCGGCCAGTAACTAAAAGAATTTCCAAGAATATATTTTTCAGCATATTTATCGCATTTCAAGACTCTTAATATACAAAAAGAGGCTGAAAATCGCTATTTTTGTCATATTTTTCTATTAACTATCGACCAGCCGACCTCACTGCATGACCCCTTTGGTTAGTGAATATAAGTAAGAAGAAGTTACGAAGTGATTTTAGATTCACCGAGTTTACGGAAACGATTGACTTTTGATATCCGTTGACGAGCATATTACCTATTGGTTTTTACCGATTCTGTATAGTTGTTATTTTTCGGTTTATAAGTTTCAAATAATGTTGTTACACCGAAGTTCAGTAGATAATACGAAGAGGATTCGAATCCATGTCTATCTAGCTCTGCGCAGACACTTTTTTGATTCGGAAACGCTTGAATGGATTCAGCAAGGTAAGAGTAGGCTTGTTGATCTCTGCCAAAAATATTGCTAACAAAGGGTAATATCGTCCGTAGATAAATTTGATTACCTAAACGCATGATGGGGTTTTCCGGTTGAGTGAGTTCCAGTATAAGAAGTTGCCCACCAGGTTTTAGAACTCTGTAAGCCTCTTTAAGAAAATCGGAGTGGGTTGGCATGTTACGGTACCCGAAAGAAATGGTAATTAGATTAATAGTTTCCTTTTTGAAGGGAAACTCAACGCCGTTTCCACGAATGAGTTCGAATGGAACATTGTTTTTTTTTGAGGTCTCCAACATTCCAAAAGAAAGATCCAATCCAATGTATTTAGGTTTTAGTTTTTGAGTTATTGAAAACTTTTCAAGAGTGCTTAGAATGTCGCATGTTCCGCAGGCTACATCTAAAACAATGTCATCTTGTTTTAGCTTCGCACGGCTTAAAAGTTTTTTTCTCCACTTATCGTCTAGATTTAAAGACAATAGTTTATTCATAAACTGATAATTTGGCGCAATTTTGTCGAAGTACTTCTCGAGTACCTTAGATTCTTCGATAGCCATTATTACCCTTTACTAAATTTCTATAACAATATTACCTATCTTCTCACAATCTCCTTCCAACTGCTTCAATTGCTCTTTAGTGTAGCGCAACAATTTCAATTTATTCTCACCAATTTGGATCGCCACAATAGAAGCTTGCGATATACTAGGCATGGAACCATAAAATTGACGAACATCATCAGGGAAAACGGTTTTTAATTCGGAGATCTTATTTATATTAGGTTGACCACTTACATTGAAAGATGTAACTGCCAAGGGTTGGTCAATAATTTGCAGTAGTTTTAGGGCGGCTGTATGCTTGGGAATTCTCACACCTAATTGACTGCTGCCAGGATAACAATGTGCATATTTGTTGTCATGCGGCTCCCCAATTATTGAAATTGGTCCAGGCCACCATTTTTTTAATAGCTTTTCTACGGGATTGCTAATTTTGATTAAGTTTTGAGCTTCTTTCATATCTTTAACAAATAAAATGAGGGGTTTATTACCATCTCTATGTTTGAGCTCATATATTCGTTCAACAGCATGTAAGTCAGAGGCCTTGCATGCCAGACCCCAGAGAGTATCTGTTGCTAACCCAAAAATAGGATCCAATTCTGAACTTTTTGTCGGTATCATTTTTTTCTAATCTCCAAAACTCTGGGGATATTAGCAAAATCATTTATCCACGCAATTTCAATATTTTCAATATTTTCAATAGTTGATAATTTTGATTCTATTTTTTTTTGTTGATTATGGCCAATTTCCAAGAAACCTCGTCCTCCAGTGCTTAACAGTTCTGTAATCGAATTTAAAATCTCATAAATTATTTCTAATCCATTTTGTTTAGCATAAAGTGCCAAATGCGGCTCGAATTGATCAACTTCTTTCTGAACCGTTTTATCTCCCAATACAAGATAAGGCGGGTTAGAGACAATAAGATCAAAGCTGCTTTTTATTCCTCGAGTGCACCACATTTGGAGAAATTTGACTCTTGAATTAAGTCGCTGACTATTTCTTTGGGCTATCTTTAAACATTCGGTGCTTACATCTGTTGCAACCCAAGTGCTTTTAGGCAATTCAAGCTTAAGGCTTAGAGCAAGAATTCCACTACCCGTGCCAATATCAAGTCCTTTTAATTTTGGATGAAGTTTTTTTTGTTTGTAGAGCTGTATACACCTCTGAGTAATTAGCTCCGTTTCTGGTCTAGGGATTAGTACACTTTTATCGACGAGGAATAGACGGCCATAGTGATGCTCAAAACCTCTAACATAAGCCAAAGGCTCACCGTTTTTACGGCGTTTTACCCAGCCCTTTATTCTTTGAAGCTCCTGTGTATTAAGTTCTGAACTGTTAAGTTCCATTAGAATTTCTGACATGGACTTGAATCGCTCTAGACTCAATAATAAAGCATATGCTTCGCGTGCTGATTGTTCTCCAAAACGCTCTTGGAATTCGCCCTGAATCCATAGCATTGCATCCGATAAAAGCATTGGCTACTCAGAGGTTTGCTGCAGTGATTCTAATTTGGCTCGATGGTCCGCGGCGATTAAAGCCTCTATAACTTCGTCCATATTACCTTCAAGTATAGGCCCTAACTGATGTAAGGTTAGGTTGATACGATGATCCGAGACCCTACCTTGAGGGAAGTTGTAAGTTCTGATTTTTTCAGAACGATCTCCTGTGCCCACTTGTGAGGATCGCTGTGCAGCATACTCTTTCTGTTGCCGGAGGCGCTCTTCTTCTGCAAGTCTAGCCCTAAGGACTTTGAATGCTTTATCCTTGTTTTTTATTTGAGATTTCTCATCTTGGCAGGTCACTATAGTACCGGTCGGCTCATGAGTTAACCTAACCGCAGAGTAAGTTGTATTAACCGATTGACCTCCTGGCCCAGAAGCGCAATAGGTATCCACACGTACGTCACTCGGATTGATTTCGAAATCCATTTCTTCAACTTCTGGTAGAACTGCAACGGTAATAGTTGAAGTATGGATTCTGCCAGAGCTCTCCGTAGCAGGTACTCTTTGTACTCGATGCACACCGCTTTCAAACTTCATTTTAGAATAAACTAATTCACCTGTAATACTGAAAGAGAGTTCTTTGAAACCTCCAACTCCAGTCTCACTAGAAGTAAGGATTTCATGTTTCCAACCGCATTTTTCAGCAAAGCGAGCGTACATTCTGTAGAGATCAGCTACAAAGAGACCGGCCTCATCTCCTCCAGCGCCTGCTCTTAATTCGACGATTATATTTCTTTCGTCTAGAGGGTCCTTGGGAAGTAACATTATCTCGAGTTTCTGCTCAAGTTCAGTTATTTTCTGCCGTAACTCGTCAGACTCTAGCTGAGCCATTTCAAGCATTTCCTCATCAGTTTGATCGTCTTCGAGTATTTCTTGTGTGTCAGTGAGACCCACCTGACAAGATTCCAGTTTGCGGTAAAGTTCAACTATGGGCTCGACCCTTTTGAACTCTTTGGCAACTTCTTTATAGCGAGATTGATCCATTACCAATTCGGGGTCTACGATTTTTTTCTGTAGACTTTCGAAGTGTTCCAGCAGGTCTTGAATTTGTCGTTGCATTTTTTAATCAAACTTCCAAAGCGGCAATATATTTTTTCACTAGATTTACGACCCGGGGTGTGGCTTCATTGGCGGCCTTAACAACACTATCATGGCTTTCTTCATGGCTGTCCTCTCCCGTAGCCATATTGGTAATAACTGAAATACCTAAAACGTTTTGAATGCCCCCGTGTTTAGCGGCGATTACCTCAGGGACTGTAGACATTCCAACGGCATCCGCAAATTTACTGAAGAAGCGTAATTCGGATTTAGTTTCATAACTTGGTCCAGTTACGCCTAAATAGGTTCCTCGATGGAGTTTAATACCCTCATCCAGAGATATCTTTTCAGTAATTGAAATACATTTTTGATTATAGGGTGCGCTCATATCTGGAAATCTCACACCCAAGCTGTCTTCATTGCGTCCAATGAGAGGGTTTTGAAACATAAAGTTGATATGATCATCGATAGCCATGAGCTCTCCAACTCGAAAGTTTCGATTCAGTCCTCCAGCTGCGTTAGTCACAATCAGGTGAGTTATCCCCAGATCACGCATTACCCGAACCGGAAGCGTTACTTCCTGCATGGAATAGCCCTCATAAAAATGGAAACGCCCCTTGAAAGCGATGACCGATTTTGAATGAATCTGACCAGCTACAACTATGCCCTCATGACCCTTGACGCTGGAGGTGGGGAAATTAGGTATATCTGAGTATTTCAGGTATTTGGAATCGCTTATCTGCTCTGCAATTGGCCCAAGACCCGTACCGCAGATGATTCCAATTTTTGGCATTTGACCCTCAGTAAGGATAGTAGATCGTAATTTACTGCTTACGGTTTTTATCACTTCTGTTAAATTCACTTATTCTCCTCGTTATCAGGTGAGCATTGACACTTACTGCAGACACCATAAATCTCTAACTGATGATCTACGATCTTAAACCCAATACCTGCGGCAACCTGTTCTTGAAGTCTCTCTATCTCCTCATTCTCAAACTCGAAAATTTCATGACACTTAATACAGATGATATGATCATGATGGTCTCGGTTGAATGAACTCTCATAACGAATAAAGCCATCTCGAAAATAGTTTTCTTTCGCTATATCAGCATCTTTTAGCAATTTGAGAGTGCGGTAGACGGTACTGTAGCCAATACCCGGATGAGAATCGTGTAAAGATTTAAAAAGTTCTTCGGCGCTTACATGGGTTTTAGACTTGAGGAAAATTTGGAGAATGTCTAACCTTTGCTGTGTAAGCTTGAGACTTTTACTTTTTAGATAATTTATAAATTTTTGTTTAGCTTGATCATATTTTCTACTTCTTTGATCCATCCAAACATAATAAGTGTACAAATGATGCAGGTCAAACTGTACCTAAGATCCATGAAAAATGAATTTAAAATTGATTTTTTTTTGAGATTATTTTTGATTAATGAAATTCTTATTAGACAAAAATTGTACTATTTTGCTATTTTTTGTTAATTCCGCCGAGAGGTGCCCCGATAAATGCGAGGGTAGTGGACATGAAAACGGCGGAAAAATGCAGCCTATGAGTAGTAAATATACACTTTGGATTTTGGTTCTTCTTTGTGTCGCAGTCCTGCAAGGGATTGCGATTTCTCGTGATGGATTTTTTGTTGACCGACCTAAAGCTTTATTAAGTACGACTGAAGATTTTACTTTTTTGAGTCCTTCGAATCAAAATAAGATGCAAGGACTTGTGCCAGTTTCCATGGTGGCTTCCGTTTTGGATACTAAAACTCCCAGTAATCCGAGGAAATCCGTAGTGTTGGATAATGAACGAGAAGAATTCAAACAGATTCAAGCTTATCTGGAAGAGGAAATTGATGGACCCTCTGGGGATGAAATAGAAGGGAAGATTGAGTTAGATCTAGATGGTTTAACGGAAAAGTTGAGTGAAGATTTACCTGAGAAGAATTTGGAGAACAGCGACTTCCAAAGGTCTGGATTACATACTGCAGCTGAAGGCTATATTACCCATACTGTTAAACGAGGGGAGACATTGTCAAAAGTTGCAAAGATGTATGACATGACGGTTTCTCAGCTGGTTCTTTACAATGGGATTATGAATCCGGACCATATTTATCCAGGTTACCAGCTGCAGATTGCCTTTGATAAAATCTTCGACCATGAAGTTAAACTTCAAGAAACGTTATGGTCGATTTCGAGGTTATATGGTGTTTCAGTAGATAAAATTAGGAAGCTAAACAATCTAGTTGGAAATGGCGTCAGGAAGGGGCAGAGTCTTAAAATAGAAGTTGAAGATTTGTCCGAAGCTGGCCTACAAAGGTTTATTAACGCAAGAAAGCGTAAGTCACGTTTTATGTGGCCTCTCGATGGGCGTTTAACGGATCGTTATGGCTGGAGAATCCATCCAATTACTCGTAAAAGAAATTTTCATAAAGGTATCGATATAGCGGCTCCTAAAGGAACTAAGATTGCAGCG
>CAZYUV010000026.1:0-19518 GCA_964650625.1 uncultured bacterium
TTGATAAAACACTTTTACAAATTCGCACCTTGAATAAGAAAAAAGGACCGGCTATTCAAGCTTATCGTGCCCAGGCTGATAAAGTATTGTATCAAGCTGAAATGAAACGGTCCTTAGAGCAGCAAAAAAATTTAATATTAAGACAGGGTATAGTTACTGAAATTTTAACTGATCACGATGAAATCGTAGGAGTTAAAACCTTAGCTGATCAAATCTACTTCTGTAAATCAGTAATCATAACAACTGGTACTTTCCTTAATGGTGTCTGTCATATTGGAGAGGCCCAAATTAAAGCTGGTAGAATTGGTGAACCACCAAGCTCTCATCTAGCTGCATCATTAAAATCTTTTGGAATAGAAAAGGGTAGATTAAAAACAGGAACTCCACCCAGAATTTTAGATAGGAGTGTAGATGTTCGAGGATTGGAAATTGAAAGCGGTGATGACCCGATGCCTCAGTTTTCATTTATGTCTGCTAATACCACATGTGAACAAATACCTTGCTATGTCACTCATACAACAGATAAAACAAAAAATCTAATGCAGCAGAATTTTCATAGAAGCCCATTATTTTCTGGGCAAATTGAGGGGATAGGCCCTCGATATTGTCCCAGCATTGAAGACAAGTTTAAAAAATTTCCTGATAAAAAGAGCCACCTACTTTATTTGGAGCCTGAAAGTCGATTTAATCATGAAATTTATCTTCAAGGATTCAGTACTTCCCTACCTCATGAGTTACAAATAGAGCTTATTAAAACAATACCTGGCCTTGAAAATGCACAAATACTTCGTCCAGGATATGCTGTTGAATACGATTTTTTTAACCCTATTCAGCTTTACCCTAGTTTGCAAAGTAAACTAATTAAAAATCTATTTTTTGCAGGTCAAATAAATGGGACATCGGGCTATGAAGAGGCTGCCAGTCAAGGAATTGTTGCTGGAATCAATGCAGCACGTAGTTTACAAAATAAGGAACCTATTGATATTAATCGATCAAATTCGTATACCGGTGTATTAATTCATGATTTAGTAACTAAAGGAACTAAGGAGCCATATCGAATGTTTTCATCACTGGTTGAACATCGAACCTATATTCGACATGACAATGCCGATGCTCGATTAACAGAACTTTCACATTCAATTGGCTTGGCTAGTACAGCTAGATTAAAAAAATTAAATTCGAAACAAAAAGATATAACCGCAATTCAATCATTTTTAAATAATTTTAGAGTCCACGATAATCATCCCGGTTTAACATCTATAAAGACATCTGGTTTTTCTGGACGTCGTTCATTATCTGATTTATTGAAAAGACCAGAAATTAATTGTCATACTCTTGCTCAAAGTTTTGACAAATGTCACAACTTCTTTAGTACATATGAATCAGATATCATCAAAGAAGCTGAAGTTCAGATCAAATATGACGGATATATTCAAAAACAAAAGCAGGTTCTAGCAAAGCGAGCCAGTTTTCATCAATTAAAAATACCTGACAATTTTGATTATTCTAATATTAGCGCATTATCTAATGAGGGACGCGAAAAACTGGAAGAAGTTAAACCTATTGATATGTCCCAAGCTTCCCTCATAGCGGGAGTTAGGCAAAGTGATTTAGCGTTACTTTTACATCATATAAAAAAATCTGCATGAAAGTATTAGTAAGCTTTCTATTTATTTTCACGACATTACATTATTCGCTGGATTTAGAGCTCTTACCCAATCCTTTTTCATTGATGGGTAATCAAGAAACTTTTATAAAAAATAGTTCAAGGTGGGTAGAGCAATTTGCATTAAATTCCACTGAAAATAATCAGTATAAGAAGGCTTTGCACGCTTGGTGTTACTTACAAAGATTTGATCACCCCACTGCTAAAAATAATATTATTTCATTATTAGATAGATTGAATAAACCTCTATTAAAAATAATTTTCATCGCCCATTACGATGGCTTAGAAAGTTTGAACCTTGATTATGATTCCAAACAGAATGTTAAGCAGTTTCTAAACTATCTTATTTTAAGAGAAAAATTATTCAGGGGAATGCGTGTATCTAAAAACGAATTCCAATCAAACAAGTATTCTTTATCAGAATATTTTTATCAGCGCAATGAACTAACCAATCAAAAATATTATTTACAAAATAAACATCTGGATCCCTATCAGATTTTTAACTATCACCGATTAAGATCTCGCGCTATAAAGGCAAAATTTAGATTAAGAAACGAAACTCTAATTATTAAAAATGATTACTTTCTTCCACATGCTAAGACTTTTAATCAATTTAATTATGGACTTGATAATGGGGACAAAAATCAAATATTAATGGATGCTGAACATTTAAGCTTTCTAATTAGAACAACAGACTATGTTCCACCTGATAATTTGGTCAAAAAATACCCATATCTCATACTGAGTCTTCTTTCTAAATCTCAATTTGTTTTTACCTCAAACTATTGGGATGCTTTTCTAAAAATTCTCAGCAATCCTTTCTGGTTACCAAAAGTAAAACATGTAGTAAACAATAACTTACATTTACAACATTCTCTAAAACCTAGTTTAAGTTATCTTTTTCCAAAATTATTTTCAGAAATAACCCATTTAGACCCACAAAACCTTATTCATACAGAACCTGGAATAAAATTCATTTACTCGAGTAATCTGCCTACACCATTGTTGAATCGTGCTATTTCAGCATCGAAAAAATTAAACTTTAATCCTAAGTTTATTTTACCTATACGATGGTCGAATTTAACGGTGCCGTTTGTCTTTGATCCAATAGAATCCGAATTAATTGTTTCAACCCAATCTGTATTCTGGTCTGAAGATGTATGGCTAGCTGTATTACTAAGAAATAAATTATATTTAAGATTACTAAACTATATTTTACGCTCCGTAAATGCAGAAGAACCATTGCCTGCATTATGGTTAATAGATAGTATCGTAAATTCAAAAACTATATGGACTCCATCGCTCCATGGTTTAAATTATAAACAAGTACAATATCTGTCATTATTTCCTTTATCTTTGACATCACTTTATGAATCATCTAGGAATAGAGCGCGTAAAAATTTATTTTATACCTACCATTGGCAGTGTAAAAAAATTGGCGAATTACTCTTTAATTCGATGAAGTTATCTGAAATTCTCAATAAATTGGAGCAATTAAAAGTATCATCCGAGAATCCGCGAATGTTGTATCAAAGGCTCTCTATTTATTTTAATGCTCCAATTGAACAACTACATAACCTAATTCCACAATAGCTTTAGCATACTTAAAGCCTGTGCTAAACTGTTTCGCATTCTTTTTTGGGAGATTTTAATCTATGGCACGAGTAATATCTGTAGTTAATCAAAAAGGTGGGGTTGGTAAAACAACTACCATGGTAAGTGTAGCCTCTATTCTAACAGAGGAGCATAAACTCAAAGTATTGGCTATAGATTTAGACCCTCAAGGCAACGCTTCAAGTGGCTTAGGATTAGAAAAAAATTCCTACAGGAAATGTATATATAACGTACTCATAAATGATTGTGATTTGGAAGATGTTATCTACTCCAGTTCACTTAACTCGCTTAAAATTATACCCGCAACTATTCAATTAGCCGGAGCCGAAATAGAGTTGGTAGGTGAACTATCTAGGGAAAACAAGCTGAAGCGTGCTCTCAGCAAAGCACATAAAGACTATGATGTAATCATAATTGATTGTCCGCCTTCATTAGGACTTCTCACTGTTAATGCATTAGCGGCTTCGACTGACCTTTTGATTCCATTGCAGTGTGAGTACTTTGCTTTAGAGGGTCTCACTCAACTATTAAGTACAATTGATCTTGTAAAATCTGATCTTAATCCTATGATAAATATACTAGGGGTTTTATTAACCATGGCAGATCATCGTACTAACTTGACGAGTCAAATTATAGAAGAAGTACAGAAACATATACCGCAACACGTGTTCAATACTGTTATAAGCCGTAATGTTAAACTGTCGGAAGCACCCAGCCATGGGCTTCCTATTATTTATTATGATCCAAAGTCTAAGGGTGCTTTGAATTATCGAGAATTTACTGAGGAATTTGTTAAATGTCTACATCAAAAAGAGTATTAGGACGAGGTTTAGGAGCTCTATTAAAAGGAACTTCTGATTCCGGGTATGATAACCAAGTACAAAATATAGAGATTTCTCGTATAGTACCCAACCCATTCCAACCAAGACGATCTTTCACCACTGAATCAATTCAAGAGTTGGCTGAATCAATACAAAAAAATGATCTAATTCAACCTATAGTATTGCGATCAAATATTGAAACTAACGAATACGAAATTGTAACGGGGGAAAGACGATTTAGGGCTTTTAACTTTTTACGTAAAGAATATATCCCAGCCATTATACGACAATTTGATGATCAAGAAATGCTGGTTAATGCATTAATTGAAAATATACAACGTGAAGATTTGAGTCCATTAGAGGAAGCCCATTCTTATCAAAAACTTATTGGACAATTCTCATTAACTCATGAAGATCTTGCTGCAACAGTTGGTAAAAGTAGGTCACACATATCCAATTCTTTGAGATTATTAAAATTGCCAGAAGCAATATTAGATTACTTAGAATCTGGCTTAATAAGTCCTGGTGCTGCGCGTGCGCTGTTACCACTGATAAATACAGATTTACAACGAAAGGTAGCTAGTGAAGTTATCGTTCAAGGTATGAACGTTCGTCAAATTGAAAAGTATGTGAAAGAAATTCTTGCACGTGACTCTTCCATCCCTTCGTCGAAGAAAAATGTAAAAGCTGTGAATTCTGGATTCCAATCTGAGGAAGAAACAATAAAAGCGTTAACTGGCTTACCTTGTATAATTAAGTCCACTCGAAAAGGTCATCGTTTAGAAATAGAATTTACACAAGCTGAACAATTGACAAATTTAATTGAAAAACTAAAGACTTTGGGATAATGTTCAACTAGTTCTGTGAAACACTGTTTCAATAGACATAAATGTTTTATGTTGTGAATAAGGCTGTGAACAACTGTCATGTTTTGTGAATAAGGCATGACTTCATAAATTCTTATGCTTTTTGACTTACTTTTGTTCAATTCTGTTTCAGAAAAGAATTCCGTATAGTCCCATACTTCAAAACAGAGTACAGTCATTTCAAAGCGAAAAAATGGATTCTATATACGGCCCAATTTTCAAAAATCTTGAATAAAAGGATAGATTACCCTAAAAAGCAAAAAAATAGCTGTATTTTGCTTAAAATCGATTTTTGGAAGATAAATGTCTTTGTGAATAAGTGATATATATATTATATTTTAAAAAAATTTATTATTATTACTATTATAAAGTGTGAATAAGTGAATAACCTAAAAAGGTGGCTTATATTAAAGCTCTTCGGAGTTTTTTTTTCACACAAGAATGTTGATAATTTGTGAATTTTTGTGAAGATAAGTGAATATATAGTCATATTAGCTCAAAATATCTAATTTTTTGGTGTTTATTCATTTATCTAACATAATGTGTGAATTTTAAGTGAATTGTGTCATCCCGCATGAATAGCAGTACAAAAACAAACAAATCTGTACAAATATTGATAAATAGCGGAATGTGAATAGGTAAATAGATTTGTGAATAACATATTATTCCAATACCTAGATAATCAAAAGGTTAAGTCTAATCTTATACAAAGTCTTAGAGCTTCCTTGGCGTCCAAGGATGTTTTAATTCTTCAAGCTCTTGATATTGTTAAATTAAGTAATGACGGAGTTTGTTTCAGTACTAATGATTCATCCGTAGTTGATACAGTTAAACTTAAGGGGATTGACAAGCACATTAAAAAATTCTTTTGTGATGAGCTATTTAATGGTCAAGAAATTAATATCGAATTTGAAATCTTGGAGATATCTAAAGAAGAAATCGCGGTTGAAGTTGAAAGTACTAATTCAGATAACAATTCAAATAAACCAATTGCCCCTAAACCAATTAATCTAAAACCTGATTTTACATTCGCTAACTTTGTTAAAGGTAACAGTAACACTTATGCTTTTACTGCTGCATATCAGGTAGCAAAACAACCTGGTATTTCATTAAATAATCCACTTTTCATTTATGGAGAAGTTGGACTAGGCAAAACTCATTTATTACATGCAGTAGCACATGAGATTCATCGTTTATATCCAGATAAAGTGATTCGTTATGTATCATGTGAAACTTTATTGAATGAATATTTGGAAGCTTTAAGAAATCCTAATAGAGATCCTCAAAAACAATTGAGCAACTTCAGACTTGTTAGACAGGTGGATGTCCTGTTAGTTGATGATATTCAATTTATTGCCAATAAAGAAGCGTTTCAGGAAGAATTCTATAATACTTATAACAGTCTAAATGATTCTCAAAAGCAGATAGTGTTAGCAGCAGATAGAACGCCCCAACAAATTAAAGGTTTACAAGATCGTTTGACCTCAAGATTTAAGGGTGGATTATTGGCAGATATGCATTTACCTGATCTTGAAACACGAATGGTAATCATAGAAAATCTTTGCCGAAGACATCATGTAGAAATGGGACGAGATTGTATAGAATTCCTTGCTAGTAGTGTTTCGCGTAATGTAAGAGAGCTCCAGGGTGCTTTTACATCCGTAATGACTAAATCATCAATTCAAAATCGTCCAATCGATAGATATTTAATCGAAGATGCTTTAGTAGATTTTACGGAATTTGATAGACCGGCATTGACTGTAGATGTAATTCAAGAAGAAGTGTCTAAATATTATGATATCGACTTGAATGATTTGCTTAGTGATAGTAGAAGAAGCCCAATATCGCATGCTAGACAAGTGGGTATGTACTTAGTACGAGAATTAACTAATAAAACCCTGAAAGAGATAGCAGAATCATTTAAACGAAAAGATCATGTAACCGCTTCTCACGCATGCAGAAAAGTAGATGAGATGATCAAAAATAAGGATGATAAATCACAATATATTCTCGATTTAAAAAGGTATTTACAGCGTAATTTCGAAAGTGGAAGTAGGTAATTTGTGCTCTTGCATATCGGTGAAAATAACTATCTGGATAAAGATGAAATATTAATGATTTTGAACCCTAAAGCAATTTATAAAAAAGAATCACAAACCAGCTTACATAATCATAAAGAATTACAACACAGTTCAAAACGAACCAAAAGTCAAATAATTGTAGATAGCAATGTAGTTCATCATTCAACAGTTGATTCTTTAACGCTGTATAAAAGAGATGAAGTGCTCCGCTTCATGGATTCAGATGCAGCGGCTAAACATAGTGGAGGAAAAAATGAGTGAACAAGGATACGATGCGGGAAGTATAACCGTATTAGAAGGCCTTGAAGCCGTAAGACTAAGACCCGGAATGTATATAGGTACAACAGGTGCCGATGGTTTACATCATTTAGTTTATGAAGTGGTTGATAATTCCATTGATGAGGCTTTAGCCGGTTTTTGTACGAATGTAGATGTAATTATTCATTCAGACCACTCTATCACGGTTAAAGATAACGGACGTGGTTGTCCAGTTGATACACATCCAACAGAAAATAAACCAGCTGTAGAAGTCATTCATACTGTTTTGCACGCTGGTGGTAAGTTTGATAGTGATACTTATAAAGTATCAGGTGGATTACATGGGGTAGGTGTCTCAGTTGTAAATGCACTTTCCAGTTATTTGAGTGTTAAAGTTTTACGTGATGGCAAAATATACTTTATGGATTTTGAGAAAGGTATTACGAAAACACCTCTTGAAATCAAAGGTGAAAGTGCAGATAAAACAGGTAACATCACATACTTTAAACCAGACTCAGAAATTTTTACCGAACTGGAATTTTCATTCGATGTTTTAAGTTCAAGATTGCGTGAATTAGCCTTTTTAAATAAAGGGATAAATATTAGTATTTTTGAAGAGTCGAGTGAGCGAAAGCATAACTTTCATTATGAAGGTGGAATAGCAGCTTTCGTACAATACTTATCCAAAAACAAACGGCCTTTACATAATAAGCCAATATTACTAGAGCGTATGGTAAATGATGTATCCATTGAAATTGCTCTTGAGTACAACGATTCCTACACAGAAACTTTATTTACCTTTGTTAACAATATAAATACTCATGAGGGTGGTTCTCATTTAAGTGGTTTTAAGACAGCGCTAACAAGGGCCATAAATAACTACATAACCAAAAACCCAAAGGTTCTCAGAGGGACAAAAGAAAAATCAGTAACACTAAGTGGAGATGACTGTCGAGAAGGTTTAGTTGGAGTTATTTCGGTAAAAATGGGAGATCCACAATTCGAAGGTCAAACCAAAACAAAATTGGGTAACGTGTTTATTCGCGGGCTAGTAGATAAGATGGTATATGATGAGTTAAACATTTTCTTTGAAGAAAATCCTGACGTGATTAGTAAAATTATTGAAAAGGCGATAGCTGCTATGCGCGCTCGTGAAGCAGCCAAAAAAGCCAGAGAATTAACTCGCAGAAAAGGTATAATGGACGGCGGTGCATTACCTGGAAAACTAGCCGACTGTTCTGACAAAGATCCCACTAATTGTGAATTATTTCTTGTTGAGGGTGATTCCGCGGGAGGTAGTGCTAAACAGGGTCGAGATAGACATTTCCAAGCAATTCTTCCATTAAAGGGTAAAATCCTCAATGTTGAAAAAGCAAGATTGGATAAAATTTTATCTCACGATGAAATAAAAGCAATGATTACTGCCTTAGGTACTGGAATAGGTAGGGATGACTTTAATCTTGAAAAATTGCGCTATCATAAAATAATAATAATGACTGATGCCGATGTTGATGGTTCTCACATACGTACTCTTTTATTAACCTTCTTTTATCGATATATGCCAGATTTAGTGACAAACGGTCATGTATATATTGCTCAACCACCACTTTACAAAGTAAAAAAAGGTAAGCAACAAAGATACTTAAAGGATGAAGAGCAAATGGTGGATTTTTTAGCATCAATTCTACCTAAATCCTTTGCGATTAAGGCTGCTGATAAGGATTTATCACATGATGCAGAAACTCTTTATCACAGGTTATCGAGTCTTCACGAACATGTTGATCGATTAGAAAGACAGTCAATTCCACAAGAAGTTAGCCCAATACTTAGTACGCTTCGAGAATTGGAAGATGATGAGTTTTTAAACGAACATGCTATGCAAGAATATGCTAAAACACTTGAGGGCCGTTTAGAAAACGAATGGCCTGAATCGGAGCTAGATATTCATTTAATCCCACAATCGGAAGCAATGTTGTTAGCAGAGTTTTCGCATTATTTTACGTACATGGATAACAACTCCGAGGAAGAAGATAATGAAGAAGTGGTGGCACCCAATGAAAATGATGAAAATTCAGAACTAGAGGAATTAGTGCCGGATGAAAATACTATCGAACCTATAGTTGATACATATTTAGTTCGTGTAAATGGTGTAATTAATCATAGACAGGTGGATTTCCTGGTCACACCTGAGGTATTGGGAAGAGAAGCTTTAAGACAAATTCAAAAAACTTATCAATCTTTAGGTTGTACCCATACAGATTCAATCAAAGTAGTTTTAGAAGATGAAATTAAACACGACGAAAAAGGCTTAATGGCCCTATTTGAATTTTTAGATAAAACTGCACGCAAAGGCTTAGGAATACAACGTTATAAAGGTTTAGGAGAAATGAATCCCGATCAATTATGGGAGACAACTTTAGATCCTGAATTTAGAACACTTGTGCAAATGCAAGTACAGGACATTGTAGAAACCGATGAATGTTTTTCAGTATTAATGGGTGATCAAGTACCCCCAAGAAGAGCTTTCATTGAAAGAAACGCTATTAATGTCACTGATTTAGACGCCTAATTGAGAGGAAATATCATGTCAGAACAAGATCAAAATATTGTACACACTCCCATAGAAATAGAAATGGAGAGCTCTTATTTGGCGTATGCAATGAGTGTTATTGTTTCAAGAGCATTGCCTGATGCACGCGATGGGCTAAAACCAGTCCATCGAAGAGTATTATATGCCATGATGGAGCTTGATTTAAGACATAATTCTTCTTTCAAAAAGTCAGCTAGAATTGTGGGCGAAGTAATGGGTAAATATCATCCGCATGGTGATTCTGCGATTTACGATACGATGGTAAGAATGGCTCAGCCCTGGTCATTACGTTATATGCTTGTAGATGGCCAAGGAAACTTTGGTTCTATAGATGGTGATCGTGCAGCTGCTTACCGATATACAGAAGCTCGCCTTAAGCGTATGGCTGAAGAGTTACTAGGGGATATTGATAAAGAGACTGTAGATTTTCAGCCAAATTTTGATGGTGCTCTTAAGGAACCTTCTGTTTTACCTAGTAAATTTCCGAATCTATTGGTGAATGGTTCAGATGGAATTGCGGTGGGAATGGCGACCAAAATACCCCCCCATAACATTAATGAAGTACTTGATGCTCTGAATTTATATATTGATAACCCCTATGTAAGCCTTGAAGAATTGATGACGGTAATCAAAGGACCAGATTTTCCTACAGGCGGTTTTATTGTCGGTCGTAAAGGTATCGTAGATGCATTTCGATCTGGTCGTGGACGCGTTGTAATGAGGGCTAAGACGCATATAGAAGAAGTAAGCAAAGATAAAGAAGCTATCATCGTTACGGAAATACCTTTTCAAGTAAACAAAAGTTCTTTATTAGAAAATATTGCTGCATTAGCACGTGATAAAAAAATAGAGGGAATAACTGAAATTCGCGACGAATCTGATAAAAAAGGCATGCGAATCGTAATAGAGTTACGCCGAGGTGATATGCCAGACATAATACTGAATCACCTATATAAGCATACTGCTTTGCAAAGTTCTTTTGGTGTTAACATGGTAGCTCTCGTAAATGGGAGACCTGAAACACTTGGTTTGCAACGATTATTGGGTGTATATGTTAGTCATCGTTTTGATGTTGTAACTCGCCGTACAAGATATGAATTACGTAAAGCCGAAGAGCGAGCTCATATTTTGCGGGGACTCAAAATTGCACTAGATAACATTGATGAAGTTATCAAAATTATTAGAGCTTCTCGTAGTACTGATGAGGCTCGTGCGAATCTCATACAAACCTTTGAATTCACTGAAATTCAAGCTAGAGCAATTTTAGCTATGAGATTGTCCACTTTAACCAACTTGGAAACTCAAAAAATCATTGATGAACTAAAAGAATTAGAAGCTGTAATAGAACACTTAAAAGGCATATTGGCAGATCGAGGTAAGGTTTTTGAAATTATTAAAGATGAGCTACAGGAAATTCGTGATAAATATGGCGATGAAAGACGTAGTGAGATTATTGCAGATACTGGAGAAATAAATGTTCGCGATTTATTAGTGGATGAACAGAAACTTATTACTGTTACACATACTGGTTATCTAAAACATGTTCCACTAAGTACTTATTCAAATCAAGGACGTGGTGGTAAAGGGCTTGCGGGTCTAAAAATGAAAGATGATGATTTCATGGAGCATTTTTATATTGCTAAAACGTTTGATTATCTTATCTTTTTTACTAACCAAGGTCGTTGTTTTGCACGGTACACCTACACTTTACCCGAAGGTTCCAGAACATCGAAAGGTAAGGCTTTAGTTAATTTTCTTAATTTGCAAGAAAACGAACGAGTTACTGCTTTGATCCCAATAGGATCTACAGAAGATGGATCCTATGAAAACGACGAAGACTTATTTATAACAATGGTAACTAAAAACGGATTAATCAAAAAATCTCGTCTGAGTGAGTATCGCTCAGCAACGAGAGAAAATGGGATTTTGGCTATCCGTTTTGCAACAGAAGAAGATGAAGTTGTATCAGTGAAATTATCTGATAATACAGCGGATCTCGTAATGGGCACACATTTTGGTAAAGCAATAAGATTTCCTGAAGACTGTGTTAGAACCGTAGGTAGAGTAAGCCAAGGCGTAAAAGGCATCAAAATGGAAGATGGAGATTACGTAGTAGGTATGGAAATCTTAAGTGTTGAAGAAGAGGGTTCGAAAGAAAAAACCACACTTCTTGCAGTTACTGAAAAAGGTTATGGAAAACGTACTTATCTAAGTGAGTATAGAGTTACCAATCGTGCGGGTAAAGGTGTCTTAAATATAAAGGTAACTCATAAAATTGGTAATGTCGTTGGTTTCATGGAAATCCAATTGGATGATGATGTTATTTTAATTACCAAGAACGGCAAAATCATTAGACTTAAGAGTAAAAGTATTCCTAGGTATGGAAGGGCTACTCAAGGTGTACGCATGATTAATCTAGATAAAGATGATTA
This sequence comes from uncultured bacterium, assembly GCA_964650625.1. Taxonomy (GTDB): domain Bacteria; phylum Muiribacteriota; class UBA6191; order UBA6191; family UBA6191; genus JAYZAC01. Next base: position 12,329 of record CAZYUV010000026.1, read on the forward strand.
TGTTGTAGGAGTATCTAAAATCAAAGCAGATGATGAAGATGATGAAGATGTTGAATGAGTAAATAAAACCCTAATAAATGCAAGAAACGCCAGATATAATACCCTTAAAATTAAGGGACAAAAATCAAAATGAATCGAATTCCCCACTCAGTGGGGGCTATTTTGTATATATATTAATTTTTCTGAGTTTTTTTGTATTATTTATGGTTGTATCACAAGTTTTCTTAAAAAAGCAGAAGCAAATTCATCTTGAGCAAGCGCTATTACAAAATCTTCAACTAGAATTGAAAACGGTTGAGATAAAAAATCGAGAGCTTTTCCAAAAGATACAGGTTTTGAAAACGCCTATGGGCCAAGAACAAATTGCTCGAAAAAAACTCAAATGGATTAGGCCTGGCGAAAAAATTGTAACATGGGAGAATTAAAATGATTGAGATGCGGGAATTTCTAAAATCTCGCGGTTTCACAGGACATCCCTTCAATACTTTTGATGCGGATCGTGAAAAAAATCTTAGTAAATTTGTTGTTTTGCCACCTTATTTCGAATCAGTATTCGGTTTACCAGACGACCCTCAACCGTTTCTGGTATTAGGAATGAGAGGTTTAGGTAAGACTACCTTGAAGCGCATGCTTAATGAGCGTATTGATGAAAGGTATCCTGGTAAGATTTTACCAATTGATTATTCTTTTTTTCCGTTTACTAAGCAAAAAGAATTGCATGAAGTTACTTTATTGGATCATATGTTGGAGTTAATACGTCATTATGTCAAAGCGATTTGCTCTTTAATTGATGAAACACCCACGTTGAGGGCTAACCTTAGTTCTGAGCAAAAAGAATCCTTATTTCACATGTGTGAGATCTTTTTAAAAGAAGAGGAAAAACAATTATATTATCCAAAATTATTATCGTTTTTAGAGAAATTATTTGGGGTATATCCTAAGAAGAAAAATCGTAATTTTTATCTGAGTCCAACAACCGATGTATTAGAAGTTATTGATAAAAGTGATTTTACTTTGAACAAAATCCAAGATATTTTACAAACTTTTGGTTATGTTTCTAGCTACATCTTTATCGATAAACTGGATGAAACATCACGTACAATGAAGGAGCCTGAACAGGCTGGTATATTGGTAGGGTCTTTAATTTCCTGTCTTGAAATAGTTCAGCGTGACTTCTATTCATTTAAATTTTTTGTTCCGGCTGAAAGCATCCCAAATTTGAAGAAATCTGGGTTTAGAAACGATAAAATTCAAAATCAAGTGATCACATGGAGCGATGAAAAACTGCATGAGGTACTTCGCAAAAGAATAATGGCGTTTAATAAGGACGGGAAACTTTTAGGTAAGCTGGGCCCCCTTTGCGATGATTCTATTGGTGAAAAGGTAGATGAATTCGTCATTAAAAAATCATTAAATTCTCCACGTAATTTATTAAGGTTTTGTAATGCTATGTTTAGTGAGCATATAGAAATTACTAGAAGCTTAGATGAATTGATTTCTAAAAAAACAGTAGCTGTAGCATTAAAGAAATATGAATATTCTTTAAAGATTGATCAATTTTGTGCTTACGAATAAAAAGGATTGACAGCAACATAGCCTATAGTTATCATTTTCGATTTCACAATGGGGTGGGAACTTGACCCCTATTTTTTGCTCGTTTATTATTTTGGAGCTTAGTTATGAAACGTACATATCAACCATCAAACCGTAGAAGACTTCGTAAGCATGGGTTTAAAGCACGTATGAAAAGTGTTGGTGGACGCAATGTTTTGCGTGCCCGAAGAGCTAAAGGCCGTAAGCGTCTTTCGGTAAGCGAAGCTTAAATCGAATTCGATATCCCTCATAGGGTATGCATTCTATTAAATTAGCTCGTGATTTTCGGCGTATTTTCAGTCAGGGTATTTGGCTATCTAACAGAAGTTCACCAGTTAAGATTAGGATGATTCAAGAGGGAGAGCAATTTCTTGTTGGACTTATTTTATCCAGAAAAACAGGAAACGCGGTTAAACGTAACAAAGCTAAGCGTCAAGTTCGTAGCATTTTACAGGAAATGCATAAGAGCAATTGTTTCTACGGCAAGTTCGCCATAATTTTCACCAGGCAGTTCGTAGAAAGTACATTTGAGGAAAAGCGTGACCGACTCAATCGCATCTTACAAGGTGCCTCTGTTAAACAGAATAGAAATATTTTTAATTGAAAGACTTTATCAACCATTGCTTTCGCCTGTTGTGGGCAATTCTTGTCGGTTTACCCCCACTTGTTCAAATTATGGTATTCAAATCTTAAAAAAGCATTCATTTATTAAAGCTAATTGTTTAATCATCTGGCGTATTTTACGTTGCCAGCCTTTTTGTAAGGGGGGTTATGACCCGGCCTAACTTTTTTTATTTCGTAGTAATTTTTGGCACACTTCTAAATCTTTATGTTGTAGATGCAAATAATCAGAATAGTGAATTTGTATCTTCTTCGGTCAAAATTAAGACTGTAGAAGATGGTTTTAGTGCAATTTCTCCGAATATTCACATTAAATTTAACACCGTAGGAGATCTTGTTGATCTCAAATTACTTGGTAATCATTATCAAAAAGATTTTTTACCTAAAGACTCTAAACCAATGTTAGAAGGTATTGAGGATCTCAATATATATCAAGGGATTAAATTTGGTTTTTTGAACAAAAAAGAATCGATTTTCAAGCTTGTTAATACCAATGTGGTTGAGGGTCCAGAGCCAGTTATTGAGTTCAAATTAATTGATGATAATCCCGAAAGTAAAAGCTTCGGACTGCAAATTATCAAGAAATATTTATTCCGTAAAAAAACATATCAAATTGATTTTTCTTTGGAACTAATAAATTCGTCTGAAAAGACTGCAGATCTTTATTCGAATTTAGATGTCAAAACCTCACTTGGATTATTATTTGGAGTTGTAGCACCTACTGATTATTGGACAGAAGTATTATTCGGTAACAAAGGCGAATTAGAGGGACATAGCTTAGATTCAAGTTTAAGAGAACTCCAATTAAACGATTGGGAGTATGCTGCTGTAAGAAATACCTACTTTGTTTTTGCTGCTAAACAGCAGGGCTTTGAGAAAGCTTTCGGTAGAAGTGTTGCTTTAACACCACCAGAGGGAAGTCCAGACCCAGCTGTCTCTCAGTATAGTTTATTTTTTCCTTTGGTAATCGATCAATTGAAGCCCGGAGAAGGTATACGAAGACAAATTAAATTTTATCTTGGCGAAAAACGCGAAAGTACGATGATTGAAACTCCTTTTGCCACCACTTTTGATAATTATGAGGGTGTTTTCGGTGGTATTACTCAATTGATGTCGTTCGTGCTATCAAAATTTTATCAATTGACGGGTAGTTATGGATGGGCGATTTTACTTTTAACTTTAGTTGTGAAGTTAATGTTATTGCCATTGGCAATAAAACAAACTCGCTCTATGGCTGCAATGCAACAATTGCAACCGGAAATGAAACGTTTGCAAGAAAAATATGCAAATGATAAACAAACTCTTAATCAAGAAATGATGAAGTTATATCAGACTCATCAAGTAAATCCCATCGCTGGTTGTTTGCCAATGCTTGTTCAGTTTCCAATATTTATTGCGTTGTTTTATACAGTGGGCGGTAGTGTCGAAATGTATGGAGAGTCGTTCTACTTTATACCTGATTTAGCATATCCTGACCCATATGCAATACTTCCGATTTTATTTGTTATCAGTTTTTTAATATCTCAAAAGAAAATGGCCACATCGACTGATCAGACCCAAAAAATGATGATGTATGTTTTTCCCGTAGTATTCTTTTTTATGATGCGAACTTTATCATCGGGAGTAATGCTATATATAGTGGGACAAAATATTGTTACTAATTTTGAGCAAGCATTTGTTACTAAGCGTCCCGTTGTTTCTAACGATAATTCTACCGTTGAAGTAATTAAAGCAGATACTGATAAAAAATCTGGATCTAAAAAGAAAAAGAAGAGAAGAAAAAAAGCGGTGCGTGGTCAAGGGGTTTAGATCGACCAATTTTCTCTGGCTAATAAAACCGAGTCCATCCACTAATTAAATGAGAGGTAATAATGAACAAAATAATGACTGCTAAAAGTATTGATGAAGCTAAGCAAGCTTTGCTGGATAACTTAAACTTAGATAAATTTGAATTCTATGATTTTGAAGTTATTCAAGAGCCTACTAAGGGTTTTTTGGGAATTGGTTCTAGAGATGCAGAAGTTAAACTTCTTATCAGAACTGATAAGCTACAAAAAGGTCAATTTTTAGTTACTGAGATGAGTAAACATCTTGGATATACGGTTGAGTTTGATATTAAACTTGACGAGTCCAAGCAAGAACTAAGATTTAATTTTAGTGGAGAAGAATCAAACAAAATGTTCAAGCAAATTGGGCGTGGTGTTCATAAAATGGAGTTTTTGATTAATTGTATTATTAATCGTAAAGATCGAGAATCTTATTTAAAGACGGTTTTTGTTCATGATGCAATAGTGGCAGATAGTCGCCAAGAAAATACTAAAGGTGGTCGACGCCCGAAAAGAAGTTCAAATAATGATCGCAAAAGTCGTCCAAGAAGAAAAGAAAATGATGCAGCTACACAATCTGATCGTGTATCAAACGCATCGAATATTAAACACAGTGATGATCATGTTGCTGATGTATCAGAATCAGCTAAAACACCCCGAGGAAGGCGAGATAAAAGAACCCGTTCTCATGGAAAATCTCGAGGTGCAGATTTCAATAAGGATGATAATTTTTCAAATAGCGATCGTAAAAATAGACGATCTCGCAATGAAAATAAAACCTCAAATGCTAGGGAAGCCTATTTGAAAAATACAGCTAAAAGAATGGCTAAAAAAGTTGTAGAAACTAAACAGCCCGTAGCATTAAATCCTATGAATTCTTATGATCGTCGCATTATTCATAGCACTTTAAGCGAATATGATAATGTGACAACACGTTCAAATGGTGAAGATCACGATAGACATATAGTTATTGAATATAGCGCTGAATAATGAATACTGATATTGCCGATGCCCCTATTTTCGGTTTGTCTAGCCAGGTCGGAGGGGCAGTGGCCATCATGCGCTGTAGTGGAAAAAGCTGTCTTAGTGTAGCGCACAAGTTGTTTCGGTCTTCTAGCAAGCAACCTCGAGTTGATTTTAGTTCCCATTTAATGAATTATGGATTTATTTGGGATGAGGCGAGACAAGCAATTCTCGATGAAGTTTATCTTGTTTATTTTGAAGCTGGACGTAGCTATACAGGCGAGGAAATGATAGAGATCCATTGTCATGGATCCACCGCAATTTTACAACGTTTGAGTGAAATTTTAAGATCTCTTGGTTTGGTACCGGCGCAACCAGGCGAGTTCACCCGGAAAGCATTTTTAAATGGTCGAATTGGTTTAAGCCAAGCTGAGGCCGTTAATGAGTTGATAGAGTCTGATAATTTACAACAAGCAAGTATTGCCATAAACAATGTATCTGGTGGATTGAAATCTAAAATTATGACATTGAGGCATGAATTAGTGGATTGTGCGGCACATTTAGAGGCAACTTTAGACTATCCTGAAGAAGATATTGAATTTATTAATCAGGATTCTTTATTAAGTCGTATTAATGAAATTGCATCGATAGTAGATGAGATTTATCAAAACTATGATCGATTTCAGTTGAGTAAAAATGGCATTCAAGTTGTCATATTAGGTGCTCCTAATTCAGGCAAATCATCTCTGCTCAATGCTTTATTAAAAAAAGACAGAGCAATTGTTACAGATGTAGAAGGAACCACCAGAGATCACATAGAAGAGAATATACAAATTAATGGTTATAAATTTAGAATAATTGATACGGCTGGACTTCGTTCTACCTCAAATAAAGTAGAACAAATTGGTATAGAAAGAGCTTTAGAGTTTGAGAAATCGGCTACATTAAAAATATATCTATACGATGGAACACAGAGTGTAAATCTTAGAAATTCTCAGGACAATTGTATTCATGTTTTAAATAAAATGGATTTAGATTTTTCTACTATGAGTTCAAGTCTCCTTTCAAAATCTAATGTGATTCAAGTATCCGCACTTAAGTTAGAAGGTTTACAAACTTTAGAGGCATGGTTAGTGGAAAATGCATCTAGATATCTCATCAATAAAACGGATTTACCAATGTTAACCAGTGAGCGACAAAGAGATGCGATGCATAAAGCTAGCGAGTCTTTACAATCTTTTCGAGGATCTCTTCAAAATGGTATCCCTATGGATATTGCCCTGGTAGAACTTTATGAAGCGCTTGATTATTTAGGCCAAATTACCGGAAAAATTGTTACAGAAGATATTGTTGATCGTATTTTTGAAAAATTTTGTATCGGTAAATAAACCCTTTTCCGAATTTAATAGAGACAACGTTAAGGGGAATGTTCTTATGCGGAAGCCGAACTTGTATAAATTTACTCAATTCATTCCAATATTTATCGCTTTTGCTTTAATTGGTTGCGGTTTAAGCACTACTTCATTAGACGAGCCCATGTCTGATGCACTGAATCCTGCAAATAATCCGCTAGAAGGTATTGCAGCGGCGGGCTCACCATTGAATGGAATAGTTTTTCTTAAAGCATCTAGTTCTGCTATGACTATCTCAACCAAAGTTGATGATTCAGGTTATTATATTTTTTCTGATAATGAAATCGATGCTATCGGAGGTACATCTCCATATGTTTTAAAGGTCGAAGGAACTTTGGGAGGTGAAAAACATATCTTATATTCTATAGCTCGCTCCAGAGGTAGAGTTAATCTAAATCCGATATCAGATTTAGCCCTTTCACTTAGTGCTTTAAACAATGATGCAAGGCAGGTTTTTGAGAATACTTCACTAATTCCATCACAAGCATCATATGAAAACGCTGTATCTAATCTTAAATCTGCAATAGAACCTTTATTATTGAGTTTGCAGTTAAACGATATAAATCCTATCACCGATGAACTAAAATCTGATGGAACTGGTTTTGATGGGATTTTTGATTTAGTTAAATTTGATTCAATTGAAGGTAATTCCGGTGAAGTTACATCTGTGGTCTTTCGAGATTATTCAGGAATAGAGTTAGGTGAAACAGACGTTAATTCTATAGGATCGGTTGTTTTGACAACTGCGAATTTAACGAATCTCAAATTTGTACCA
>CAZYUV010000027.1:0-19510 GCA_964650625.1 uncultured bacterium
TTATGATGAAGTTTTCACCCACGTTTTTGCATGGAATTCACGATCGTTCGAGCCAGTAGATAAAGATAGTTTCAGGATAATTGTAGATGGTTCAGGAACTATGAAAGCGCTATTCAAACCTGTCGTCAACGCCTTGAGTGCTGAGTTTCAGAAATTAGGCATGCAAGGATTTCTCAGCCGTGATTCAAAACTTAAGCCGTTGTATTACTTCGGTGACAAAAAAGCTGATCGTTCGCCGTTACCTCTAAGTAGTCTCAAAGGACAGGTAAAAGCCGGTGGCAGTAGCCCCATAAATCGTGCTGTAAAACAATTAGCGTGCGCGAAGTCTATTTCTTCTTGCAATCCCCAGAACATACCTGACAAACCTTGGACCCTATTAATAATAAGTGATTTTGATCAATCAGACCCTCATTTTGATGAAGCAAATTGGGCCACAGGCTTGGTGTATGAAAATTCTAAAGGACTTACTACACGCAAGGTGCCAGTACGTTCAATGATGATAAAGGATGAGCAAGGAAACTACAGGGTTCGGTCTTCTGCTGGCGGAAAAGATTGGAAAAGTTTACAGGCCATCCATTTAATTGGTGTTGGGCCATTCTTGGGACCCATAAGAAATGGGTCGTATTCTAAAGATCTCACTGCAAAAAATTGGCTGAAAAATAATCGTAGCTTGGAAGAGGGTAGCTTCGGAGTCACATTTTCTGAAATATCTAGAGATGACAATCAGGGTCTCGCCAAAGCCATAGAGAATTATCTCAAACCAATTTCAGATTCAATCAAAATGTATGATAATCAAAAACAGGAACTAGCTGACTGGTAGAACAAAACGACTCAACCTTCTGGTATCAATTTTAGTTCAATTAAAGCACGGTTGGATTGCCCAGGTTTGTAAGCAACTGCAATTTCCAAATTCCCTTGTTCACCTTTACACAAAGTATTTATGAATAATTTGGATTTATTTCTCTCATCCTTAGCAACACATAACTCTGAATGACTTAGCATAGAATTTAGAGCATTGATTGTCTCAGTCACCCCGTTCTTATTACCCAGAACTAATTTAGTAAAAGTTATTTCACAGTATTTAATTGAATCATCATTCAAGTAACACTTAAACTTATGATTATCTTCATTTGATACTAAAAAATGCACTTTTGGTTTTACACCCTCTTTTCGCGAAAGAAACCCCTTGGTATAAGTATTTAGACCCATTAGTTCCCATAGCAATTGAGGATCACTGGATGTACCATTTTTGATTAATAACTGACTTCGAGAGTATAGTTGATTGATTTTGAAATTTTCTTCAATATAGGAAAGTATGTTATTTACCGAAAAATCTAATGAATTAGATGATGCATTAACCACTATCGTGAAGTAGACAAACAAACAAATATATTTCATTTTAACAGTGAGTTGTAGCTAAGCCACCGAGCGATGTTTCTTTATATTCGTTCGGCATATCACAACCAGTAGCCATCATAGTATCCACACATTGATCAAATGAGATCAAATGTCGCCCTTCTCCTAGTAAAGCAAGATTGGCGGAATTAATGGCTGTTCCAGCAGCGATAGCATTGCGTTCAATACAGGGAACTTGAACTAAGCCCATAATTGGGTCACAAGTGAGTCCTAGATGGTGCTCTAATGCAGCTTCTGCTGCTCCCTCTATTTGCGAATTACTGCCACCATTAATCATAGCGCATGCACCAGCTGCCATGGCGCAAGCAACACCGACCTCTCCCTGACATCCAACCTCCGCACCTGAAATACTAGCCCGATCAACAACTATATTTCCAATAAGACCAGCGATAACAAGTCCCTGCAAAATTTTTTCTTGCTCGACATTAAGATCTTTATACAACATATTCAGTACCCCAGGAACCACTCCGCAGGCTCCGCAGGTTGGTGTAGTTATAATTCTACCCCCCGAGGCATTCTCCTCACTAACAGCTAGCGCATAAATACCTGCTCTGCCCATAGCTGGCAGTGCTTTTTGAAGAGGATTATCAAATGTCTTAAATTGCTTCAATGATTTTTGTGCTCTGCGTTCCACGCCTAGTTTTCCGGGAAGTAAACCTTCGCTGGCTAAGCCTCTATCTATAGCCTGCAACATAATTTTCCATAATTTAAGTAGCCGAGCATAAACTTCTTTTTTACTTAAACCACTAATATCCTTCTCTTGCTTAAGAGCCCATTCTAATAGGCTAATATCTTTAGTTTTACATTCATCCAATATGCTCACTAATGACATTCTTTGTCGACGCTGGTTCCTGTGCTTGTTAGATACTTTGGAAGGCTCGCAAATTGCACCTCCCCCGATGGAACAGAACTCCATTTTTTTTATAACAGAACCAGAACTATCTAGAGCTTCAAATGTAGCAGTATTAGGATGCTTGAGATTCCTTAAATTTTTAACAAAATGAATAAAGCCCCGATTCTCAATAGCTAACCAAGTTTCAGAAACTCTTATACCTCCATCCATCAACAATTTAGCGGTAGCCTGTTGAATGTCTTCTATTGGAGTCTCGATAGCGTTGTATCCCATCAAACCCGCTATTATTGCATTGGGAGTTAAGTGACCCTCGCCAGTCATAGCCAATGAACCATGCAAGGTTACCCTTAAATTGTGAATTTTCTTTTGAATCTTATGTGCTGAGATTTCCTTACGAAAAACTCGCGCCATATTTAGAGGTCCTAAAGTATGCGATGATGAGGGCCCTATACCTACCTTAAGTAAATCAAATAAACTTTGATTCATTATCGGGCGCTTTTTCGGCATTTAGCCACCTCAATCATTCGTTACTTTCAGCTTGAAGTTCTTCGAGCTCCTTCTTTAGTTTACCAAATTCACTGTTTTTAACACGAAAGCTATTCGTTAATCCAATAATTACACGTAGCAAAAGTTTAGTTAATTCAGCAGGTCCAGAATTTTGCAATCTTCGATATTCAAGTGTGTTAATCCAAAGCCCTGTTACGTTATTAATTGCTTTGTAGGTATATTCTCTATCCTTCACATCTCCGAAGAGAGTGGTTTCACCAAAGAAGTCTCCAGCATATAAATCATCTATTATTTCAACCTCATCCTCAATCTCAGAATAAAGCAAACGGATATGTCCATCGAGTATGAAAAATAGACCGGCTCCAGGCTGGTCCTGCTTGAAAATCTCAGTTCCTTTATTAAATCGTTTAAGTTTAGCGAACTGCATCAATTTCTTTAGACCAAGTTCATCTAAGTCTTGAAATAGCTCATACTTATAAAGATCATCTACTAACATTTTGCCTGCATTTTAAAACTCAAGCCACCTTATTCTTAAATTCAGAAACTTTCGTACTGAGGTCTTTGTGTCCTTCTTTAATTGTGCTATATCGCTTAGCTAAACCAACCACCAGACGTAACAGAATCTTACTTAATATTTTTGGCCCCGAACTTTGTAACCTACGAAAATCTATAGTAGAAATCATTACAGCTGTCACAGCTTCGTAAGCCAGAGCCGACGCGGTTCTGGTTTGATTTCCATCTCCGAATAGAGACATTTCACCCATAAATTCGCCGGTGTTTAAAATTGCTAATGACACCCTTTTACCACCAGGTTCAATATAAATTTCAACCTTTCCTCTTAATATTAAAAATAATCCTGAACCTGGATCACCCTGTTCAAAGATTACCTCCTGAGTTTTATATTGTTTAACCTGAGCAAATTGGAGAAATTTTTTAACCTCTATTGCTTCAAGATCTGCAAATATATCAAACTTTTTAATATCGTCTGCTAGCATTACCAAGTCTCCATTAGAGGGTTAAACTTTTTCACGACACTTAGCTCTGAATCGCTTAACTCTACCATTTGACTAGCGGCAAGATTCCTAAGCTCATCGAATCTTTCGACCTTTGCTAAACCTTGCGAAACCTTTATCTTAACGCCATCATCGTTTACAGAGATTTTAAATAATGCTCTAGCCGCATAAATGTTTATGGAGTCCGTGCGTAATTCGATCAAACCGCCTGATTTACGAGAGTCTAATACAAGCGCACCTTCATCTAATGTCAATGTTAGCTTGGATTTCTGATTATCATCGAAAATCTCAATAGCATCTATCGTAATTTCTGTTGATTCCCGCATTTTCAAAACGACACCGTCAAAAGTAGACATCTCTAAAACACTGTCATCTTTCGTCACGAATTGACCACGATTATAAAACTTTTGGTTTAATGAAATCGAAATGTATTCCGAACCGATAAATTCTCGAAAATTAACATCTCCATCGATCAGTCGACTTTCGATGTACATGTTGGCTTCCATCTCTCGATCAAGCTCATCTTCAGTCAATAAGTAGAATGCCGAAACTGCGATGATGCCAAAAAATACTGTGACGAAAATAACGATGAGAGCGGTGTTCCAGCGTCCCCGATAATTATCAGAAAACTCTTCTTCTGCGTTAACACGTTTACGCATCCGACGTCGTTTCTGACGCTCTTTATAATCAACAAATTCTACATCCTGCCATTTCTTGGCCAAGAGAATTCCTTCCGACAAGCATGAATAGCACTATTATAACAATTTACACTCTATGCTGTATCGGTAAAAAAGTATCTTGAATCCACAGACTCTCTATAAAATATTTGATCAACATGACTAATTCCCTGTGAAACCAGTGCCCTCTTCGATCACCTTAGGAGAAATATTTATCTGTGTTGAGCGCTTGACCACTCGTTGACCGTGCATTGGTGCAACCGCTGTAAAGTCAATTTCAACAGTTGTTGATCTATCATTACCTTTTTCGAAAACCTTAGCAGTAACGGTAGCAATACTACTTACCAATAACTTTAATCCAACCGAATTTTTTTCGTCGTCCCGCATTCCCGTTTGAATAGTCGTCTGAAATGCATTGCAGGCATATGCTCCTTGGCCAGTAACATAACCCTGGTCGCCACTAACGGGATTTATGCTTGCAGAGTAACAAAATCCCGTTTCTAGAAACAAATCCTGATAGTACAAATAAGTGCCTTCCGTGGGTTGCCAAACTTTTTGTCTATTTTTCAGAAAAAGTCGATGTTTACCGCATCGCGGTTTAGCATTTGTAAAACCAGGTATATTATCAAACCCTGGTCGACAACTTGTCCACTCCAAGATGTTTTGTTCCGCTGATGAACTACTGTATCGATTACCACCATTAAAATCCTCAGACAGTCCTTCTTTAGTGCCGCTTCCAAAAAAGTGATATCGAGCTGACCCAGAGTCGTAGATGACGCCACCACCACCTTCCTCATCCTTAGCCAAAGTGGATGTGTTTTTAGAGTATGCCTCGTCACGGGCTATATTCGATTCATATACCCTTAAAGCGTAGTCATCAGATCGATCACGAATTACCCCCTGAAACGTGTTCAAAGTCGGATAAGAAGATAAACGTAAATATTTATTAAGTCTTTGAATGGCCGATTCCATTTGATAAACAGTCTTTTGATTCCATGCATCCACCGTAAACTGTCTAGAAGATCTCTGGATTAATTGAGCTATTACCAATCCAATTACAGACAGTATTGCTGCCACGATCAAAATTTCTGTCAATGTAAAGGCCCTAAACTTGTAAAACCTAAAGCTATTTTTCACGTCGAACCTCATACACACTTGTCACAGCCTCAACGCGCTGAAAACTTTCTAGCCCTTGGGCAAACTCTTTTTGTAAAGACTCAAATTTATCGATGTTAGAAACGGCATCGATTTGATAATCAAAACCTGAACCTGCTTGAGCTTTCGAGGTAAATTTCTGAAAGATTCTAGTAAGATTCTTAGGCTGACCCGAAGAGTCTGCATGCACTATAGATTTCTGATTGGCCCGGTTAGCGGCCCCTTTACAGCTAATCATTACAGAATCCGTACTGTAATTTAAAGCACCCTGAGATCCAAAAATAAAGACGCGATCAACATAGTAGTTTCCGCTGTATGGATCATGCCAATTGGGCCCCATTGCCTGATCATCATGTGTATCACTGTTAATTGTGATAACAGCTTCGTTCGTACCTGGATACTGTGATCTAATATCTTTAAGGAAGCGATTTAAGTGCGTAGACATTACCCCCTTAAAAATTTTATCTGCTGGCGTTAGTGCCCATTCCCCAGTTCTTGAAACAATTAACATTTCTTGTCCGTTCCCTGTGCCAATAGTAGGTGCCTGAGCATCTCCAGTAAAAAACATCGGACCTGGGTTATTATAACGATCCATTTTACGAGTAAAGTCATAATAAGGGTTTTTACCAATAGCATAAGCAGCTGCATCATAAAACGGAGTTGGCAGTAGGCGAAATTTAAGAAGAGCATGTTGCTGTCCTCCCTTCGCCAAAAACAAACTCTGGTATTTCTCCTTCATCTGAAATACTTTTTCGCGTGAATCTGAACCACCACTAAGTAAGATGACTACCATTGCCATTAAAGTCATACCCACAATGATCACGAGAAGTATGGTTATACCCCTTCTGGTTTTAAAAATATTTTTAGCTAAAAGTTCATTACACGAAATCATTATTCAACCGCAGTCAACAGATTGGCCTTAAACGAAATCAAATAGTATTCTTGACGAGCCTGTGGTTTTGAACCCCAGCTTCGCGGTGTCCAATGAATACCAAGAACAATTTTCATAAGAGCACCATCGTCCTTACCGTCTGAATCGATGTCTTCAAAATTGTGGAAAGCCTTATCTTCGTATCGAGGATTATAGGGTCGATTAGTTGGCTTTGGAAGCATTCCAAGCGCTGGATCAGGCGCATCAATCCACTCTTTGTCTTGAGTATTACCTGTAGGTGGCCCTGCGTCACTCCACTCCCCTGTTGCACCGACCACTGGAAAACCATGACGAAAACTATCGCTCACGGGGTCATCAATGCCATTGTCATATTTGGAACCTGATACACCACCACTCACCTGACCATAGGGATTGATCGGTCTTACGTTATTCCGAGCACAAGTGGAGGGTACACCTACAGCAGTAATCTGTGCGGAAAGTGAATCGTTGATTGCATTATTTTCAGCACAATCATTGTTAGGGTCAAACCATGGATTGGGGTAGTATGAAAACGTCAATTCTCGAGTGGGGTCTGCATTATGTTTATAAGATAAGTCTGCATCAGGAGAAGGGCTGGCTGGATCATCAGCATAAATTCCCGCCCAAAGAAGAACCTTAAAATCAATACCGCCTTTGGTTATGATGCGATCGCCGTCTTTGTCAACACGATAATCGCCCCCTTTAGAAGCCCCAAGTATTGATTCCAAGTTATAGCTCTGAAAATCAAGGTCACCAAAACTCTCTCTAAAGTCTGCTTGAGCCCTATCATTTGCGAGAATGGCTTTTGTATCTTCACCCTCATCCGAACTATAACCCTCGGGTTCTATTGCTAAAAATGGTACATCTTCACTTAATAAACGCTCCATGACATTGCTACTTATATCTATAGCATTACTCCAGGCACGAATATAATCTCGATTACGGGTATTCATCATATATAGGCCGTAAACAGGTAGTAAGAAAGTAGCCAGAATAGTGACTGCCACAAGAATTTCTATCAGGGACATGCCTGAAGTTCGTTGCCCTTTAGTTAGAGAATCACTTTTCATACCATTCAACTGTCTTTCCAAAAATCATTCATGGCTATTCTAAAACCACCAGATAACAAGAAAACACCTGTATTCTCATAAGATGATCGAGTGAGTTGATTATAGCAAACAGAGAAAAATCACGCTCAATCAAAGTCTAAGACAATAGCATTAAGCGAAATGTTCCCTATTTCTAAAATTTACAACGATCAAAGTAATTCTGTGGCCAACGAAGCCAGCTGTGAACGCTCGGAATTAAGCAAAACTACAGACCCAAACAAATCCTGGCCCTTAAAGCGTTCTACCAAATAAGTTAAACCATTACTTGATGGGTCAAGATAGGGATTATCAATTTGATATGGATCACCCGTTAGTACTACTTTTGTACCCTGTCCCGCTCTGGAAATAATAGTTTTAATCTCATGTGGAGTTAAATTCTGAGCTTCATCAATAACCAGCCATTGGTGAGCAATTGATCGACCACGAATATATGTCAGAGCCTCTAGGCAAATTTTTTCATTCTCTAGAAGCATTTCAAGGTGTTCTCCGGGAAGTCCTTCGGTCATATAATTGTCAAATATATAATGTAAATTATCAAAAATTGGATTCATCCAATGAGTTAATTTCTCTTCTTTGCTTCCTGGCAAATATCCGATATCTCTTCCTAATGGCATAATTGGACGTGAAACCAAGAGACGTTTGTATGCTAAGTCATCAATAGCTTTTTGTAAGCCTGCAGCCAAAGCCAACAGGGTCTTTCCTGTACCAGCCTTACCCACCAAACTAACCAGTCGAAAGCGTTCATTGAGTAGGCATTCCAAAGCAAATGCCTGTTGAGCATTCAGTGCGCCAATGCCCCATGGACAACGATCTGCATAATCCAATCTATGCAAAGTCTTTTCCTCTGCATTGTAAACTGCATACTCTTCATCATCCTGTGTACGCAGTATGGCAAACTCATTGTGCGTAAAATCAGCTTCTATTTTTATAAAGCCTTCTTCTCTAAGCTTCTCTATCTTAGACGGTTCAGAGTCAATAATTTTCCAACCCTGATACAGTTCATCAAAATTGATCTTATTTGTTTCGTAATCTTCGGCTGCCAAACCAAGCGCATCTGCTTTGACTCTAGCATTGAGATCTTTACTAACAAATATTACTTCCGGACCCGTAGCATTGCCTTGCTCCATAAGATAATTAGCAGCAGCCAAAATTTGATTATCTGCAAGACCGGGAGCTAGAGTATCAGGAAGTTCAGTATCGAAATCTGTGAGAACCTGAACGATCCCACCGTTGCCTGTCTTGACCCCCTGACAAAGTGACCCTATTTGTCGAAGATCATCAAGATGGCGAGCTACTTGCCGCGCATTGCGACCAATTTCATCTGGTTGTTTCTTAAAACGATCCAGTTCCTCAATTACCTGAATTGGAAGAACCACATCATTCTCTTCGAACGAAAACATACTGTCCGCATTATGCAGTAGTACATTTGTATCCAGTACAAAACACTTTTTTCTACTCTTTTTGGCTGGCATATATTCTCCAAATTAGCCAAAGATTTAATGCAAGGCCACCGTTAAGCCGGGTTCTGTAGGGACTATTGTCCCCGGTACCCATTTATCTTGGATTTCTGTCACCAGAAACCTCTAGCGATCAACCCGGTGATCTGCGGGTCGCTTCAACTCACCTTATTTGATCTTGCTCCGAATGGGGTTTACCGCAAAGCCAAATCACTTTGACTTCGAGTGAGCTCTTACCTCACTGTTTCACCCTTACCAGCCACTGCTGGCGGTTTACTTTCTGTTGCACTTTCCATCGGATTTCTCCGCCTTGGCGTTACCAAGCATCCTACCCTGTGGAGCCCGGACTTTCCTCGAAATCTAATTAGATGTCGCGGGTACCTGGCGGCCAATGCATTAAATCTCCAATCTCATTTTCTACAATTTTTACAAGTGTTCCATCTAAAATTAGTTTCCTGATCGACTCAATATCAGGACTCAGGTTACGATCTGCCTCTAAGGGCGCAACCCATTCACGCACAGACTCTACCACTTTTGATAAGGCTGGCGAAAGAGGGTTAGAAATAAACTCGAGCCCCTGGCATGCAATCAGCGTCTCTATACTTAAAATTGATTCTAAGTTATCTAAAGTCTTCAAGCAGTGGCGAGCCGCGGTAACCCCCATTGATACATGATCTTCTTGATCAGCGGACGTGGATATAGAGTCAACAACTGGCGGAAAAGCCATGCACCTGTTCTCAGATACGCAAGCGGCCGAAGTATAATGAGCTATCATCATGCCTGAATTAAGTCCTGATTCTTTTACTAGGAAAGCAGGCAAATGAGATAAATTGTGATTAACCAATCGATTTTGACGTCGCTCGGAAATTGATCCTAACTCACATATCGCAAGATTTAAGTACGACATCACCATACTTACTGGTTCCCCATGGAAATTCCCTCCGCTTACAATTTCATCCTCTAAAACAATTGGATTATCAGTAACCGAATTAATTTCTACGCCAATGACATCCCAAGCATGCTTAAATGCGTCGTAGCAAGCCCCATGAACTTGTGGGATGCATCGCAAAGAGTATGCATCCTGTACTTTGTCACAATTTAAATGCGAAGTTCGGTTAGGACTACCCTGCAGCATTGCATAAACGTTGCGAGCACTGAGTTGCTGTCCTGCGTGTGGTCGAATTCTGTGGATTGCAGCTTGAAAACCTTTATCTGTGCCTGATAAGGCTTCTAGTGAAAGGGTTGAAACCACGTCAGCATACTTAAGCAAATTCTTTAATCGAACTAGGCATTCTACAGCCATAGCACACATCACCGGGGTGCCGTTAATAAGCGCCAAACCCTCTTTAGACACCAATTCTAAAGGTTTTATTTTCTCAGTACTCATTGCCACAGATGAATCTAAAATAGAACCCTTATAACTAACTTTGCCTTCGCCGATTAATGAGAGACTCATGTGTGCAAGAGGAGCCAAATCACCGCTAGCACCTAAAGATCCAATCTCGGGAATGCAGGGGTATATACCTGAGTTCAGGAAACTGAGCAGGGTTTGCACAACAATTGGCCTCACTCCGCTGTATCCTTGGGCTAAAGTATTAGCTCGTAATAATAAAATACCTCTGACAATCTGCTCACTAAAGTCAGGGCCAACACCAACGCAATGTGAACGAATAAGATTCACTTGTAATTGCCGTAGCTGAGACTCATCTATTCTTACGTTAGCAAGACTCCCAAAACCAGTATTTACGCCATAAACAACATCATTTGACGACACGAAACTTTCAAGACGTTTGCGACTTTGATCGATTGAGTCCAGAGACCTTTCAGAAAGGACAACCGTGGCTCCCTCAGAATGCATTAATTTAAAGCAATCTTCTATATCAAGTTGACCGTTAATTTCAAACTTATTAGCATTCAATAGAATCGAGATCCTTTATCATCAACCTCAGCAAGTATAATCTTGGGTTTAGGCTGAAGTTCAGTAGAAAATGTATATGCATTGTAGATTTGTTGCTTCACTTCTTCCAATTGAGCATCATTATTGTAATGAATAGTGCATAGCGATTCACCGCGCTCTACAAAATCGCCAACTTTCTTATGAATGACTAAACCCACCGTAAAGTCTACTTTATCCTCTTTGCGAGCCCTGCCGGCACCTAGTTTCATGGCACCATTTCCAAATGATAAAGCATTCATACTCTTAACATAGGATGCTTCCTCAGCTACAACCTCGACCGTCTTATTACTGATCTCCAGATTATGAAGAGAATCAAGCTTTCCACCCTGAGCCTCAACCATTTGTTCTAATTTCCTTAAACCAGTGCCATCCTCTATTGAAGCTAAAATGCTCTTGTAACCTGATTTGTTATCTGCGGCCAAACCGCCCAGTCTTAATAATCTGCCTCCCAATTCGCAGCTAAGTTCTACTAAGTCTTGGGGGCCCTCCCCTTTAAGAGTTTCAACAGCTTCCAGAACCTCAAGTGAATTTCCAACAGTGCGACCCAATGGAATGCCCATTTCCGTTACCATGGCAATAACATCCCGTTGCATTAATTGTCCAATCTCGACCATACATTGAGCCAAATCAACAGCGCCTTCCAAGGTTTTCATGAAAGCACCATCACCGGTTTTTACATCTAAAACTAAACCTTGATTGGAAATTGCTAATTTTTTACTCATTATAGAAGCTGCTATTAAAGAAGTATCTTCTACCGTAGCAGTTACATCTCGTAGTGCATATAGCTTTTTGTCTGCAGGTACAATATTACCTGTCTGTCCGCAGACAGCGATACCGATATCGTTAACAATATTGAGAAAATGATCACCACTTAGCTCAGTACTAAGACCTTCAATAGCCTCAAGTTTATCCAGTGTGCCCCCCGTATGACCTAAACCACGCCCAGACATTTTGGCAACTTTTAGGCCGCAGGCTGCAACTAACGGACCCAAAACCAGAGTTGTTTTGTCACCAACACCACCAGTTGAATGTTTATCAACAGTGTAACCGTCAATCTTACTTCCAAACTCAATTGTATCTCCAGATGTTCGCATTACTTCAGTCAAGTCGCGAGTTTCCCTGGCGGTAAGTTTATTAAAGCAGCAACTCATCAAAAAAGCACTTGCCTGATAATCAGGAATGCTGCCGTTAACATAGCCGTTAATAAAGAAGCTAATTTCCTGTGAACTTAACTCTTTACCAAGACGGCGTCTTTCTAAAATATCTACAGCCCGCAAATGGCCCTCCTAGTTTTTTAATACCAACCATTGATCCGCTTTTTTGAGAATTAGATCTGGAATACCAATGGTTCCCATAGCCCTGAGCAATCGGAATTCTGCAATTTTTAAATCCAGAATTGTATTGATATAATTTTTATTTACCTCTTGAAGATCATCTTGCGCGTCCAATACTTCAATGGAAGATTTTATTCCTTTTTCATAGGACAGTTCCGCCAACTTCAAATTTTCCTTAGCCCTCACCAGATTCTTATCTAGAACCTTTAGTCTCTCCCGAGTAGCAGCAATATTTCGCTGTGCATTGCGTACCTCGAGGCCCACTCGCAATTTTAGCTCTTGAAGACTCCGTTCCCCGTTATTAACCCGGACTCTTTGTGAGAATAAATTCTCTCGGTTCTTTCGATTGCCAAGTGGCTGCTTGTAACTAAGTCCCATAGCCCAATTTCGATCACTGAAATCTTGGGATTTAGAAAATACGTCATCAGTGGAGTGTCTCCGAATGCTTCCATTAAATTCAACCTTATTTTTAACTTGTTCTTTAGCATTGCGTAGAGAATTTTTCTGTTGCTCCAGTTTACACTTAAAAATTTGCAAGTCATAACGCTGATTCAGTGCTCTCTTCAGATTAGTACTAACATCGGGGTCATAATCCAGTTCTTTTAATTCGTAAGTTTCATCGAAACTTACCTTAATTTTTCCTGGAGGGTAATCATAGTTCAAGACATTCAGTAATGAATCTAAACTATTATCTAAAGTATTACGAGCCTTGATAAGTGATTCTTCCTCTCCGGCAACTTGTACCTCAACTCTCAAAACATCAAGCTTCGTGGAAACACCCAAATTAAATTTAACCTTCGTAAGATCGAGAAGTTCCTGACGGGAAGCTAGAACAGATTCAGATACTCCAATTTGCCTCTGCGCTTTGACCGCATTAAGATATGCTTCAGTAACCTTTAAGGCTAAAGCCTGATAGGCATCTAAATACTCAAAATAAGCAACTTTTTTATCTAAACGAGCATTATCTAATTTCACTTCACTGGCATAAAACGAATTGCTTTTGCCAAACAAGGCTCTCTTAATTTGTAACTGCAAACCACTATTGTTAAGTTGATCTCGGAGACTACTAGAACTGTTATTGGAATTGTAGGTTAATGCTACGTTCGTTCCGTCGCTAAACTGCTGAGAGTAATCTACGACCCCCCCCTCATTTTGACTTGTAAATTGAGGAATGAAACCCTGCGCTGGATTATTCGTAGCTCGCCTATTATAACCAAACTGCAAGGAAGGCTCATAAAGTCCCGCCTTGATGGCCGTGACACCCCTAGTAGCAACCTCCAGTAATGCAAAACTATTTTTAAAGGATAAGTTGTTTGTCATCGCATGTTCAATCGCTTCCTCTAGACTCAAATCCAATGGTGAAAATGCTAATTCTTCTGAAGTCTTAGAATCCATCTCTTCCAGTTTAATTTCTGTATTCAAAGCTTCCTTAATTTGAGCAACTTTTTCACGTAAAACTTGCTCCTCCGCACCAAAACTGCAAGTAAAAAATAATCCCGTCAGTGACAGTTTGGTTAAAATTTTTGGTAGCTTTTCAATGACTTGTAGATTAATAGTTTTCATAGTTTCCTTCCTAGACCCGTATTTTTTAGGATTGAGTCGCAGAACTTTGCTTGTGCTTTTTTATTACTTTCTTAAATGTTGCATATTCGTCTTGTGTCAAATGAGTCTTTTTATTATGGCATGCGGGATAATTGGAGCATTCAAAAACCTTGCCCTTATTAGAACGTCTTAGATGAAACTCCCCTCCACATATTTCACAATATATACCAGTTGGTAATCCAGAAGATCGCACTCTTATACTTGATTTTCTACCAATCTTCAAAATGAAGTTACATTCTGGGAATCCTGAGCAACCCATAAATTGACCATACTTGCCAGAGCGCACAAGTAGTTCACTATCACATTCAGGACATTTTTTTTGATCTTCACTGAGTTCTTCTTCCACAAACCCTTGGAGATTCACAATCTGTTCTCTCAGCGGCTGGTAAAACTGCTCCACAGAGTCTCTCCAAGACAATTCACCGCGAGCGACTTCATCCAATGATGCTTCAACCATGGCTGTAAACTTTAAATCTATAACTCTTTGAAAGTTTTGTGCAATCCAATCCAATAACTGTTTACCAAGAGACGTTACGTGAAATTTCCGCGATTTTAACTCCGTGTATCCACGCTTTAAAAGAGTTTCTATAATTGATGCATATGTAGACGGTCGTCCTATTCCATTCTTCTCGAGATATTTTACAAGAGAAGCTTCGGTATACCTAGGCGAGGGTTTAGTAAACTTCTTCTCTGATATGATTTTCTCAACTTCCAGCTTTTGCCCTTCTTCCAAAGAAGGTAATCTAATTTCTTTCTGTGAGTTTGGTCCGCTCTTACCTTTGGCACTGCTTTCCTTTTCAGACTCTAGATCTCTATCATCATAAAGTCTCAAAAACCCATCAAATCTTAAAATGCTGCCTTTCACCCTAAAGTGAACCCCATTGATGTCAATATCTACAACAGTAGAATCAAATTCTGCAGGCTTCATTTGACAAGCGATTGCTTTATTCCAAATTAAACAGTACAAGTCGTACTGCTTTGGCTTCAGGTAAGACCTAACCCGATGGGGTGGAAGATCAAAATAGACGGGACGGATAGCCTCGTGAGCTTCCTGAGCATTTTTAGTTTTACCCTTGTACTTCACTTCTTTTGAGGGGAGATAACCCACCCCATATGCGCCACGAATAAATTCTCGAATTTTATCCGTAGCTTCATTGGATAGATTAACAGCATCTGTTCTCATGTAGGTAATCAATGCACGATTTTCATTTTCAATTGGCACTCCCTCATAGAGTTCTTGGGCAATCTTCATCGTCTCTTTCGCCGAAAACCTGAGTTTGGAAGAAGCTTCCTGCTGTAAAGTCGCAGTGGTAAAAGGTGCACGAGGCTTGCGCTTCTCTGTCTTAGATTGTGTACCCTTCACTATTGCATTGGGCGGTGTCATTTGCTGCTGAAGTTTCTCTGCTGTTTGTGCATCCAGCTTTTTATCTCTTGATAGTACGATTTCAGCTGAAAATCCCTCTCTAAAGTTAGCCTTCAAATTCCAAAACTCTTCTTTTACAAATTTGTCGATTTCCCTTTCACGGTCCACGAGGATACGTAATGCAACTGTCTGTACTCGACCCACGCTCAATGGCACATCTGACTCAAATCTATTCCACACTAAAGGTGATAATTTATAACCAATTAAACGATCCAGAATAGTTCGGCTCATGCCTGCATCAATCAAACTTTGGTTAAGTTCCCGTGGGGTAGAAATAGCATCAAGTACAGCTTTCTTTGTGATCTCATTAAAAACTACTCTTTTGACTTTCTCTGGTTCAATTTGAGATTCATCGTATAGATGCCAAGCAATCAGTTCGCCCTCACGGTCCAAGTCCTGCGCAAAATATACTGTTTGCGCTCGCTTCATTAAATTTAATAACTCTTTTGTGTTTCGAGACTTAGACTCGATTAATTCAAATTGGGCTTTGAACCCCTTACTAACATTAACTCCCAGTCCTTTTTTGGGAATCTCTCGCACATGACCCATACTCGCACGGATTTCAAAATCCTTACCAAGGAATTTACGTATTGTCTTGATTTTAGCAGGAGATTCAACTATGAATAAATTCATTGATACAACCTTTTAGGAGTTCTGGTAAAAACCTCGTAATAGGCAGGCTTTAATCGACGAACTTTTCCCTGATTTAAAAAAACATGACTTGTGGTCGCCGTGGCAATACAATCCGTCTCTCCTAATTTCAGAATCTGATAACTAAAAATAACCTTGCGAGGATTAAACTTCTTAACATGGATAATCATTTCCATAGTCTCCTGAAATCGGATAGCCTGAAGGTACTTGCATTGTGCATCAACCACAGGCAATATCCACCCCTCTTGCTCCCACTTCGCATATCGCTCACCTCGCTCTTCGAGCCACGCGACTCGACCCTCAGCGAACCAATCAAAGTAACGAGCATGGTTTGCTACCCCCATTTGATCTGTTTCTGAATAACGAATCTTGAATACTGTGCGGGTTGAGCTCCGATTAAGGGAATCTGACATAGGCGGTAGAATATAACAAATTCACCTCGTTCAAACAAGAAATTGTAAGTCTCCGAAACTATTGAAAAAGCCTTTGCAACTCATATTTCTGAGCTAAATCAAGATTACGTGCAAACCCCGTGCTAATCAATACATGACTCTGCAAAGATTTCGCAAGCAATGTACGACTCGAATTTGTGGATATGACTCGTAGTAAGCGAGTATTACCAACAGCGTAGTTTCTCAATTTATATGCACCTGAATCAAAAATACTTAGCGCGTCTGAACCTATTAAAAACAGATTCTGATTCTCTATCTTTAACTTCAATGCCTCGCCCAGATACTGTTCATCCCACTTTAATTTTTCAAAAGACAGAGTCTCACTCTTCAGAAGCGAAGTCAGATTCAAGAGAGATTTTCCAAGATTATTTGCGATGGATTTATGAAGCGCCATTTGGTCTTTGGAGGAGCTAAAAGCTTTCATTGGTGAAACCTGCAAAAATCTACCCGAAATTGTCCAAAAGGAATCGTCGTACTGAACTCCTTGATCACCACGAATATTACTGGGCAAATACCAGATAAAGTGAAGAGCCTCTAATGAACCATTAAACTCAACAATTTGAAGAAAGCCGGACTCACCGTCAAATTCTACTCTACGCTGTAATACCGAACGAAAACCTCTTGGTTCAGAAAGATTTAATCTCCTTTGAGTTCGAAAATCACCCCAGTTTAACAACTTTTGATTACCATCAACCGAAACGCTGATATCCATATTCGGTTTAATAACTAAAGGGTCAACCATAATGTCAGGTATTATATTTTCAACCGCTTTAATCTCTCTACTTAGTGGTTCCTGTGGCGGAGTTTTCACATAATCCAAAATAGTCGATATTCCGACACAAATCACAAAAATACCAAAGCCAATAAGCAGGCCAAATTTAGTACGAGGGTCTACCGTATTAGTATTTTCATGACTCAAGTTCTGGTTCACTGACTTTCTCCAGATTTTGCCAAACCGTAGTGTCGCATCACTTCTTTTTCCAAAGTTAAGTATTGTTGCAACCATTTTTTACTATAGTCAGCCTGTCTAGAAATTGTGATATTTCGTAATCCTTCTTCTATACAGGCAAAATATCGCTTCAAGAGTATTTGATTAGAAAACTCCTTCTGTGTATTTATAAATTCAAAATTTGCACGCATACTATCCACTCTCTCGGCATGCAATGCTTGCACATCTTCGGGTCGGAAATCCAAAAAAACTTTGATATAGTGGACAATATCTGACAAGCGACCATTCATCTCTATAACCAATCTTTCCGATGCCGCTCTTTGATTTTGTCGCTGTTCAAGAATCATAGTTGCCCAAGAATACTGTTTTTGTAATTGACTCCACCAAGGAAAAGCCAGACCAATCAGTATAATCCAACTGCCCAGTTTCCAACGTACATTGGTTCTTAATAGCTGGGAAGAAATAAACAAGCCTCCCGCAAAGCCTCCTAAATGGCCCCAAACATCGATTCGTGGGACTACTATTGGTATGAACAAACTCAATAACAAGCAAATGTACAACGAACGTAGCAAAGACTGAAATTGAAATGACCAATAGTCACTACATTTTATTTTTGCCTTTATGTGCCAAAGAGCTATTATTAATGCCCCGAGTAGGCCAAATATAGCCCCTGAAGAACCAATCGAATTGGCTCTTGCGAAAGCTAATGAACCCATGATCCCTGTGACAGTACTTACTGAGTAAATTAGGATCAAAAATGAAAAACTATAAAATCTAGATAGATGCAAACCCAAATAATACAAAGCCATTAAATTCATTAAAAAATGAATTAGATTTCCGTGAATCAGTGTACCTGCGATCAATCCCTTATAGTTTCCCAGAGCCATGTTTAAGCTATTAACTCCTATTGAGCCAATCTGCAAAAAATCTGGGTCTATAAAAGCCATTATTGTCTGTATTAGAAAAAATATCGAAAGCAAAGCCACTAACAGATTTGTAGCCAAAGGTCTTACTGCAAGATTGGCATCCAATGTCATAGCAGCTTCATCTTGCGCGGTTGGAAATGCTTCTAGTTTCCAATCCGGCAAAATCATCTCAACCAGATCCACCATCTTGTTTAAGGATTGACGATGAGCTTGACACGATATAACACCTGATTCCTTCTCCAGTATATGAGGTATTAAAATGTCAATTTTCTCTGGATAAGATAAGCCCCTTAATTCATTCTTTACAGTTCTATTTAGAAACTCCTTAAAATCTAAGTCTCGCACGTGATTTATGGACCCTGGAGTAATCAAAAGGCTTAATTTCCATGAGCGATTATTCGAGTTTTCAGATGAATTAAAAAAGAAATAGACTTGACCCACCTCTCGGATGGCTTTAATTCTGTATAATCTTGCCGATGCACCCAGAACGTCATCCAAGAGGGCTTTGTTATCCTCGTATACTTTTGTTAGTGATATTGGTTTCGTCATTTCCAGCGAAAATTAATTCAGCAAATAATTATAATCTTAAGATTGGCACCACACTCAAACTTGATTCTACCGTATCACAAGCTCCAAAGGTTAAAACTCCACTCAGATTTCATGGGATTTATAAACGTCAACCAATCTCTAAAGTACTTTACGATATATCCATTTTTTTTGATTTTAATTCTCTAATTCTAGACTTAGAAGATCGAACGATTTCCCACCAATTTGTAAGTTGCAATCTGCAGCAATGTTTGGAGGAATTACATAATACCGGTCGAATTCGTATGCAATATGGGTCTAATTTTGCTGTATTTTCCCGATCTGAGTCTTCCATTTCTGCCCTTGGAGAAAAGATTAGTAGAATGCAAAAAAGATTAATCAACAGAGACCATTCACATTTCAAAATGAGTTTTTTTGATGGGAACTTGTTCCTTGTTTTAGATAAATTAATCAGGAAAAGTAAACTTCCGCTGAAGCTTTCAAATCAAATTGATTCTGGAATAAGTTTGCATCTTAAATCTGTAATACCTTTTGAAGTCCTGTTCTATATCATGCAGTACTACAAACTCAAAG
>CAZYUV010000028.1:0-19508 GCA_964650625.1 uncultured bacterium
TGTTGCTGAAGTGAATCTGTGGGTAAGTTTAGGCATGATCCTAGCTTTCCTGACTATTTGCTTCTTTACTGTAGCATGGATTTTTAAGACGGGATATCGACTTAAAAATTAAAATTCACTGATCTGTTTTTTTACTTCAGCTTGTATTTCAGCTTCGATTTCAGCTCGGATTTTTTTTTCTATATCTTGCCCGGACCAACGAAGAGTTGTCTCACGAATAGACTGCTCAACAAAAGCACGATTTTTAGCAGCAGTAGATCCTCTGAATCCATTTTTCATTGCTTCACTTTGCATAAACTCTTTAGCTTGACGATTTATTTCCGCGCTTACGCGATCGTTTACGGTTTTCATTTTTTCTTGGCGAATCTTTTTTTCAAGCTGTTTTCTTTTTATTTTAATTTGACGGGTGCTTTTTCTTTTGATTTGAACAGGTTTTATCTGTTTGGAAGATATTTTACTAGATCGCTTAGCTAAAGACTTTTTTTCAATAGAAGGCATAAAACCACCATTATTAAGGGCTTCTTTTTCGAATTCTTGAATTATTTGAAATGCGTCTTTATGTTCTTCTTCCCAGTTTGAAACTTCATTCAATCTTTCAGATTGCGAGTTTTGCTGTATTAATTTTTGATATGCAAGCGAATCAACTTTTGAAAGTTCATTTTGAACATACTTATTTGTGGTTACTAAATGCCTCACCCAGTTTGTGACAAATTGCTTAATATGATCATTAAAGGCTGGATTACGACTTAGGTATGCTTGCCATTTACGGTTTTTAGAGCTTTTCAGTAAGAATTCCCAATTTTCCGTAATTTCTTCCATGACTTTTTTATTTTCTGACCAAAAGGTTTTAACAGCCTGTTTCCTATATATTGAGTTCAAGGCTTTGAAAGGTTGGTTTTGCTCAATAACTGTTAGCACCCTCCAATTGGGTTCATCAGAAAAACAGCTTTGAATGAAAACGAAACTTATAATTATTAATATGGTGACACGCATCGTTATCATTGTAGCCTCCTAAGCGTAGGTTTCCAAAGATAAAACCAGTAGGCATAGAGTAAAATTTGCATCAAAAATACTATCGATTACTTATAAGATGGCGTAAAGATCGCAGTTTATCTTGGCTGTATACGCCTTCGATTGATCCTTTGACAGTGCCATCTCGCTTGACAATGAAAAGATAGATATTGTCTTCATTGGTAATTTCGAGAGCTTCTTTAAAAGGTTTCTTATCGATGTGAAAACTAATGGTTCTCGAACGCTGCTCTAAATCACTAATACCCATTTTCATTCCATTATAGATCATCCAGCGTTTCCAGCTGCTCATTCTTGCCATCACGGGAAACTCATAAAACTTTATATTTGTGTTTTCACTTTCTATTTTTGTTAAAGGTTTTAACCAAGTCTCTACCATTTCTTGTTGAGAATGCTTGAACGCGACGACCACCACATTAATTGCTTTTTCAAAATTTTCTGGAGTTGTAAATTCATCTCCGTTTAATGTTTTACCTGAAATACTAGGGAAAAAACTAGCTTGAGCATTATGGCTCAAACAAAAAAATATTATTAATAGAACTTTCATGGCCTCATAGTGTATTAGCAAGCTAATTAAATCAAGGCATGTTTCAAAAAAAAAGTTGGGTCGAGGCAATAGTGTGGTGTGTTGTTGTTAAAACTAAAAGCCTCGCCCCTTTGTATACCTCTGAACAAAGTTTATTAGCCTTTTGTCACAAAAGCGTCATGGTTTCTTGAAATCTTTGCTTTTTTGAGAAGGGATATTCATAAAAATTTTTCGATAAGCTTTATTCTTATCAAACTCTAGAAGCTTTTCATGCTCAGCCAGTACCTTACCTTCTAGTGCGTTTTTCAGCATGATTTGTGTTTGCTCGATAAGCTTAATCTGATTGCGTATCTCAAGTGCTTCACCTGCCAGCTGACTTCGCTTACGCATACTAAGACCTTTACCGATAATCTTATAATTTTTGGCTAGCTCTCTTAGTTCCAAAATCCATATTTTAGAGTCCAGCAAGTAATCCTTGGCTAATCCTCTTTTATCCGCTTGAGTATTGTTAGAAAGTTTCGAAATTAAATTCTTATGTTTAAGGCGTAGATCCAATTCTAGCTTTTTGATCTTTTGATATTCGGGTGGCATCTCGTCAAAGGTCTTAAGGAGAACAATATAGCCAGCTATGACTGCCAAAAAAATGCTTAATATGGTTATGAATTTTTTCATGATCGGATTATTCCACGTGGATTGTTTTTATTGGGTTTAAATTATCGACACGAGTTGAGTTTTTACGGTTTTTTAGGGTAACTCCTAAGAGCTGATATTCTTTAATTATCGGATGATTCGGATGAAAATGTCGTGATGCAATTTGTCTTCCAATGCCAAGATGCTTCTCGGCGTTTAAAAACTTATCTTGCTCAAGAAATAATCTTAATAGTTGAAGGTGAATTTGAGCTGCTAATCGAATTTCTTTTTTCATATTCAACGCATCTAGAGTGGTCTTTAGAAGGTTAAATGCTTCACCGGTACGTCTCATTCGAAGCATGCATTTCGCCAACAGAATACGGTATTTTATTGTAGTTTGAGACTTTCCCCCAAAGGTTTTATTACAAACTTTATGGAGGCGCGCGCCCAAATCATAAGCTGCAGAAAACTGATTGTGTTGCCAAAGTAAATTACCCAATTTGATACCGAATTGAAGAGTGAACGGTGAAGAGCTACCAATATATTTTTCAAAAGAACCCAGTGCACTCTCCAGATGTCGTAAGCCACGACTTGTTTCTCCTTTATGGATATAGCAAAAACCTTTCACGGCTTGCGTATAGATAGCATTATGGATTACGGGTTGAGAAGTGGACTGTTTAATTTGTCTAAATAAAGGCAAAATATATCGATTTTGAGCCTCATATTTCATTGTATGAACTAAAATTTTATAGACGTGATAAGTATTCCAGGCGGGGTGATTCAGTGCATAAACTTTACTGAGTTTTTTTTCTAAATTTCGGAGTGGGATAGACATATCCTCAAGTCTCTCTTCGTGCCATAGGTAAGCTAGATGACATATTTGTGCACTTATCTCTAGATTATAGTTACCTCTTAATTTCCATTTTGAGCGTAGCTTTCGCAATTTCTTTGCTGAGAGACGCGAATCTTCCTCACCTGTCCATAATCCTGTAATGGCAGACAATAACTCCAGTCTGTCTAGATCATTAGGGGAATGCGAGGATTTTCGAAGTTCTACTATTTGGCGATGGATTTTTTCTACAGCACCTAACTGAACCCAGCTCATTATTCGAAGTTCGATTTCCAACCAGTCGAATTCTTTAGAAGGTTTAATCGTGCTTATACTATCTTTAAGAATATAAAGGCAATTCTGATAACGAAAATTATTGTAGGCATTGAATGCTTGTTGAATTTTAGGGGATTTAATTGTCCACAAAGTTGGATTTACGGGAGGTGGTAAAAAAATCGGATATGCCCACAGAAGTTTACATAGTAGAAATAGAATTATCTTAGTATACATTTTAATTTACTATCGTTTTCTCTGCTTGAGATGCCAAGTATAATGCATGCATAAGTTTCGGAATCGGCTTATAAATTATTAGTTTTCAACAACAGGCTGTGTGAACTGGTTATCACCAATGATTTGATCGGTTATGTAAACCGGATAATCTTTTTTTTGTGCCGTTTGACATTTATTGAATTTTTGCAGTGGTCCTACAGTCAGGAAAACATTATTGGTGTTGAACCAAATAATTACTGCTTTATCTCCCTTTGCTGTTATACCTGCTTTTAAAAGAGCCGGATTTTTATAGCTCAGTTTAGTGTCATTGATAGCTAGATTGATTTTTTTTCTATTTGCTTTAATTTTGATAGCGAATGTTTCATCAAACGGACCCTTCAACGAAGCTAGACAGTCCCAAGGCTGAAAGTGCGAGTCAGTTTTCATAAATTTACATTTGGCTTTTGATATAACAGCAGTCTGTCCTTCAATTATATATAAACCAGTCTTATGTTTAAGCATGCTATAACCTGAATTAAGAAAATATTGATCTGCGGGTTGATTTTTCCATGCCGCGGCAGACTGCCAAATTTCGGAAGATTCAACTCTTTGCTTCCCTACAATACCCAAAGGGTTAAATATCGTTGAATTACCTGTTTTTTTTATCGTGTAGACGAGATTATCATAGAATAAAACTTCTTCTTTTTTGGAGCTACAGATTTCTCGGTCATATTTTCTGATACTGGAGTTCGCTTCCAATTGGATATTAACCAGAAATATCATAGTAAAAATAGAGATAAATGGCATGCGCAGGATTATATCAGAGCTTAGTCTTCAGTTGTTTACTTGTTGAGTACTGTTTTCGAGCCTATAATATGTAGGTATGAAGTATTTTAAATTGATATTTTTGTATTGTTTGTTTTTTCTCCACTGTAGCGCAGAGAGCCTGGATTTGAACCAAGAAGCTCGTTACAAAGAAGTGTATCAATTAGCTGTAAGCCTTGCTCGAAAGAAAGAGTTTGGTAATGCAATCAATTACTTCAAATATTTGCTAAAAATGAACCCCAAGGACGATAAAGTTCGCTACCTTCAGGCTAAGGCCCACTATTTAAGTAACAGTGTATCTAAAGCTCTTATGGTTTGTAATTCAGTAACTGATTTTAGTGTGCAGAAAAAATGTAATGATATTAAGTTGAAAGCCAAGAGAGAATTTCCCAATGATTATAAACTTTTTGACGCCTATCGTTTATTCAATGAGGGTAAGTATCAAAAAAGTAAGAGAACAGTTAATAAGCTAATTCAACTTGATCCAGATAATCCAAAATATAGATTTATTTTAGGTAAAATTTTACATAGACAGGGCGATTTTTACAGAGCCTACGACCATTACAAATATGTTAAAGATTTTGTGAATCGTCGACAACGCAATAAAATTCAGAAATCAATAGCTAAATTACTGAATTTAGCAACGCCACTTATTGAGTATGTTAAAGATAATAATCCCGAGTCTTCAGAGCTAGAAATAGATGAATATTGGCAAATGTATTGTTTGGCTATTCATATAGCTGCGCCAGAAATTGCGAAGGAAAAAGAAGGTCTCACAGGTCTTGCAATTAGTTTCTTGGAAGATTTACTTGAGAATCAGAAATTAGATAAAAGTAAACGGTTTAATGTGTTAATGCCAATGGTGGATTTATATTCTTTAAGAGGGGATGCTGAGCGAGCTTATGAGATAGTTCAATTAGCCAGACTTACGAGGCCGGATAAAGCAGACCATGCTCGTTTGGATTTCGCTGAGGAGTTGCTAAGAGTTCGCCATCCGACGATCAATAAAGGAATGCTTAAGGCTTTAAAGTGACGGAAAGGATGCAGACAAGCTCAATGGATGATCTAAGAAAGGTCACATGGATAGGCTTATGGACTAATCTACTGATTAGTTTTCTAAAATTGTATGTGGGAGTGATGACCTCGAGTCAGGCATTAGTTGCTGATGGCTGGCATTCATTCTCTGATTGCTGGTCTGACTTTATGATACTTGTGGCTTCAAAATATTGGACGGCACCAGCAGATGAGTGTCATCCACACGGCCATCGTCGCATCGAGGTTGCTGTAACGGCTGCTATTGGAGTGGGCCTAGCAATCGTAGCTAGTTTTATTCTTATAAAGGGTTTGTTTAGTATTCATGAAAGAAACTTGTCTCAGCCCTCTCCATTGGCTTTAACAGTAATTATTTTTTCATTACTGATTAAAGAGTTTTTATACCACTTTACTATGTGGCATTCGAAACGACTAAATTCAGAAGTTTTGCGGGCGAATGCTTGGCATCACCGATCTGATGCTTTGAGCACAATTCCTGTATTGATCGCTTTAGCAATAAGTAATTATGATAGTAGTTGGAATTTCCTGGATCCTATTGCTGCGCTGTTGGTTGTTGTATTTCTCTATAAGGCTGCATATGAGATAGCTTTTCCAGCAATTCAAAAACTTTTAGATAGAGGTGCGCCCCCTAAAATAGTTCAAAACATAAAGAATGAAGTGATGAGCTTATCGGATGTCAGAGGTGTTCATAATATACGGACTCGATATGTTGGAAATTCCGAATTATCCGTGGAGGTAGATATTGAAGTTGACGGAAATCTATCCGTATGGGAAAGTCACGATATTGCTAATGCGACAAGGGATATTCTGAAAGAAAAAATCGATTTTGTGGTTGATGTGGTGGTCCACGTAGACCCTTGGTCAGAAACCGAGGAACAGTAAGATTTGATTCGATTTAACTCTCGTCGGTACGGATTAAATCTTTCATTGGAATATTGAGTAATTTGGCAAGCTCTCTTAAGAATGAAATATAACTCCAAATCATAACCATCATTGAGGGGATCGCAATTACGGGAAAACTCAGAGCAGTCATTTTGCCTAATTCCTGATTAAATGCTTCACTTCCAACTGGACTTTGGACTAAATAGCGTGCTAAAGCAAAATTCAATATTGCAGATAGAAGAAAGGCAAACGAGATTCGTTTATGAGCTCGTGAGATAGCTGACTTTAATGCCATTTTCAAGCCTAACTCATCTAATTTTGATTTTAATGCCTCTACGTCAATTAATTCGTCATTGAGAAATAACTTGTGAAGTATAGGTTGATTGCCATTTGAACTAATCCAGACGGCAATACTCAATGCTAGAGGTAGCAGAGCTTCTTTTACTGCTATCCAAAGAGGGTCAGCGTGTAATAGGCCTATTGCACCAGTAGCAAGAACTTGCATGCCACCCAAGGCGGGAATCCATGATATTCGTCCAGATTTTTTGAGCTCATAAAAGCTTAAAAGCAAAGGGAAGCTGATAGCTAGCCAGAATGCCCCCATGGCTCCTAAATAATCTGATCCACTCAGTTTTAATAATACAATGGAAGGCAGAAGGATCCCAAAAAAAAGCCCCGGAAGTGGATTTTCTGATTCTTTGAATTCCATGAGGTCGGAGAATATATGCGATTAGTCGCTCACTGTACAGCATAAGACACAAAGAAAATTACAAATAAGTTGAGATTATCGATCTATAAGATGGTTACTTTATTCTTAAGAACTTTTTTTTATTTTTTTGAGAAAGTTCACGGAGGCCATTATTACATCATAATCCGGATCATTTAAGAGTCCTGCAATTACGTTCCGGCTCTCTACAATCCCACTAACATGAAGAGCCCACAGACATGAAAGGCGCATCCATTTATTTGGTGATTGGCTCATGTCTACAAGTGATTTAAAGGCTCTCTTTTTACCGAACTTTAAACATGCCAAGGCGGCATTAGCGCGAACTCTATTATTATCATCTGAAAGGAGACGTTCAATGCGACTTAAAGCTTCAACTTTACCTAGTTTCATGAGTGATTCAATAGCGTTTGCACGAATTCTACCGATTGGAGAGTATAGTGCCTGCATTAATGCTTCTGTGGACAATGGATCATCAAAGGCTCCTAATTGTTGCATTACAGTAGCTGTTACATTGGCGTTTTCTGCTTTTTCAAGTACATCCAATAGTATGGATAATGAATCTGGTTGTCCCAATCTTCCTAAAGCTGAAATTGATTGAATTGTAATCATGGGGTTTTTATTGGATAGAGCATCCAAAACCAGATCCATATATTCTTTGGATTTACGAAATCCTATTTCACCGAGAATGGCTTGATCTAGATCGTCATTATGACCATATTGGCTGCATAAATTTGCTAGAACATCTTTATTCGGTAGATCCTTCATACATCCTATGGATAGTAGTTTTAGTTCTATACTTGGGCTAAATTTTAAAAGTTCCTGCAATAACTCGGTTATTTGCGTATTATCCTTTCCAAGTAGATATTGTAAGCAAGAGTACTTCAAATATAAGTCACCTTTTAAGAGTACGTTCTTAAATGAACTACTGGGACTATATTTTTTCCGTAATCTTAAAAATTCATACCAGTTTTTTCTTTTCTCAGAATTTTGAAAAAGATGTGTCAAAACTTCCAAAGTTTGCAAGTCATTTATATTTCCAATTGCCTTAGAACACTGCAGCAATACCTCTTGGTCAGAACTTTTTTGAAAGATTTCCACTAAGGGAACTGCAATCTGAGGTGCCTGAATTTTAGCAAGTGCATTTATGGTAGCAATTTTTAGCTTATTTGAACCTTCCTGAAGTTGATTAAGAAGAGAAGTGGTGATTTTTATTTGGTCATCTTGATACAAAATGTTGGTTAAATCTGCTATGAGGGTAGATTTTGATTCTTCTTTGTCTTGAAGTGATTTTATTAGAGCCAGCAATAAACGTCGGTCTTCGCATGTTTTAGATTCTATTGTGGCTTGTATCACCGCACGCTGATAGGACTTATTCAGCCCATTCAGTAATCTATCTAACATCGGACGGATAAGGTCTATGTCTATTTTACAAATTGTATCTAAAATTTTGTTGTTAATCTCTGTCTCATTCTTAGGATTTAGTGCTTGAATTAATGGTCGTACATGACTTGCTTTATTTAGATAACCTACAGTTTCAATGGCGGTCTGGCGGATTTTAAGACTACCCTCTCTAATGTAATTTAGTGATAAATCGTAAGGCTTATAAGTTAGACAGCGGCCTAATGAATTTAGAATATTAATTTGACTTTCTTCATTTGCAACTTGGATTGCTTGTTCCAGTTCATCAATGCTTTTCAATGCCTGTACTTCATATGTTTGCATCTCAAGCTTTTTACCCTTTAACTTGACAGTGGCCATTTTTTTATAAACTAGAACTTCTTGCATAGATTGCAATGTGGTATCTCCGATTAGAATGCTCCCATTTCGAGCCTGATCAGATAACCTTGAGGCTACATTTACAGAGTCTCCGATAGCTGTAAAATCCATGAATTGATCACAGCCAACTGTTCCAACCATTGCTTCTCCAGTATTGATACCAATACTTGCTGATAATGACTCTAGATCATTTCTTAACCAAGTTGTGTTAATGTGGTGCATTCTTTCTTGCATTGCCAGAGCACATTCCACGGCTCTTTCAGCGTGGTTGAAAACTTTACGAGGCGCGCCAAAAAGCGCCATAATTCCATCTCCGAGATATTTATCCAACGTCCCACCAAATTTTACAATTAATTTGGTCATTTCGTCGAAATATAGATTTAGTTGCTGAGTAACCTGGTCTGGCTCGGAAGATTCTGCAAAAGCTGTAAAACCATTTAAGTCCATAAATAGTATGGTGATTTCCTGTTTTTGTTCTAAAAATAAATCTTGAGTTCGAGTGTGCAGTAGGTTTTCTCCAATGTCATCACTAACGAAACGTTTAAATAAAGAAATTAATTTCTTTTTCTCGAGGTCTCGATAAAGGATAGCCTTAGTGTAACCACAAATTATTTGGACTAATTTGATATCAAGTTGTGTGAAGTTGGTTTGCTCATCTTTATTTAAGAGAATGAAGACACCTCTTGATTGTCCATAGAAATCCACAGGAGCTACAAGAGCCGTTTCTAATCTATCTAAACCATATTTTTCACCCTTAAAATGCTTTCCTCCATAGCTTTCACAGAAGACTCCCCGAAATTCAGAGTCTTGAGCTAGAGAGCGAAAAAATTCAGTTTGACCCACCCAAAAGTCTCTACCAGCAACGTTGCCTGCTTCCAGAACGTATGCTTGGCGATCAAACTCATAAGTTAGAAAGATAATTGCCTTACAATCTAAGGTGTCTTGGGTAATATCAATTAATTTTTGGAAAAAGAATTCCGTTACATTACTTGTGTCAACAATTTGGTTAATACGGTTTATAAGCTCTATTTCCATATTGGCGCGGCTTAGTTGGTTTCGTAATCGAATTCTTTCTATAATGCTGAGTGAGTTTTCTCTTAGACTTCGTAATGTTTCGATATCTTTGTTGTTAAAAACTTTATGATTTTCAGGGTTTGCAAGAACAAGAACTCCTTTTCGATGATCACTAAGTTGCAATGGGAAAAACATTACAGAGTGAAAAACTGTACCTGGAATCGTCATTGAGACTTCATTCAATATAGTGGGTTCTTTATCAAAGTAATGAAATGCGAGATCTTTGAAATAGTAGAAATACTGATCTTTCTCTAACTTTTTAGCTTCAGAATTGCCTTCAACAAAGCGGGCTTCGTTCAGTAACTCTTCTTGTTCAAAATAAAACAAATATTGTGGGTTTAGTATATTTTCTAAGTATGTATTTAATTTGTCGAAAAAAAATGAACGCTGAATTTGGTCTTGAGTTTTAAATTGTTGAACAAACTTTTTTGTATCTAACACAGTTCAATTAGACCACATGGCTCACATTTTTGAGTAGCTAATGTAGTTTATTCTGACATTTGTAATATTTTGAAGGTAAATCTGTTTACTTTTATGAAAACTTAGTTACTTATACATCGAGATTTTTAAAGGTAAACTTGGGAACAGATAGCTAGAGATCTATACTGAAATTCCAGTGCTTTATTAAGTTTATATAATTCTATATTTACCTTACTTTGTGAAATTCAAGATTATCGTCAGACTAAAATGAAGGAGCATGGTATCGTGATAGAGAAATTAACTTTTCAGGGCGTTTTCAGTCTTCGAGTTATAAGACAGAAAACTGATCTCTCGAAAGGTTTTGGAAATGCTGTATGTAGAAGCCAGCTTGATAGACACCAGAGAGCTATCTAAAACTAAAAAGGGTCCAACGATTAAATTGCATATTTTTAATTTTCAACTAGTTATTGATAGTGAGGAGAGTTTCAGTGCGGAAGATTAAAATCCATGAAATTTATCGATCTGTGCAAGGTGAGTCTACGCATGTTGGCAGGCCTTGTACGTTTATTCGTACAAGTGGCTGTAAATTGAGATGTACTTGGTGTGATACAGCTCATGCATATCATGATGGTTCCTGGATGGATATTGATAGTATTGTTAACCAGGTTAGAGAGTTGAACGTTACTCTTGTTGAGATCACCGGGGGTGAGCCCATGGAGCAAGAGTTAATATCTGAGCTTATGCAGGATTTATTGGATGAGGGTTTTGAGGTTTTACTGGAGACGGGAGGACATATTTTATGCGATAAAGTTCCTACCAAAGTCTGTAAAATTATTGATATGAAATGTCCCGCATCCAAGATGGATAGGAAAAATAATTATGGTAATTTAGAGCTTCTACATAGTCATGACGAAGTA
Organism: uncultured bacterium; assembly: GCA_964650625.1. Lineage (GTDB taxonomy): Bacteria > Muiribacteriota > UBA6191 > UBA6191 > UBA6191 > JAYZAC01. The sequence continues at coordinate 11,178 of CAZYUV010000028.1, forward strand.
AAATTTGTAATTCAGGATAGAAACGACTTCGATTGGTCGGTAAATCTTGTTGAGCGATATGATTTAAGTAAAAGAGCAACAGTTTTGTTTAGTCCTGTTCATGGGTTAATGAACCCTTCCTTGCTAGTAGAATGGATTCTTGCATCAGGCATAGATGTACGATTTCAAATTCAAATGCATAAGGTGATTTGGGATCCTGAAGCCAGAGGTGTGTAGTATGTTCTGGCATTTTGATCAGCTTCAATGGTGGAGTTACTACACCAACAAAGGTATTCATTATGGTGGAGAGTTCGGTTTGAGAATTTTCTCCAAGAACTCTACATCACTAATGAGCTCAATGAATAATATCAAACTCGAATCGTTTTCTAAGATGAATCGCAGACATTGGGGTGAGCAGCTTAGTAAATATCCGCTCAGCATAATTGAAAACTTTAGCTCTGAAGATTTTGATTGGGAAATTCGCTGTCCCGATAGTTTGCGTTTCCATAAGATCGATAATCATTTGATTATTTCTAAATATATCTTGCTACAAACGGCTCATTTTCTTCCTTATGTTCCTGATGATCATAAGTGCCGCAGATTACATGGTCATAACTTTGGTTTATGGATTTCAATAGAGGTTCCGGATTTTCATAATGAGACGAGTGAGACGATTAATTGTTTAGAATTAGCTGGCCAAGAAATTCAGAAAAAATTAGACCATTGCGTCTTGAATGAGATACCGGGATTAAGTAACCCCACCTCTGAAAATATTGCTTTATGGATTTATGAAAAGTTAAAACTAAAACCTCTTAAGATCTTCAACATATTGTGTATTGAAACTCAAAACTCAGCAGCTTGTTATCACGGCAACGATTTGTGGTCGTGTTGGAAGTCATTTGATTTTGAAAGTGTTTGGCGTCCTTTAAAGGATCGAATTTCTGGACATAGTTTTAAATTGACTGCTGGAGTTCAAGGAGAAATAGTCAAACCATTTGGTTGGGTGCTAGACTTTTCTGAAATTAAATCGCAAATAAAGCCACTAATTGACCAGATAGATCATCAGGATTTGTCGAGCATTTTAAAAGGACGTGGTAACTCCTCCGAAGGTTTATTAGAATGGCTTAGCGAAAAGTCTTTATCTCAAAATGGATATGACTTCTGTTTACAGCATTTACCGACAAGTGGAACTTACAGAACTGTTTCCGAACATCAATTGAGTGGAGCGATTCCATATTTAGATTGGAGGGTATGATGAGTTTGAAAGAACATGACGCCCTTGTCTTATTCTCCGGAGGACAAGATTCAACTACCTGTCTTTTTTGGGCTATCAAACATTTTAATTCTGTAAGAGCTCTTTGTTTTGATTATGGGCAGCGCCACAAAAATGAGCTTGAGTCAGCACGATATATTGCAGATATTGCTGGGGTTAAAATCGATTGTTTAAGGATTAGTTTGTTTGAACAACTTGGTGGTAATGCTTTAACTGGTGATGAAGCATTAGACACTCCGCAAGATTCTTCTCTTCCTAATACTTTTGTACCTGGTCGTAATTTAATAATGCTTTCAGCAGCGGCAGCTTTTGCGTATCAAAGAGATATTAAACATATTGTTACAGGGGTCTGTGAAACAGATTATTCGGGGTATCCCGATTGTAGGGATGATACTGTTAAAGCTCTTCAAGCAACCTTAAATCTGGGTATGGAGGCAAATTTTTGTTTGCATACGCCTTTGATGTTTCTATCTAAAGCTGAAACTGTAAAACTAGCGCGAGAAATAGGTGCTCTAAACGCATTAGCCTATTCGCATACTTGCTACGCAGGGGAATTTCCACCTTGTCAGAAATGTGCAGCTTGCGAGTTAAGAGCTAAAGGTTTTGAGCATGCTGGTGTAAAAGACCCATTATTAGTTAGAGCTGGTGTTTTGGTCGCTTGATTGTCCGCTATTCCCATTAGAATTGGAACTTGAGGGTTTACTTTCTTCTGATTGATTTGTGTATTCTTCGTTGATATCTGCTAGCAATTCACAACCTACCAAACACTTTGGCACAAGTCGGCTTCGACCTCGATTACCACAGATGTTGGTTGGGAAACTTTGGCCGTCGCAAAACGGTATTTCTTTTGATGTGCTCTCCTCGAAATGAGGATGTTCGCAAGCAACACTAGCGCGATTACTGAGTACGTTAGAATATTTGCAGGACTTAAGAATTTCATTTCTAATTTGGCGTTCTTTAGTAATCAGATACCCGAAACCGAATACAGTAGCAAGTCTATCGATAACCTTTTCATTAAAAATAGCTTCCGGACAAGTCTCATTCACTTTAGGATTACTGGCTATTACTAGTTTAGCTACTGCACTATGAATAGCTCTACCAGCATCGACTTCTTCAATATGATGTCCAACGCAGTAAGTGCCTTTGTTTGTATAGCAAGCCAGTGCTATCACAGTTTGTAAAATAGCACTGTCTTTGTTTTCTTTCATGTCAACCAAATTGTCATGCTGATGTCTTACTATATCGATGACTTTTGGATCGATGTCTAGTTTCTGAAGGATGAAGGTCCCTGCATCGATTTTTCTTTCAACCATTGTGTCTCTTGTAGCTTCCTTGGCAGATAGATGATCTTCATCGCCGGCATCATGAAAAAGACCAGCCAACCCGATATTTTTGACTTCCTCTTCAGACATGCCAAAATTCATAGCAAGGATCATTGAAAAAATAGAAATTACACAATTTTGAAATAAGCCGAATTTGTTCTGATCTCGAAGTTCAAAGAAATAAAAAGTGGCTTCCCTTTTCTTGTATATTCTTCGGGCTAGCGACATTGCTTTTGCAAAATACTTTAAACCATCATGCTGAAGTTTTGCTTTAAGATCATGATATTTAACAAACTTTTCGAGTTCATCAAAGGTAGGGTCTAGAGTCTCTATGAAATACATCATACTGTGCTCATCAACTACTATTTCAAGAGATGAAACGGTATTACCGTCTGCATCGCCTAATTTGGCTGGAGTGCGATCTCCATCCTTGCCTACGGACTGACCTTCGATTATTCGCTTAAGGGCTTTTTTGATTTTCTTTAGATTAGTGCCTTTACGAATCATTAATTGGCGTTTCGAGCGGTCTTCGCCTCCGCCATAGCTGTAGTAGTCTGCAGCAGATATTAGAGCCGCCGAAGTGTCCGTCTGGACGATTTCTCGCAATGTGATAGGATACACACCCGTGACGAGCTGATTTAGTCGATCATAATTTATTATGCTCATAGATTACGAAGATAATTATACCAAATTGTATTAGTTGGTTTAACACGTTTCTTTAAACTTTGGAAGTGGGACGCTGAATGCATTTAGATTTGAAGAACAAATTTGATAGTTTAACCGAGTATTTTGAAGACAATGGTCTGGACTTTGAATTCAAAGAGATTCCTTATGGTTTGCGGTTTTCAGTTTTAGGGGGAGGTGTCCAGATAAATTTGTATCATGGTAAAAAAGGATTTTCTTACGTTGTCCAGGGTAAAGATGCTGAAGGTAAACTACAAATGCAAGAAGAGCTGGACTTGCTTTTTCATGGTAGAGCCAGTTTAGGTAGTGATCCCAAAGTATTTTCTAGGGATTATGATTTTGCTTATATGGGATCAGATGAATCAGGCAAGGGGGACTATTTTGGTCCTATCGTCTGTGTGGGTGTAGCTTTGGAGCCAGGTCAGGAGAAAATTTTGACATCGGTAGGTGTTCAAGATAGTAAAAAGCTTACTGATAATCGCATTGAGATAATGGCTCCTAAACTTTTTGCCCTCGGAAAAAATCATATCAGTATAGTGCAGCTTAACCCCAGTAAGTACAATCAACTCTATAATTCCTTTAGATCTCAAGGGAAAGGCCTTAATGAGTTATTAGCTTGGATGCATGCTAAGGTAATAGATAATTTAATGGCTGAGAATTTGAGTCTAAAAATGGCTTTAGTCGATCAGTTTGCTAATGAAAAGGTTATGTTGACAGCCTGTCAGAGAAGTCTTACGGAGTATAATTTTCAGTTGTTACAAAGGACTAAAGCAGAAGAAAACCTTGCTGTTGCAGCCGCTTCCATAATTGCTCGAGATAGACTGCTTACTTGGCATCATAAACAAAAAGAAAACCTCGGTTTTGAACTTCCTAGAGGTGCTGGAAATCTTACAAAGCAAGTAGCAGAGAAATTGGTAACATCCAAAGGTTTTGAAGCTCTTGGAGAATATTGTAAACTGCATTTTAAGACAACCTCAGAATTGAATAGAGCCTCAGTTTCATGAGTTGTGCTTAGCTTAAAAAAGAGCTAGATCGGTCAATTTACTTCAGTCTGTAGATTTCTCTATACTTAGTGCTCAGATAGTTAATGTATGCCTCACAGTTCAAGTCTGAACCTGTTACATGCAATAATAACTCATCCGCATCCATCAAACGTCCCATTTTGTGAATTTTCTGGTTGAGCCAATTTTTAAGCGTATGAAAATTACCTTTTGATATATCAGACTCTAGCAAAGGGTTTTCTTGGCGGCAGGTATGGTAGAACTGCGCAGCATACATAGCTCCTAATGTGTACATAGGGAAGTATCCAAAACATCCATCTGACCAATGCGCATCTTGTAAAACGCCCTGACTATCGGTTGGTGGTATGAAACCCATCAATTCGTGGCATTTAGCATTCCAGGCTTCTGGCAGTTCATCAATTTTGATTTCATCGTCAAACAATGCCTTTTCAATTTCATATCTTAGAATAATGTGCAAAGGGTATGTCAATTCATCGGCGTCGACTCGTATTAGGCCAAAGGAAACATGGTTACTGCGTCTATACATCTCTTCATTATTCAACTCTCCCAAGAGCTCAGGAAAGTGACTCCTAATTTCATCACCGAATGCGTTCCAGAAAGGTCTTCCTTGACTCACCATGCGTTCCATCAGCAGAGATTGAGACTCGTGAATTACAAGTCCAAGGGATTCTCCAACTGGTAAGCCATCATGTTGATCTACAGGAAGTCCTTGCTCATACATTCCATGACCTGTCTCATGAACGGTAGAACTTAAGGAGCTGAAAAAACTGGATTCTTCATAGCGAGTTGTGATTCTTACGTCTGTAGAATGTCCGCCCCCTGAAAAAGGGTGAGCACTTTCATCTATTCGAGCTTTAGAATAGTCTAGCCCAATAGCTTCAGAAATCTGACGATTTAATTGTCGTTGTTTATTGGTGCAATAATTTCCTTCCGTAAATTTTGATGGAGCATCACCATTAGTTTGTAGCTCTTTAACCAAAGGAACAAGCGAATGTCGGAGCTGTTCGAAGATAGGGTCAATTTTTTGACGGTTGAAGTTTCTTTCGAATCGATCGATACAGACGTCATAGGGATGTCTATCGGGATATAAAATTTCTGCAACTTGACGTCTGATTTGAACAAATTTTTTAAGTATTGGTGCAAAAGTTGGGAAATGATTTTTTTGTTTAGATTCTACCCATAGAGAATGGCCTGCTGAGGATAATTTAGTCATTTCGATGATGAGTTCTTCAGGTAGCTTTGTGGATTCCTCAAAACTCTTCTGACTTTCTTTCAAATTACGCCATTGATGAGAGTCGAATTTATCTTTGCCCTCCTCCATTAAGCTTTTGATTAATTGTCCCCACTGGGGGTCAGTACTTCTTTTATGTAAAATCGTCGATAAGGCAACCATTTGTTCTTGCCTATGAGCATGGCCCTCAATTGGAAGCATAACTTGCTGGTCCCATCCAAGATGAGCCAGAATACTTCCCAAGGTGGCCATTTCGCGACTTTGTTTTACATAGTTTTCGTATGAGTTTGATTTAAACATACCGACTCCCTCAAATTAGGGTCAGTTTACTTGAAGGCTTAGATTAACTGCAAATCCGTCAGCAAAATGGTCGATAAGTACTAAAATTGAAGATTAAGGGAAAATTTATGAAACTTGTAGTGGTAGGTGTAGGTTATTGGGGACCTAAGTTGGTCAGAAACTTTTTAGCCTCAGAAGAGATCGAAACAGTTATGGCTGTTGATCTAGAAGAAAAAAAGCTTTCCAAACTTAAGCGTGAATTTCCTTCCGTAGAGATAAGTAAAGATTTAGAAAGCTGTTTGCAAACCGCCGATCTAGCTGTCATTGCCACTCCAGTTAGCACCCATTTTGAACTGGCTAGTCGAGCAATTCAGTCGGGCTGTCATGTTCTTGTAGAGAAGCCTATGACCGCAACAGTAGAACAGGGCATAAAATTGGTTGATTTAGCATGTGAGAATAATGTTCTTCTTATGGTTGATCACACATTTTTATTTCATCCGGCAGTACAAAAAATGAAAGAGGTTGTAGATAGGGGAGATTTGGGTAAGGCTCTATATTTTGATTCAGTTCGAGTAAATCTAGGCTTGTATCAAAGTGATGTCAATGTTATTTGGGATCTGGCCCCTCACGATCTATCGATCATGCTACATTTAGTGCCGTATAAACCCATAGCGGTTCAAGCACATGGTATGCAGCATTTTCGAGAGGGAATGGCCGATATGGCTTACGTTACGGTGTTTTTTGAAGAGAATTATCTTGCGAATTTTCATTTAAGTTGGCTTTCACCCACAAAGGTAAGACGTATTACTTTGGCTGGTGATCGAAAAATGATGGTTTACGATGACATGGAAAGTAATGAAAAGATAAAAGTTTACGATAAGGGTGTGGAGATTATGAATAGTGAGGAGGATATGAATCAAACTCGCATTCAGTACCGTATAGGAGACATTCACATCCCTGCTTTGCCGAATCGAGAAGCATTAGCTGATGAGGCTAAGCACTTTATAGATTGTGCTAAAGGTATAGAAAGTCCTATTGCAGGTGGTGAGCAGGGTTTATGGGTCGTAAAAATTTTGGAAGCTGCTGATCGCTCAATGGTAACGGAGCAGAAGGTTAGTTTATGAGCCTGCAAAATATGAAGCTTTTAAACGAACAGGGTCCTGATAAAAAGATTCGTATGATTCGCGTAGGTGAAGACGTGAAAATTTACTCCTTTGTAAATTTATATGAGTGTTTTATTGGTTCTTACAGTCGGGTAGGAGCTTTCGTTGAGATTCAAAAGGGCGTTGTAATAGGTGAACGTTGCAAAATCTCTACCCATAGTTTTCTGTGTGAGGGTGTGACTCTAGAAGATGCTGTTTTTGTTGGTCATGGGGTTATGTTTACTAATGACAGGTGCCCTCGGGCTTGTAATTCAGATGGTAGTCTTAAGGGTGCGGATGATTATTTTATGGAAAAGACTCTCGTGAAAGAAGGTGCTAGTATTGGCTCAGGAGCAATTATTCTTCCTGGTATAATCCTAGGTAAGAGTTGCTTGGTCGGAGCAGGTGCGGTGGTTACTAAAAATGTACCCGATTATGCGATTGTAAAAGGTAATCCCGCAAAGATAATGGGAGATGTGCGCCATGCCTCAACTGGAAAAGACTTATCTTAAATCGATTCTTTACTCAGAATTGTTCGTAAACTATCACACACACATTTCACCAAACGGGGATTCATATGCTCTCCCATTGGCAAACTAAAAACTTGGGATGCAGCTTTTTCAGCCTCAGGACAAGCTGTGGGATTTAATTCGTTTGAGTAATGAGGGAGTTGTGTCAAGGCATGAGGATAATGAATTCCTGATTGTATTCCAAAATAGTCTAGTTTCTTTCGAATTAGATCTCGTTTGGGATGACGTACTACCATCAAATGGTAAACTCCCTCTGATAATTCTAGCTCTTCTGTCATTTGAAGGTCTGGAATGTCTGATAGAAATTCAAAATATAACTTAGCAGTTTTTTTTCGAATTTCATTCCACTCAGCTAGCTTTCTAAGCTTTTCATTAAGGACTAGAGCTTGCAAACTATCTAATCTTGAATTGCGACCATTGATCTCGTGCATATATTTTTGAGCTGCTCCATGCATAGATATCATTCTGCACTGCTTGGCTAGATTTTGATCATTGGTTGTGATAGCGCCTGCATCGCCGAAAGCACCGAGGTTTTTACCTGGATAAAAGCTGTAGGCTGCAATTGAGCCAAAGGAGCCAACGGGTTTACCTCCGTAGGTAGCTCCATGAGCTTGTGCGCAATCTTCTATAAGCAAGAGATTGTTATTTCTACAGAGTTCAACGAGTTCGTTTAAGGGTGCAGTTTGGCCATAGAGATGTACCACCATTACGGCTGAAGTTTTTGCATTGATCGCGTTTTCAACGGAAATGGGATCGAGATTTAAGTGGGTAGGATCACAATCTACGAAACGAGGAATCAATCCACTATTTATTATAGCTTCAGCGGATGCGACAAAAGTATTGGCAGGTACAATTACTTCACTGTTAGG
>CAZYUV010000029.1:0-19384 GCA_964650625.1 uncultured bacterium
TCTTCAATTTTAAGAGAATAAATTCCTCTACTGGAAAATTCGTTCACAGGTTTTACCACTAAAGGAGAGCCTAACTGTAACTGAAACTCTAAAATCTGCTGTGGAGAACAACTGATACAAGTTGGTGGAAATAAATGAGATAAGCGTAGTCCATAAAGTTTTTCATTTGCTCTAAGTAAAGCTCCCGGCGAATTCACCCAAAAAGGACTATTCGGAAGTTCCTCCACAATGCTCATTAGTTGCAGCATATTAATATAATGTTCATCAACTGGAGGATCCTTACGGATAAAGCATACATCAAAATCACTAACTGCAATATCCTCGGAATACAACACCTTAAATTGGGGATCTTCCGAAAGATTAACCTCCACTCTTTGGGCTCGAGTTCTTACTTCACTCCGATGATATAAATCATAAGAATCAAAACAATAAACCTCAAAATTTCTACCACATGCATACTGCATTAGTAACATGCTAGTATCCTTGGTTTTGTGTAAGCTATGCAGAGGGTCAACAACAAATCCAATCTTCACATTACCCCCCTTGGACGCCTTTAATTCAAGATAACTTAAGACATTCTGCGATGTAATAACACTGGCATATTCTGACGCAATTTAGTCTGTTTATCAAAATCGATCTCTGCAAGTATAAAACCCTCTCCTTGTGGCGATTCAGCAAGAATTTCACCCCAAGGATCCACGATCATACTATGACCCCAAGTTTTAAAGCCATTCTCATGATCGCCCCATTGATTTGCGGCTACAACATAACATTGATTTTCTACTGCTCGAGCTCTAAGTAATAATTCCCAATGAGGCTCACCAGTGTTATAGATGAACGCAGCGGGTACAAACAATACTCTCGAACCCATCCGTGAGAGTAATCGATAGAGCTCTGGGAAACGAACATCGTAACAAATTGACATTCCCATGGGAACGTCATTAACAATGACTTGTGATGGTCTATATCCATGCTGACTGAGAGACGATTCGCAATAGTTTTGACCATTATTAAGGCTTACATCAAATAAGTGAATTTTATCGTAATAACCTAAAATTTCACCCTTTTGATTGAGTGTGTAACTGCGATTCCACACTTTTCCTTCCTTCTCCGTACGAACATGAAAACTACCACCATGGAGGAAAATTTTATGGCGGCATGCCTGTTCTCGCAAAAAAGCAAGGGTAATTGAATCGTCATGACTTTCAGACTTCTCCCATTTAGTATCATCACGAGTAAAGCATGAAAAAACCTCCGGCAAAGAAATCATCTGCGCGCCTGCCGTGACCGCTTTTTCAATTATAATGGAAGTTCGCTCAAGGTTCTCTTTACGATTAGATGATGAGCATAACTGAATAGCCGCTATTTTGAGTTTGGAAATCATTTACCAAGTAGATAATTACGAATCTGATCTAAAAAACCAGGCCCAGTATTTTTAGGTAGATCATCTCTAAGAGTTACACCAAATTTACCCTGAATATACTCATATTCGCCAGAGTCTAAAAGGTTGAGAAATCCCATAACCCTTTCATCAAGGTTAGTTAGTTCTTTTTTTCGACTAACGGCACGACGACAATAATTAAGATCACCTTCACAAAATTTGAAGGCTAAACGATTCTGCATTATTGTAGTTTCAATTCGCTCCATTAAATCTTTTAAATCTTCAGCGGAAGAATTCTTTTCTAGAGCATCTTTAATTAAACCTTGTGCCTTGATTAGATACGCAGGGTCAAAAGCCATGAAGTCCGACTCTAAAACTTCCCCCCCCCCGATGTGAAAGTCTTCTAGAATAGTACGGCGCATAGTTTCTTGATTATTTGGATCTTTCTCTAAAGACAGATGAAGATAATCCGAGGCTTCAAGATGTTCGCCTAGTTGACTGTAAAAAATACCTGCATTGAACAGCACAACTGAGTCATTGCCTGCTTTCTCAAGTAGCTCCTCAAACTTACCACGAGCTTTTTCTTTCTCGTTTTGCTGTACTAGCGCAATGGCTTCGTTCATTATTTTCTGAATTTCACGGGGTTTCATGGTTGCGACATTATACGGATTTAAGTCAATAGTAGGTACAAATTTAAATCATGTTCTGTAATAGATAAGAACTAGAACCTAAATTTTGAAGCGTAAAAATAATTTCTGACTTAAATTCAGGCTCTCTCGAAAGATTATAAATTCTAACTAATTCAGGCTCCGTATCAGATAATTTTAAGTGACTAACAACACTTAAGGATTTAAGCCTTATAGACATATTCTCAGATTCAATCAACGCCAGTATTCGAGCTAGAAAGTTCTCACTATTTTGCTGATACCAGTTTATGAAACATTCACCTGTTAAGCTTTTTTTATCAACTTTTAGCTCACCCCAAACCCTTAGGATTTCAGGCAAAAATATATCATCAGACTCCACCAAATAATCATACAATTCGATCAAATATTCAACCGAAGGCTTTTCCTGAAATTTTATCAATGCCCAACGACTTTTTACGAGAGCCGATGAATGCTTAATATGAAAATCTAATTCATCAAGATATTCACTGGATGAATTCTCCAAAATGAGAGAAAGAACAATCTCCTGATTTATTGGCTTCATGAGTTTTAGTAAACAATCAATCTCACTTTTCCTTAAACTTAAAGTTTGCTTATGGAAGACTGAAAGAATCCTGAGTGTGGTTTCGTCATAACCCTGTTTAGACCAATTCAATATTTTTTCAAAAATTTTAGAACGGCTGGATTCATCATTTAAGTAATCGCAAATTATAGCTACAGCCTGATCTATCACTTCGGGTTCAAGAGAAGGAATCTTCTCCAAAACCTTATCTAATACTGCATAATCGGTTTGAAAGGATAGTAATTCTAATGCGGTTCTCTGTAATTCAGAACTTGAGAAGTCTAGCAAGCTAAGATGATCTCCAACATTTTTAACTCCAGTAACCTCATTCCAAACACCATTTCTTTTCAAAGCTAAATCGAAAGACCCCCGAAGAGATTCAGTCATCATCTCATCATGAATCCAAAACCCTTGAAAAGGATCAAATAGTTTCATAGCTTCATCACATTCCTGGAGCACTATCCCTTTTACCAAGACCTCATGCTTTAAGCCCTTACCAACCTTAGTAAGGTCAAGATGACCAGATTTAGCGATTGCTCCATAAGAAACTCCGGAAGGTAAATCCAACTCCTTGAGTCTTTTTACAAAATCTAGCCCAAATAAAATTGCTCTCTGGCGACTTAAAAAATCTCTCTTAAGTGAAAAAAAAGCCTTTTGGTGCCAGTGCGCATCGAGAAAAGGTACTCCCCCATATTTTACGCAGGTATTACGAAAGATTTCTAAAAATCTATTCATATCATCAAAGTAATCTCGCGCTGGCTGTCCCTCCAAGTTTTTGGGATTAGAAGGAGCCACACAAACAACCACGCACTGCAATTCTTTTGGAAAAGACGCTGAATTCGAACCGCTACTACTCTCTAATAATTTTTCAAACTCAAAGCCAACAAGTCTCTGCTGTAAAGTGCGCGTTTGAATATCTTTTTCAGCCTCTAACTGTAAACGCCAGATATCCCAGTGATCATAAACCACGCTTCTAGAAGGCACCTCAGGTATCGACCATGAATTACCATCTCCAATCTGCTGTTCAAGTCGAGAATTTAATTGACGCCAAAACTTACCACTATCTCGAAAAAGCCACATATATCCAAATATAGAAATAACAAAAAGTAATAATAGAGCAAATAATTCTTCGATTTTACTTCCTCGTAAATTTGAGAAATACTTCCCTCTTAGTTCACCCAGAGTAGCAGTAAACAAGAGTAAATCGGCGCCATTATCTACATAATAAATTCCGCCATCCTGAAAAGGTAAAAGATGGCGAACTTTTTCATAAGAAGGCTTAATAACACTTAAAGCTCTACGGTTAATCACCTCTATTTCACGCTGATGCCTTATCTGTTTCTCTTGTTCTTTCAATAAAGCAGGTGATTGGAAACTCAAAAAAATACCCGGAAGCAAAATTAAAAGTAATATTGCCACTAGAATACGATATGTTGAAGACAGTTGATGATTCCAAAAATATAAAGTCAAATAAGTGCTTGATAGCAATGTTATTATTAACCAAAACCACCCAATAAAATGCTCAAAAACTTTTGCTCTCAGCTTTTCCGTATTAACAACTGTCAATCGATGTAAATTGAATTTTGATGGACCTAATTTTGAGCCGTAAAATATTTGATTTCCTATTTTCAAATATTCGAGCTTATCCGCCATTTTGAAATATTCCTTCACCACTTTGGGTGTCTCCAATTCGGGAGATTCCAGTAAAACACTCCATCCTAAAAATCTCATCTCAGACAATTGCTTCACCAAACTTGCTGAGCTGTCTGTTAACCAAGTTCGAGTCCATGGAATTTCAATATCAAGACAGAAGTCTTGATTACAATTAACACCCTTAAGATACATGTTATTAGGTTCGCCATACCAATTCCAACCAAGCTCATCAAAAGCCTCTAACATCTCATTACTTTTCATTAAAATTAGATTAACCTTGCTAGCTTGATAGCGATCTTTTATATGGAAGTTAAAATCTCTTATTTTACCCATGTAAAAATAGTAAGAAGCTCTTCGTATAAGCTCTTTTTCCATGGAAATTTTGAGCTGTTTAAATTCAATCCTCTGAAAATTTCTATCTTCAGTAATTAACAACTTTTCTAATTCATTGCGTACTGAGAGATCACTAGAAAACCAGCCAATACCACATAGAATTAGAAAAAAAACAACAAACCATATCTCAAGTTTTCTGGTGTTCAATTTGCTGCTTCCTCAATGTTGTCACAAGTTCAAACTCTTCCATATTTAATAAGGTATTTAAGATTAACTGATGCAAAGAAGTTTCTTTTGTTAAAAAAAATTTACTCTTAAGAACTTCCACCGACTTTCTACTCCGAAACTTTCCCAACGCAATAATGGCATTTCGCTCAACGAGCGGATGATTAGTCATGACCTTATCAACACAGACCTTTAATGACTGATCAAATAAAAATCTCTCCTTAAAATAGAAGCGCACCGGATTAGACACAAATTTTGAGTGTATTTTAATGTTCTCGTTGGTAAAGATTTCTCCGATTCCGTATAAACCAGAACTACTGACAAGCGGTTCTTCACTACTTGCCATATCGATAAGCACAACAAGACCAAGCCGCTCCCCCATTAGCCAGACAGCCATAGCAGCATTAGCACGAGCTCGATTGTTAGAATCTTTTAAGAGCTTATCTAAATAACGTAAAATAGTTTTACGATCCATACATTGACCGACTGCCTCTACTGCGTTGGCTCTTACTCTGTCATTTTGATCGGAAAGTAATTTGTAAAGCGGTTTAACTAATGACTTTTTTCGTAATTTGCCTAGCGACATAACTAGGCTAGCTCTCATATCTTGATTCCACTCTTTTTCTAAACTATCTAAAAAAGCTTGGCCAATACGATTTTCATTTTCATTGCTAATAAATAAGCTAAGAGCACCTGCCGCAGCAATTCTTACTCTGGGAGAAACATCATCTAACAATCTTATTAGAGGATCTATTGCCACCTTATTACGCCGAGCACCAACTACACGAATACTCATCAATCTATCTTCAACTTTGTGAGAAGAGAGTTTTTGTAAATGATAGTCCTGATTTTTATTTGATTGAATAAGAAAGTAAGCTCCTATGGGTTCTTCCAAATGAAAAATCTGTTGAGCACGAGGATGCATACTTCGATGAATAAATATTTGCATAGCCATCTGTGGTTGACGCCTTAAAAAATGAAAATCTTCTAAAAGACTGTAATCCACACATCGAAATCTATAGCCTTCTGGCTGAAAAACCACACCTGTTTTCATGAAGGTGCGTCGAACAACAAGATTCAAGAACTGTCCCGACTTTATAAAGTTCGACTCAAAATCAGAAAGTAGAAATAGAACATCTTTGACTTGCTCCTTACTTTCTTCCATAACAATCAATTCTGCATAACCTGAATAAAAACAATTAATAGAAGCATTTAACTGATCGCAAATAGAACCTATTCGATCGAGTAGCCTCTCATCGAAAGAATTACTAGGAACTTTCTCACCCCAATTAAAAACTAGAGAAATAACCCAACGATCCTTAGATGTCCTCTCCTCACGAATTCCATTATTTTTAAGTTCATGCCAAATTTCAGGAGCAATAAATTGAGTTCGTCTCGAACGTTCGCGAAGCAAGCTAGACCATTGGTTAAAACTTCTAAGTACTTTACCACGCTCATCAAAGAACAAGACTTCGCATGATTCATGGGTATAGCCCTGCCTAAGATTCTCTAACCCACGCAATAGCTCTCTTCTTGAATCTATCAAGGCTTTCTTAACATAGTAACAAAAAAGACCTAAAACCAAGAGAAAGCTGCATAGCATAGGATATGTCAAAGGACTGCCCACAAAAATCCAGCAAAAACTTATACCGTAAAGCCATGGCACAAGGAACAACAAGACCAGAGCATAGGTGTACGTCAACCTCAGTAAACCTATGATAAGAAGCAGAGCAAATACATACAAAAGGTAAAGATCCAACTCGAACCGAGGCAGCATCAAATGGCTGTGGATTAACTGATCACATGTAACAATCCACAGCACGTAAGAAAAAACGAAACGAGCTCGCAGTGTAAGCCAGGTCGGCATAGGTACTAATATATCATTCTGTAAAAATAGATATACTAATGCTGACCTTCTATATACTTTTCGGCATCCAATGCGGACATACAACCAAACCCAGCAGCGGTAATTGCCTGTCGATAAACTTTATCGTGTAAGTCACCTGCAGCAAATACTCCCTTAGCAGAGGTCTTGGTACTACCTTCTTCTAGAATCACATAGCCTTCTTCATCCAGATCTATTAAATCTTTAAAGGGAGACGTGTTCGGGATATGCCCAATAGCTAAAAATACACCATCCATTGGTAATTCACGGGTCTCTCCAGTATTGGAATCTTCAAGCACCACACCGGTTACACCATCGTCTTTGTTACCAATTACTTCTTTAAGAACTGAATTCCATTGTATATCGATCTTTTCGTTGGCAATCGCCCTGTCAGCCATTACTTTCGAAGCTCTCAAAGAATCTCGACGGTGGATCAATGTTACTTTGGAAGCAAATTTAGTTAGGAAAGTTGCTTCCTCGCAAGCAGAGTCTCCGCCTCCTACAACTAGTACTTCGCGACCTCTGTAAAAAAAGCCGTCACAAACTGCACAGGCTGAGACTCCATGTCCCCAATACAAAGCTTCACTCTCTAACCCAAGACGTCGAGGCTTCGCTCCCGTAGCAATTATGATCGTCTTTGTATTTATATCCCCGTCATCAGTCTTTAAAGTATACGGCCCATCACCTTCAACAGCCGAAACGTGCGCTGTCTTGAATTCTGCACCAAATCTCTCAGCTTGCTTGTGCATATTTACAATGATCTCTGGGCCCATTATTCCCACTGGAAAACCAGGAAAGTTTTCCACATCTGTAGTTTGATCCAATTGACCAAGTTCAGCGCTTGAACTAAGTACTAATGGGGCAAGCCCCGCTCTTGCTGCATATATGGCCGCCGTGAGTCCGGCGGGCCCGTGTCCAATTATTGTTACATTTTGCACTCTAAACCTCCTAGGCTCCATTGAAACACACTATATACAATGCTTCCAAGTTTGACTTCATTTTTAGTCACTTATGCTATACTCAGCCCCCAGTTCTTTTTTTAGATTAGTCAGAACAATTATTATGCGACTTTCGGGTAAAACAGCCATCATTACAGGCGGTTATCGAGGCCTTGGACTCTCAATTGTAAAAGCCTATTTACGGGAGGGTGCTCGTGTGGCTATATGTGGCCGTAGTTTAGAAAACCTAAAGTCTTTGGACGAAAGTCTTCAAGCCTACAAAGATCGGTACCTTTGGAGTCAATGTGACATCACCGTTTCACTAGAAGTCAGCAATTTTGTAAAAAAAGTAATTTATGAGTTTGGTTCGGTAGATATTCTCATCAATAATGCCGCTATATTTGGTAGCAACACATGCATAGCTGACTACGATCCCAAACTCTTCCGAAATGTTATGGAAGTTAATTTGATGGGCTCACTTAATATGAGCCAGTGTGTTCTTCCTCATATGATTGAACAAGACTACGGTAAACTAATCCACATTACAGGCTCCTTAAATATTTCTGGCGATATTCATGGGGGGGCCTATTACGTTTCCAAAATAGCCTTAAGCGGATTTTCCGATATTCTTGCTAGCGAATACTCGGATACCCGTATAACTTCCAACTTGATTAATCCAGAAGGTCTTATTGAAGACGGTAATATTCACTTCTTCAATAATGGAGATGAATCCGAAAAAGTAACTCCGGAAGAAATTCAAGATCTTTTCGTATTCCTAGCATCGGCAGAGTCTAATGGAATTAACGGTAAAACATATAAAGCATGTGACTGGGTTAGGGAGCAGCGTACTAAAAATGCTGAAAAAAATGCGGATAATTTACCATCAACTAAGCCAGTTTCATTCGATTCAAACCAGCCAGTCAATAGTCAATCAAATTTATATTCTCCACTTGGCTCGAATCCGATTACCAGCATTGACCCATCTCTCTCTGATTCTGAGTCGAAATCCGCCGATTCACCGGGAGGATTTTTTTCAAAACAAGAACTAAGCAAAGAAAATAACGATCCGGATAAAGAAATGCTTACAAAAACTGGTACTCTAGGCGCACCGGACTCGAGAGAAAGAGGGCCGGCCACCGATATCAACGATTCAAATTCCAAAAGCACGCCTAGCTTACAAATACGCCCGGAAGAAGAAGATCCACAAAAGTCTACAGATGGTGGGACATTGGGGGCTCCAGATTCTCGAGACCGCGGACCTATTACAAAAAAAGAAGGCCCATAGTGATTCAAGTTTTTGTATTAAGTCCACTTGATGAAGTCTGGGAACGAATCAAATCAATCCAGCTAAATCCAACCATCAGTTTCAATCGCTGGAATAGGCAAATGCTTATTTCCGACATAAAAGCTGAAGAATCATCCTTCAACCCAATATTATTGATTGATGACACTGCTATGGATAACACGGAATTGGAAACTTTTCTTCACAAATTAAGGGCCAATCAATCGAATATTTCAATCGGCTATTTAGTATCCTACGGCAAGGAGGCTAAAGCATCTCAATTGCTGAGAGCTCAATTGATACATTTTTTTCTTCAGAGACGTTTCCACGCCTCTTTATTACTCTCTGAATTATTTGCTGTTGCCTACCAGCAAGTTAGTTTTTCAGCTTCACTCCATGATCTTCTAGAGTTAGCTCTAGATAATAATTGCCCGCCTGTAGCAGAAAAAATAGCTGAAATTAAGCAACTACTTTCAAAAAAATAAAATATCCATTATGAAAAAATTTAGTTCTCGCAAAATCGATAAAAACTCCACAGTCCTGTTCAATTCCTTAGGCTGCAAACTTAATAAATATGAGCTAGAAGTAATGCGCAGCCAGGCTGAAAAATTGGGACTAATACCGTTATTTAAGCAAAACTCAGCGGATATCGTGGTTATAAATACTTGCAGCGTGACCAACCAAGCTGCTCGTGACTCTAGAAAAATGATTCGTTCCTACCGGCGTAAAAATGAAAATGCTTACATTGTCGTAACTGGTTGCTATGCCCAAACCGACTCTGAAACTCTAGACTCCCTAGATATAGATCTATGGCTGGAAAATCACGAAAAAGAGAAATTTTTTGAGTGTATTGCCCCAGACATGAACGAAGTTCTTACAAAAACAATTCCTGAGAAATCCATCTTAAATTCGATCAAATTTCAATCTCGTCCTTTTCTAAAAGTTCAGGATGGCTGCAATGCTTTCTGTTCATACTGCATAATTCCGAGAGCTCGTGGTCGCTCGAGAAGTCTTGAAGCTGATACGGTCATTAAACAACTGGAAGAACTTGTTCCTAATTATCCCGAAGTGGTTCTAACTGGTGTTAACTTAGGTCAGTACATGGATGGAACCACAAATCTGCTTGAACTCTTAAAGCGAGCTGTGAACATCCCTGGGCTTGGACGGCTAAGAATTTCTTCAATAGAGCCTGTAGATTTATCTTCCGAATTGCTGACCTTTCTAGTAAATCATCCAAAAATTTGTAATCATCTTCACATAGCGCTGCAAGGTGCTCAAAATGATTTATTAAAAGCAATGCGACGTAAATACACTATCCAAGAATATACCGATAGACTTCATTTTATTAAACAAAATGATCCAGAGTTTTGTTTAGGCACAGATGTCATTGTTGGTTTCCCTGGCGAGGACGAAGCATGCTTTGAGGAAAGTTACAAAAATATCGAGGCTATGCCACTTGATTACTTTCATGTTTTCACCTTTTCCAGCCGCGAAAAAACTGTAGCGGAAAAATTACCTAACCATATCGAGGGCCCAGTAAAAAAATTGCGTAATCGCCGACTAACAGAACTTTCAAATTCTCGAAAAGACGCTTTCCTGCAAAGACAACTGGGTCGCAAACTAGAAGTTGTAGTAGAAAGAGAACGTCCTGCACCAGGATATCTTAAGGGATTAAGCAGTAATTATGTTCCAGTGATTTTTGAAAGCGAGCTCAATAAAAGCCTTCAAATGGTTTCTGTAGAAGTTGATGAATTTCACAGAAACAAAGTGCACGCAAAACTGGTGACAGCATGAGCCCATGTCTTGGACATCTGAAGAATCAGCACCGTATTAACCTTTTGCTGCAATGCTGTGATCTTTTGTCCAAGATTGTTATGATCGAAGCATTCTACCTTTTCGTCGTTTCGTGGATTTATGGACTACATCCAATGATGTCGTCTTTCCGGTTTCTATTTATTAGTCTTGTTACTTTGGCTCAATTGCCGCTGGTCATTCTAGTAATTCAGAAAGTATGTACCATAAAGAATAATAGCCTTAGAAGATTTATCTATAACTTCGAAGAACTTAATTCTGAAATATTGAGAAATGAGGCTTCCGCGATTATTGATGGAAACCCAAGCAAAGACAATATCAGAGAACATTACCTCGAACAGGCTAGAAAAAGATTGGAACGTAATTGGTCTAAAACCAAAGTTCTTCCGTTACACCCCTTTCGAAATACTATTCTGGGGTTGTTAACGATAGTTCTGATATCAAGCTTATATCAGCAAGGAAAAACAAATCGAATGCTCCTTGCGCTTGCCGATCTTGGCGGGACCTCGAGGGGTCAACTTAACATCAGCATTAGTAATCAAAAAGCTCATCTGAAAAATACAAGTTTTCAAATTCAGGGAGAAGTTCATGGGGAACCACTCTTTCCCCTGGAAATAGTAATTCTAAATGCAGATAAACAAATCATAGAAACTTTGGATGTCGAACAGTTGGTCTGGATTGCCGATGAACGTTTTCTATTCAATGCTGTAACTCAAGGTTCTAATGAAGACTTGTGGGTTCAAGCTCGCTCAGGCAGTCAAAAATCTGAACTAGTTCGTTTTCGAATGGTGGATTTTCCTCAGATAGTCTCTACCAAAGTAACAATAAAACCACCGACTTATACTAAAAATGCAGAAGAAACCTTTGTTGGTATACCTTTTTCTATTTTAAAAAACAGCATATTAGCTATTGAATTCAACTTTAATAAGAAAGTCTCCTTGAATGAATTAGAGCCATCCACTAGTCCCTTCAAAATAAATAGTAGTAAGGCCTCGAATATAATTACCTTGAGCGCTAAATTCCACGAATCGCAATCCCTACGTTTTTCATTCATTGATAACGATGGTTTTAAGGATCGCTCTCCATGGCATCATTTGAAATCTCACGATGACAGTAAACCCAGAGTAAATATTCTTAAACCAAGTACTAAATTAAATATCCCTCAAGGTATATTTGAGGAATTCGATCTTTCAGTCGATACTGAAGATGATTTGGGACTAAAGAAGCTGGAACTCAATTACAAAGTTAGGCAACGCTTTGAAATGAATTACGTCAGTTCCACCGGTTCAATCAGTCTTACCGAAGTTACTGGAACTCGATGGATCGGTGATATCACAGCACGAATTCCCAGCCTTTATATGCAGGCTGGTGATACATTATCCTATCAAGTTGTAGCTTGGGATAATCATCCTTCTCACGGCCCTGGATACTCTTCCACTAACTACGTGCACGTGCCTTATACATTTGAAATCTATGAAGAAGCTGAAAATGAAACTCAGGAAATGGTGGACGACCTAAAAGATATCCAAGAGGATCAAAAAGATACGGAAGCTCTAATTTCTAAAATTCAGAAGGATAAACTAAAACCTTCTCGCAAATTGACTTCTGAAAAACAACAACAACTCAAAGAGCTAGTACAAAAACGCCAAGAAATCCAAAAAAAGGCTGAAGAATTAGAACAAAAACTCGACGAAACTCTCCGAAAAGAGCGTGAAAATCAACTTTTGGATGAAGGTACCTTGATGAAAATGGAACAGGTGCGCGACCTCTATCAGGAAATAATGCAAGACATGAAAGCCCAGATGATGGCACTAGAAAGTATGACAAGAGATGCACCTAAACTAAATAATCAGCAAATGCAAAATATGCTCAATAAATTTGACAAGCAAAAGTTTTCTGACGAATTAGACCGCACTCTTAATACGCTAAAAAAAGTTAAAGCCAAACGTAAATTTAGAAAAAACTTAAAACGTCTAGAAAAATTACGCAAAGATCATCAACAAATTCAAAATTTATTATCAGAAAATAAACAAGTCTCAACTACTTTATCCAACCGACTCAATGACAATTTCAATAAAATCAAAAAAGAACTTGAGGATTTAAGTGAGGACAAAGGACTTGAAACTGGGCTTCGAAATCAACTAAAAAAGAGTTTGGATGCACAAGGAAAAAAAATAAGCCAACAATATTCATTAATGAGTAAATCCACTGGTGAAGGTACTTCTTCTGAAACTGCAAAACATAACGCAGAGATCCAAAAAAACCTCCAGAAAATGCAAAAAGATTTGAATGCTAGCAATCGGGAAGCTCAACAAAAAGTAATGAAAGTTGATCTAGAACAACTTAATTTATTTCTACGTGAAACCCTTATGCAAAGTATTTTTATAAAAGACATCGATCATGGTATTCAATTCTTAACTGGCCTAAATCGCAAACGCTATGCTGCGCGTAAATTTTCCTTTTTGGACAGTTCTGTTAAACACCTAGGTTCACAAATTAAAGAGTCATATGAGGAAAATTTAAATTTTCAAAAAGTTATCCTGAAAATAGTGGAACTTCTACAACAAAAGATTGATGCTACTGTTGATTTTTTTGCTGCCGATCGTCCCAAACAACGAACAAAACCTATTGATCAAGTATTTCAATTTAACAATCAACTCACAGCGATTCTAATTAATCTTAAAGATCAATTGGAACAGCAACGCCAAACGATGGATTTAAGCCAATATTTGGAATCATTAGAAGAAATAACTGAACAACAGCAATCAATCAATCAACAAACACAACAAATGCACCAGAGGATTCAACAGCAAAAAGATATGGCTTTGCAACAGCAGATGATGCAGCAACTTGCTTTTCAACAACAATTAGTTAGAAAATCTACCGAAAAGCTTTACGATCAATTCAAAAAGAAGTCTGAATTAGCTCAAAGCTTAGGACAAGTTGGACAAAAAATGCAGGAAGTTGAAAAACGACTTGAGGTTAAGAAAAGTGGAACAAAAACTCAATCGGAGCAAAAGAAAATAGAATATAAATTATTGGAAGCCCAACAAGCGATGAAGCAACAACAAGAGGGTAAAAAACGAAAAGCTGACTTAGCGAAGCAAAAAGTTTACCGTAAACAAATTGGTGAAACTCGGCCTTCAGGGGGCTCTAAAGGTTTTACACAGGAAATCTTACAAAGACACAAGACCTCCAAAAAATACAGAAGCATTATCACAAATTATCTAAACAACCTACAATAAAACAAAGGAATTTATGACCATAATACAAAGCATATTAGCTCAAATAAATGATTTCGTTGACGATGATAATCTGACTTATTTTATTATGGAACCTCAGGGATATCCCTACTTTTTACAGTTCGCCAAGATCGGTGAGAATTATATATTAGATGTACCTGCTGGTAATTTTTTTGAAGAGCATATGCAACAAAGTATGCAAGAACTCGTTCAAAATAAATTCAGAAAAGAGATTGTGAAAATTAACAATCAACAAAATGAACGACTAGCAACTTACCAAGTAAGATTTGCCGAGAATGAAATTAATAAAATGTGCTACGTAGCAAATGAACTATTTCAAAAATCACTAAAGGTTAATGACAGTGCTGAGATCATAATTTCAATGCGCTGATCATAAACTTGATTATTTAGGAATATCGTAAATTTTTAGAAATTCTGCAAGATCGACGGTTTTGTCTTACGACTGACACCTGCTTTTTGCTTCTTTTTCTTAAGCTTTTTATAGTCGAAAATTATCTCGAGTGAAGTTGCACCTACTCCAGATGTAACTAGATTCTTCATAACGTTAGGCAAACATTTTTTCATTTGGTATAACACAGGAGGTTCAGTGGAATTATAAATATCCTTGAGTATTGCCGAATATTTTTTAATTACCTGTAAGGTTTCGGAAGTTTTTTCCATATCACCTTTATTCTTTGCTTCCGCTAATATCAATTCATACATTTGAATTCCACGAGTCACCTTCTCTAAAAACTTCATTTCATCTTTGGTCATCTTCCCCTGCTTTAGCTCTGGCAGGAAAGCCGCATAACACTGAGCCAATGAATCTTCAGTGGATGCATCTACGTTAGTCAGTAATAAAACTGCCGTTAATAAGGTGATTAAAAACTTCATTTGTTACCTCCAGATGACTTTATCTCGGGAAAACAGCCTACAAATCTTAACCATACTGAATACTTTTTGTTTTCTTTTAAACGAAGATACATAATTTGTATTGTTTCCATTGATCCACTCTGCCCATAGGTTTAAAATAGAGGGAGAGGCATAATATGAAGATTTTACTTAGCAATCCACCTTGGTACAAAAAGGGTTTTTACGCAGTCCGAGCTGGCTCCCGCTGGCCACATTTTGAAGCTGACAATATGCAGTATATGCCATTTCCTTTCTTTATGGCCCATGCATGTAGCTGGCTTGAACAGCATGGCTACAAACCAAAAATGATTGATAGCTTGGCTCTAAAACAAACTCACCAGGAGTTTTACCGTTTTATAGAACTTCACAAGCCGGATTTACTTTGCATGGAAATTAGTTCATTTTCAATGGCAAATGATTTACAAATTGCAAAGCAAGCAAAAAAATTACTTCCTAATTTGACAGTTATTTTTATGGGTTTAGCTAACGAAATGGAGAAAGAAGATTTCGTTTGCCAACATACAGAAGTAGATTATTTCTTGGTCGGTGAGTACGAAGACACTCTGCTTGAACTCGTTCAAAAGATTGAAAAAAAAGAGACCTTTAACAGCCTTCTTGGCTGCACATTTGTCAGAGAAGATGGAACTTTTTCGGGATTTCAAAGACGCCCACTGCAACCTGATATAAACGTCTATCCTTGGCCATCAAGAGATCAGTTGCCCATGCTGAACTATCACGATGAACCAGGTAACATTACAACTCCTTCCGTCCAAATGTGGGCCTCCAGAGGATGCCCTTTCAAATGTATTTTCTGCGCTTGGCCGCAAATCATGTACGGAAACAATGATTATCGCACTCGTAATATCGTTGATCTAGCAGATGAATTTGAATGGTTAATAAAGGAATGGGGTTTCAAATCTGTTTACTTTGATGATGACACTTTTAACGTTAATAAACGGCGCATTGCAGCCTTCTGTAATGAACTTATTCGTAGGGGTCTTACGGTACCTTGGGCTGCCATGTCGCGAGCCGACTTAGTGGATGAAAAACTCCTCAAAATTATGCGACAGTCTGGAGTTCAAGCTTTGAAGTTCGGAATTGAATCTGCGGATCAGAATGCTGTAGATAATATGGAAAAGTCCTTGAATTTAACCAAGGCTGTGCAAAATATCCGCCTCACCCACAATCATGGAATAAAGACTCATTTATCATTCATGTTCGGACTCCCAGGTGAATCCCGTGAAAGTTGCGAAAAAACGCTACAAATGGCGAAGGATCTTAATCCAGAAAGTCTTCAATTTACGGTAGCAGCGCCTTTCCCCGGCTCTAAATTCATGGATCATCTGGAGGAAAAAGGTCATCTTGTTGGTAAGGTTACCGATGCCGATGGATTCCGCACCTCAGTAGTTCGAACGGAGTCCATGAGCCATGAAGAGCTTGAAGACTTTGTGTCCTACGCTCAAAATCAATGGTTGATTCATAAAGCTCGTCAAAAGCCTCGACTCGGTGTAGGAGCAAAATTGAAACGTAACGGAAAATCATTAGTAAGTGTAATCATTCCTAACTTTAATGGAGAAGCTTTCATACGCAATTCGGTTCATTCCGTACTACATCAAAGCTATCCTAATGTTGAGGTAATTGTAGTTGATAATGGAAGTCAGGATAAATCTCTTGAGATTCTGCGCTCACATTTTCCTGAAGTGGAAGTTCTAGATTTCCCTAAAAATGAGGGATTTGCATATGCTGTTAATGCTGGCATAGAGGTTGCCAGTGGAGAATATATTGCCCTCTTGAATAATGATGCTAAGGCAGATAAAGATTGGCTTAAGCACTTAGTTAAAGCACTTGAGGACGATTCGCGAGTGGGATTCGCTGCATCAAGAGTTTTATGTCATGCTAATCCGAAATTAATTGATAGCGCAGGTGATGGGGTAACTTCGGTGGGAAGAACCTTCAATGTAGGTCATCTGAATCGTGATGATAAAACATTTTCCAAGCAACGTTGGGTATTTGGCGCAACAGGCGCTGCAGTAATTTACAAACGCGCAGTGATCGAAGACGTAGGTCCATTTGATACAGACTTTTTCATGTTTTTAGAAGATGTTGATTACAGCTTTAGATGCCAGATCAGAGGTCATAAGTGCATGTATGTTCCCGAGGCTGAGGTAACGCATATTGGCTCAGCTACAGCTGACCGCTTTCATGGCTTTAAGACTTATTATATGACTAGAAATTATTTCCCACTATTAGTTAAAAACTTCCCCAAGAATCATTTGAAAAATTCTATACCCGGAATCCTAATCCATCTCATGATAATGGCGGCTTACCATATATTTAAATCAAGAACCCCCGTAGCTTATTTTAAGGGTCTAAGGGACGGAATGAAAATGATTAAACCTAGTCTGGCCAAACGAAAGGTCAATCTTGGTGCTCGGCGCTTAACAGATGACGAATTTGGTCAATTATTCTTCTTTGGAGATCACAACTGGCACCTAACGAGAAAAAATCAGTGCAAACCTCCGTCCAAACATCATATCGAAATTACCAAAGCAAATCCGGAAAATGCTTGATGCTAATTAACTGATGGCTTTAATGAGTCCCGGACAAATCTCTTTATCTCAATATCAATCAAGATTTGTACTCGCCTTCTTCGTTCTATTTCCTTGGCTCTACTGGCCTGGTAGTCATGAAATTTATGCCTTGCGAGAGTCTGTATTTTTTGGACTAACCGGCTTATTGATTCTCTTTTCAGCTTTAAGCCGATATCACCTTACTTTGAACTCCCATCCTATAGATATTTTTGTGGTTCTAATATTCATCCTTAGGCTAATCTCATGGGTAGCTTTTGGTTTTAATACGAACTTTGAGCAGCCGATAATAGGGGTTCACTCGCTACTTTTTGAGTTATCTACTGTACTATTTTATTTTCAGATTCGTCGTCTACAGCTAAGTAGCCATTTTAATAATATTTTAGCTAGTTATTTCTTAGGCTCATGTTTATTAATTTGTCTGATCTCAGTTATCACACCACCCATAAGTGCCAATGCCGAACAAGGTCGTTGGCAAGCGCTGTTCTTCCACCCTAATTTTTTAGGAATTTTTAGCATTGCCATATTGGCACTCGCACCCAAACTTAAATTGCGGTGGAAATTATCAGGAGTCATTCTTGTGCTTTTAAGTGGTTCGAGACTGGCACTGGGACTATTAATTGCTCTTGTTGCAATTAGAGGAAATCTAAAATCAGTCCTAAGCATAACTTTTATTGGATTGCTATTGCTAGGATGGCGAGCAGTAAATAATCCGGTAGAATCCTTCCGCCTCGCAGGTATGGAAGCATTTGAAATGCGAAGTCATATTTATCAAGGTGCGCTAAAAACCATTTTAAATAATCCTCTAGGTACTGGCCCTGGAGTGTTCGGGCCTAAGGTACACGAAAATCTGTCCATGGAGTTCCATCAACTTTTTCCCAATCCCAACAAACATAGTATTTATAAAGCTCATAACACCTTCTTAGAGTGGACTGCAGAGAGTGGATGGCTTATGGGCATATTTCTTTTAATTACTATTGGGTTTTTATTGAAAGTACCCGCCAGTAGCGCCAAATTAAGCCTAGGTCTACTTATCCTAGGCTCATTATTCAGCGTAATTATTAATTATCCTTCTGGTTTAATTATGCTGAGCTATCTCTTAGCCATTACGGTGACCAAAAACAACAAGCAATCGAAGTCAAACACTTTGAATTCAACCAACATAAACACCAACCTAGGTGCCATTATCGTTCGATTTATTATTCCCTGTTTAGTCGGTGTAGCCATAATCTATTATGCGTCCCTCAATTTTCAGGCTCACCTTGCTATGCCAAAAATTATAAATGACTTAAATAAAGGTGCAGTGTATCCCGCTTGGTCAAAGCTTACCCAAAGGTTTGTCAATCCACCTCTGCACCTGGAAAATTTGTATTATCAATTCAGAATTTCATTACTTGCTGGCGAAGAGAGCTCCTTGGTATCTTTTTTTGAAAAATATTTACCAGCCTGGGTGGACGTCTCATACCAATTAAGCCTCCTATACCTAGAAAGGCAACAACCTGATAAGGCATTACAGTGTATTGAGAGAAGTATCGACTATCATCCACTCTGGCCGGATAATTACTACTTGAAAGCTAGCATTCTTAAACAATTGAAACTCACAAAACAGGCCGAAACGGCTCTTGAACAAGCTGGGAATCTTAGCCTATATGACGCTAATTTTCGTACACCCGATTAATTAAATGTACCAAAATTTAAGGATCCAATATTCTCACTATTTCTCACCCGACCACCGTTTCGCAGGTCCACATAAAATGGCGGTAAACTACTTTGATCAGAGTCACCCGTTGCGTAAACTAATGCCAAGTAACGATCTTTGCCACTAAATCCAGAACTAGTGGATGAGTCTGAGATTCCACCTGCACCTTGACGACTCACCAGACGACCAAAGGTATCAAAACTAACC
>CAZYUV010000030.1:0-19378 GCA_964650625.1 uncultured bacterium
ATAAACATGCAATCGAATTAGCATTTCAAAGAGCCGAATATCGTAATTGCATTAAATTTGGAAAAGAAGGCCTTTCTAACACTGGAGATAACCCATATTTTAAATATGTAATAGCACAGTCTTACATGAAATTAAGTCAATATCCCAATGCATTAACTGCATTAGAGGGAATTGGGGTAAAACCTGATAACAAAGAAGAATATAATCTCTTATATTTAGAAATATTAATGACATTAGAGTACTATCCCGAAGCCGAATCCAAAATAACTCAGCTATTAAAAGTTCATACTCGCAATCCTCGCTATCAAGCTTTTTACGCAAGCTACCATTATCATAAACGAGACTTCAAAAAAGCTCTTAAAATATATCAAAATTTGGTTAAACTCACCGGCTCTAAAGAATATCTAAGTCACACGGGTTGGTTGAAGTTTTTACTGAAGAAAAAGAAAGAAGCCATCCAAGAACTCTCAATAGCAACAAAAAAAGGAAATAATGAATCGAGAGCTCTCGCTCACTATAGATTGGGCTTAATCTATGCTTTAAACGAGAAAAAGCAAAGGGAATCCTCTGATAATTACACCAAGGGATATGAATTGGCTCCTAAACTGAGGTTGACCAAAAAAGATCACACTATTTTCAATGAAATCACGAAGGGAAAGCATGATGCTTTAATTCAGAAAATCATGCGCCTATACATTCAGTAGTTAAATACTCAAACCTTAGAATTTAATATGAAAGACTAAAAAAGGCGTTTAGTCTTGCGGGCCTTTGATGTCTTGTAAAAAATCGTCCAAACGCCTAGTTTGAATCCTCTTATACAAGTATTCAGGTAGTTTTTTATAATTATTGGCTCGACAATAAATTAGATAATCTATATTACCTTTAACATGTTTAAAACGATCTAATGCCGTCAAATCGGAGCGCGATTCAACCACAGAAACCTCTGCCCACATTTCTTTTAAGAAAGAAGCCAAGTCAATTACGGTCCATTCCTCATAAGACTCACCATATTCAAAGTCTTTTTCCTTGGAGTAAGCCTCAAGATTCATTTCATTACCAAGAGAATCAAAAAATCTAATCGTACTGTCAAAATTCCGATCTTGAAAATGTGAAACAACCTTTACTGGAAATTCGGCTAAATCGAACAAGTTCAATTCAGGATTCCGGATAGGATGGGCAGGCTTTTCCCATAGCATTTTCTTAAAAAAATCCGAGATATCATACTGCGTTACTACATCTTCTTCATCAATAAATGTGAATCTACCTCGCTTAATGAAGTCTTTACGGCGCTCATTCAAAAACTCTATGGTCCCAACCTTGGGACGTAAATTATCTGAGAGACAAATCTCTTTAATATCGGAATGACATTCGATACGACCAACGTTACCCCATTCGTAAAAATGAAATGCATCTAAATCGAGCACGTATTTGTCTTCAGTGAATTCCTCAGAGGAGTCTGACTTCTGTTGACAAAGTAATTTGGTCGACAAAGGAAGACCTGTTTCATCATAAAAATGAATATAAGCCTCAAATTGATCATTGTCGTTTCCTCGAAACACCCTAACCACTGGATCTTGATAATTTTCTTCTGCCATACCACCCTACTGCCGTAAAACTTGGGCCGACATTTTAGTCGAAAACGTGCATTAAATCAATGATATAGGTCAAAATTCGGCTTACTTATGCAATTTTGCAGACTAACAATGCGAAGTTCTTCCCTGAAATTCGCTAAAATTTTTAATGACCTAATTCTTATTAATGTTGTTTCAATAAAAATTGAAATATTAAATCTTTCACAAAAAATAGAATTAACCAAGTATCTTTCAAAAGTCTAGCTTCAATTCACATACTGAATTGATAACCTTAACTCAAAACCCACAAGCTCAATAGCCTAGAGCCAGCATATTCATAAAGTATAGGAGCCTCAGGCGTCAAAAGTGGAGTAGTGATAAAAACCCATGTCAAAATAATAATCACCTTTATTAGTTTAGGGATTCTCTTATCTAATTTTGCTATGAAACCTCTCTTTGCACACAAAACTCGATAGATTATATGCGCAATAAAGCCAAAACCTTGTAATGCACCCCATATAAACGTATATACGCTGAAGTTTACTAAATAACCCATTAAAGTGACTAAAATTAATATTCGTAACGAAGTTTCTAGATTCGTTGGAATCCTATTCGTTGGATAGATTAAATAATCTCTAGCGAAACTAGTAACACTAAGGTTTAAACGAGACCAGAATTGGACTATACCCCCACCAAATAAAAAATTACCACAATTGGCATTATTGAAGGGATAACCAAGTAAATGGCATATCGCTCTTACAAAGTGAATCCAAGCGATAAAACGTAAAAATAGCAGAACACTAGCCATTATGAAATATATGGCAAACTGCAATAATGTAGCGTCATAAAAAGTAAATAATCTTGGATTCCAAATATTGCTTACAAAATCACGTAAAAACCCAGCTATAATTGAAGATAAAAAATAGCCAGTAACTGCTAAAGTAGCGATAGATTGTCGTGTTGTGTGGTACTTTACAAATTCTTTGAATGTCTCTATTGGCCCTCCGCACAATAAAGCTGGGAACCATAAAAAGCTAAACATTTCACTTAAGGAAATTGAGTCATACCTAGCAGCATACTGGTATTTGTACATTGTCCACCCTCTAGATAAATTACAGACAAAAAATATTAGAAATTCGTAAGGAAAACTCACTACGATAAAATCGTTTTTATACAATCCACCGAATAAACTTAGAATAACGATACAAATTATGACTCTAATCAAAAATTGTTTGATATAACAGAAAATAACAAGAGCTGTGCTAAAACCTAGCCATAGCAATGCAGATAAGGGGCTGTAGTAACTGATGAAAGTGAATCCGTATATGGGATAAATTATTCCCATATATCTTGGCGGTAAGAACCATCTAGCAATGATGAGCGATAGAACGAAGACTATAGAAATTAGATCAAAATTCATTTTGTAATTTAGATCGACAAATTGGATGCACTAGAAGCTACTTTACTCTAGGATATTAGTATTTACATATTGTTACTAGTGGATATTTGATGATTGTTATTGAGAACATCCAATCTGTAGGTCCTTGGGGGGTTAGTAGAGGCTTAGACTCCTCCCTCAAAAGACAACTTTTTACAGATAACTTTCTGGAGCTTCCATGGCAATATTCTAGAAAATCGCTGGAAGATCAAATCCTTTCAGATCAGCTTGATGGAAAAATTAACAATGATCTCCTTGATGAAAACTTACTAAATGACGGACGAATAAATAATCTACCTCGTGATACTAAGTTTGCAATTCAACTAATGAAGAACCTTTCCCGAATGACTCAGAGTGAAAAACAAAAAAGTGGCCTAGTTTGCGCCTTAACACGCGCTGAGCAACCTAACGATAAAGAGGTTCTTCAAAGACGAAACCTTCCCCAGAAATTCAGACCACAAAATACCAAGCCTTATAGTTTTATTAACGACTTACCAAACCAATTTATGGCTAACTTGGCAATTCATTTTGGATTGCATGGCGAGAGTATTAATTTCTGTGGACCTAATAGTTCGTTTAACGCAATTGAATCTGCAATTCGAAATATTTCTAGCGGCCTAAATGATGAGATTTTCTTTGCGGGGTCTTTTTGTTACGAACCTTCTATCATTCCTCTTCAGTTCTCTACTATCACCCAGTCCGCCTCAGATTTTTTCAAACTGAATCAAGTATCTTTCAACGAGTGGATCGGAGTGACTCGATTAAAAAAATCGAAAAAAATCAAACCTAACGAAACTGTAATATCAGGTTTAGTTAGTAGCAGACTAGATATCGGCGCTGATCTGGAAAAACAGGTCTTTGAATGCATAGAAAAATTGGCCCATCAAAGCGGTAAAACAACCAGCGAAATTGATCTTATTTTAATAAATGATCCCTTCAATAGCTGGTTATTAGAACAAATTACAATTTTAAACTTTTTCCAACCTCATATTAAAATTATTGATTTCTATGAACGTCTTGGTAACAGCTTACATTGTAAATTCGTACAATGCTTGGAGCTCGCGCAGATGATCTTCGCCAATAATCAAATACCATATAAAGTTCGAAGCGACTTTCGACAGAATACGAATTCATTTCAAATGGGGGTGGCAAATAATGATTTCAGCGGCCAATGCTGCCTAATAATTTGCTCGAATTCCATGGGCGATCTCCACATGGGTTTAATTGAAAGATACTCCCATGAAATGTAACGACAATCCATACCTCACAAGCTGGACTAAGCAGGAACACAGCCTTAGCATAATCGAAAAACTCATTATTGAGCTGACTGGGTATGATGGCAAAATCAGTAAAGAACAATCACTAAGCAAAGATATCGGACTTGAGTCATTAGATTGGATCGACTTTTTCATAAGACTTGAAAACTATACTCGAGTAAAACTATCTAATAAGCAATTAAACAAAATCTTTCAGGTAGCCATAAGTTCTCCTAAAAAAGACAATCCAAACATTGAGATTTCGCTACTATCCAAACTCAAAGTGTCACATATTCAAGATTTTTTAGATCAACAACTTTACCATCCACTCAAAAATGAAAATTTCAATTATTCAAATTGGAAAGAAAGTTTCTTTCCCACTGAACAATCGTATCAGCCGGTTTTTCAAACTTGGGAAAGCTTAGCTAATAAGCTAATCAAAGGAGATAGTTATCTTAAAAAGAAAAAAATAGAAACTGATAGTAAAGAAATGGAGATTTTAGAATTTTATTGGCTACATCATGACTTAGGTATTTTGGTTCTTGAAGAAGCTATAAGTAATTCAACCAATCAGTTAAGAACAAGTGATTCCATACAAGTCACCCTCGCTAGTTTTCTGAAAGATGAAAATTTGTTGCACGAACTAAGACTTCAACTGGCTCGAAAATGTCTAAATCACGCTGATAACGCCCTCCGCCGAATAGATAATACAGGTAATAATTGGCATTGGATCATTGAGGACTTCATTGATAACAAATTGACTCTTGGCGATCTCGAATTATGGCTCGACTTTACTCTTATAAAGAAACCTCAAGACGAAGATCAACAAACACATTTATTCCAATTAATAAGAAGAAAAATCATAGACTTTATCTCTGAAAGAATGCATCAAATACTATTGATTTGGGAATCAAAAAGTGATCATATCGAAATTCATAACGAAACTACGAATCTAAACCTTATACAACAATGTCACGACTATATTGACCAACAATATGCTGGTTTCATTGATGAATTTAGGGAAATATTTCATGAGGAAACACTTTATGATCCCATTCTTGGCTCTATTACAAAAAAAGAAATATTTGAGTTCCAATCAAGAAGTAATCAATTCAATATCCAAATAAATTCACAGAATACAAGATTTGAAAATCTGACGGTCACCTTAGATCAAAATTACAAAACTGAACCCAAATCTGAGAACCTTAATTCTGACAAATCCATTACAGCCTTCAACCTTGAGTTAAATTTTCTGAAAAACAAATGGAGATCTCCCCTAAATTTTCTGATACGTTTTCCTCAATTGGGTTCGATAAAAGAAAGAATTTCTCTCCTAATGACAACCCAAAATGATTGGGAAAAATTTCTCGAAAAAAATATCGAAAAACAATCTGCAAGACTCAGAGTTATATTTTTTGCATGCTTATTGGAAGAAAGTGAATGGAATAGGTTTTTATTCGAAAATAATTTTCTTAGGATGGTATTAAACTGGCAAGACCTACAATTAAAACTCAAAAAACAAGATCATAAACAATTAATAAGTAGAATCGAAGATGTTTGGGCTGGAATTGATTTAAATATTGAAGGTCATGATTTCCCAGCATTGGAAATATTCATGCGATTTGGTCTTAAAATCTTTGAAAATGACTCACCTCATAAATTATTCAAGTGGCTCTCTAAGCCATCTGATGCAGATTTGATTCATCTAACAGAATCAAATGAAATCCAATCATTGAGTCAATTGTTGTAACAATTTATTGAGATAAGAAGTGGAAACAAGCTTTGTTCACATATCAGGCCGAGGAATCTGTGGTAGCAGTGGTACATCTAGTCTCGATTTTATGAAACAACTAAAGTCAGGAGTTTCATCTATAGAAAAGATTTCTGAGCCAGTTCATAGCTCGATAAAAACAGCAAGTATTTTAGACCAATCAAATTATCTCAATGATGAATTCAAAATCTTCAATATGCTTCAAATGGCCCTTTTTGAAGCCCTCGAGTCTGCGGGGCTTTGGAGTGGAGAGCCTTGGCAACCTAAATCACCAAGAAACCTACAAAGCAAAGAAAACGAGTTCTCATTGAATGTTAGCGGCTTACCTAGAAAAGTTGGTATTTTTTTAGGCATTTCTCCTAAGCCGAAGTCATATAACGGCGACAAAAACTATCGAAGTATATATGAGTCCCAACTGCAAAATCTTAGTTCCAAAATAGAAGAGAATCGTTACATATTTGATGAGAACATAAATCAAAGTTGTTTAGCAAAGTACATAAGACAACTAATTGGAAAGAATTCTGAAGGTCCAAACGTGACAATTCAAAATACAGGTGTCTCCTCAATGCAGGCTGTTGGAGAAGCATATAAAGCCATCAAAAGTGGTGAGGTTGATATAGCAATAGCAGGAGGTGTACAAGAATATTCATTGTGGACTGGATTGAATTTGGCTGCCCAACAGCTATATTCTCGAGCAATCAAAGTCGAAGACTCCTGCCGCCCATTTGATCTGCGACGCCAAGGAACCGTACTTGGAGAAGGCAGTGGTTTACTGATTCTTGAAAGCGATTTAAGTCTTGAAAGACGTCGAAAAAAGGGTTTTGCGTTAATTAGGTCCTATGCCGGAAGTAATAATTGCCATAGATTAACTAGTTATCCATCTTCGGGCTCTGGCTTAACCAAAGCTATGAACAGGTGCTGGCAATTGGCTGGCAAGCCTAAAATTGATATTATTATTTCAAATGGTAGTGGAACTCGAAATGCAGACTCCAGTGAATGTGCTGCGATTCGTGCTTGCCAACTTGAACAAGCTTGGACTCAATCAATTAAAAGTTTTACGGGACATACAATGGCTGCGGC
The DNA here is from genome assembly GCA_964650625.1 of uncultured bacterium. Classification (GTDB taxonomy): domain Bacteria; phylum Muiribacteriota; class UBA6191; order UBA6191; family UBA6191; genus JAYZAC01. The sequence goes on from CAZYUV010000030.1 coordinate 7,117, forward strand.
AGGAGCTTATAATTTAATTGCTGGACTTCTACAGCAAGAGCACAAATTCTATACACACACGCTTCATTTAAAAACACCTGATCCACACTGTGAATTAAATCATTTACCGCTTGGGGGTGTTCACGAAAGACTTAACTTTCTTATGACAAATGCAATGGGCTTAGGAGGCACCAATTCATGTGTTATCCTAGAGTTTAGATGAGCTACTTGGAAAGACTGTCTATGAATTAAACTTTTTACTGAGATTAATCATTTCAATTGCTGCCACTGCCGCCTCATAGCCTTTATTTCCAGACTTAACCCCAGCTCTTTCTATGGCCTGTTCCAAATTATTCGGAGTAATCACTCCATAAGAAGCTGGAAAGTCCTCTGCCAACATGACATCTTGTATACCACTAGCATTTTCGCCCGCCACAAAGTCGAAATGTGGGGTCGCTCCTCGAATAACGGCGCCTAAACACACAGCCCCGTCATATTTACCGCTTCGAGCAACTTTCTGCAACATGTAAGGAATTTCATAAGCTCCTGGAACTTTGATTAGATCAACATTTTCCTCTTCCACTCCATGACGACGAAGACCTTCTATAGCCCCCTCTACAAGTGCCGAGGCAATAAAGCTATTAAAGCGGGCCTGAATGATTGCGACTCTAAGTCCTTTTCCATCTAAATGTCCTTCGATTATTGCCATTTCAGTCCCCTTACATCATATCTGCTTCAAAATGTGACCCATCTTCTCTTTCTTAGTTCTAAGATAGCTTAAATTGCATTTTTTAGGAGCGATCTCGATAGGAATTCTTTCCACTACTTCTAGACCATACCCTTTGATACCTATTATTTTACGAGGATTATTGGTTATCAGTTTCATCTTGGTGATACCCAAGGTCCTAAGCACTTGTGCTCCCACTCCGTAATGACGAAGATCAGAAGGAAAACCAAGTTTCTTATTTGCTTCAACAGTATCGTAGCCTTTCTCTTGCAATTTATAAGCTTGAATCTTATGTTTCAAGCCAATCCCTCGCCCTTCTTGCTTGAGATATAAAACAACTCCACAACCTTCTTTCTCTATCATCTGCAAAGCCGTTTTAAGCTGATCGCCACAGTCACATCGCAATGATCCAAAAATATCGCCCGTCAAACATTCACTGTGAACACGAACTAGGCAAGGCTCACAGCTTGACGGATCACCTTTGACCACAGCAACATAATCTTTGTTATCCACGGCTGAGGAAAAAACTCTGATAGAAAACATTCCGTAATCAGTTGGTAGTTCCGACTGAGCTACTTCTGAAACCAATGATTCTTTTTGCATACGATACTCAATTAGATCACGTATCGTCACTATTTTAAGATCATGTTTTTTAGCAAAATCAACCAATTGAGGCATCCTCGCCATACTACCGTCTTCATTCATTATTTCGCAGATAATGCCTGATGGCTGAAGACCTGCTAATCTTGACAAATCAACAGACCCCTCGGTCTGACCAGCCCGTTCGATCACCCCTCCGTCTCTCGCCCTAAGCGGGAAAATGTGTCCAGGCCTGACGAAATCTTCAGGACGAGAATCTTTTAAGGTCGAATCTTTAATGGTTTTGTACCGGTCAAATGCTGATATCCCTGTAGTTATACCATTCGCTGCATCTACACTAACTGTAAAAGCTGTTTGATATGTACATGTATTATCTTGAACCATTGGAGCAAAGCCTAAATCATCTGCCCGCTTATTTGTCATTGTTAGGCAGATCAAACCGCGAGCCTCCTTGGCCATAAAGTTTATAGCCTCGGGAGTGACAAATTCTGCTGCCATACAGATATCGCCTTCGTTTTCTCGGTCGGGGTCGTCCACAAGGATGTACATTTTACCCTGACGGATATCTTCAATCGCCTCATCGATCGTGTTTAAGCTAAATTCTGACATAATTATTGCCCTGCTTCTCCTATAAAGCCTGCATTCACAAGTGTTTGAATACTAACTTCATCAGAGGTCTCGGAATTATCGCTTCCACATTTCAGTTGTCGAGCCACGTATTTTCCAAGAACATCTGCCTCGATATTAACATAGCCGTCAACTTGCCGTTCCCTTAAATTAGTTTGCTCCCAGGTATGAGGAACAATCATGAAGTCAACCATATTCCTAGAGAAGTCATTTATAGTTAAGGATATACCGTCTACTGCTAAACTCCCTTTCGGAATAATATAGGGCAATTGGTTTTCAGGAATTTCCAATCTCAAAAGCCAAAAATCACCTTGTCTCTCAAAAACATGAATCCTTGCAGTACAATCCACATGACCTAAGACAAAATGACCTCCAATTTTATCTCCAACCCTCAAAGATTTTTCAAGGTTTACCAGTCTTCCTGGCTTCACCGCTGCCTGATTCCAGCGCGATTGAGTTTCTTGGCTCACATCAAATTCGCAAGTATTTTGTTGATGATTATAGGCGACGACCGTCAAACAAACACCATTGATGGCGATACTGTCTCCCAATTCAACATCCTTGAGAACCTTCTTACAGTTTACTTTTAGACGAGTGGAGGATATCCAATCAACTACGACACCAACTTCTTGTATTAAACCCGTGAACATTACTCCGCCAAACCTCTCATATATATTAGTTTTACACTATCACCAACAGTCTTAGACGACTTTAGCTGAAATGGCAACTCGCGACTCAGCTTGAAACTATCTATTCCATCACTTGCAAAAAACTTTGGTCCAATGTATACGTGTAGACAGTCCACTAAGTTATTATTCAAGAGAAAACTATTAATGATCCTTCCTCCTTCAACATAGAGACTGATTACTCCCCTGCTTTTAAGAGTATTGAACATAAATTCCCACTGATCTAAACGAGATAAATTCTTTTCAAACAGAATCACTTCATTCGAAATTTTTGGATTCTTCAATGAGCTAAAAAGCAAAGTATTAGGGTTTTTAAATATCCTTAAATCAGGAGGAACATCACCGATTGAATCTATAATTACTGGTGTAGGAGAAGGACCTTTTACATGGCGCACATTGAGTGCTGGATCATCTACTAAAAGAGTTCCTTTACCAACCAGAATAGCTTGATTAAGACTTCGCTCTCGATGGACATCTTTTCTAGCATGAAAACAAGTAATCCATTGAGAAGAACTATCTGTACGAGCAACTTTTGCATTAATTGTCTGCGCTACTTTCAGTGTTACATGGGGCCGACCTAGAAGAATGTGAGTAAAAAAAACATGGTTGAATTCTCGTGCTTCCGAATCCATCAAACCCGATAAAACATCGACTCCATTGTCTCTGAGAAATTTTCCTCCACCTGAAGCTACAGGATTGTTGTCTTGAGTAGCATAGACAACCCTTTTAATGCCGGCCTCTAATATAGCCTTAGTACACGGTGGAGTTCTCCCATGATGATTGCATGGTTCAAGATTGACGTAAATTGTAGCTCCAGTTGGATTTTCAGTACAATTTTTCAGTGCATCAACTTCAGCATGATCCTCACCACAGGCATGGTGATAACCCTCTCCGATGACTCGCCCGTTCTTTACAATTACAGCACCAACCAAAGGATTTGGAAAAGTGTTTACACCGGCTTTTCGCGCTAAAACAAAACATCTTCTGAGGTGCTTGAGATCACAAACTTTTGTACTCGGGGCCATAGTTGCCCTGTTATACACCCAATTCTATAACGTGGCAAGTGATCGTAAAGCACAATATTAAAACCTGCGACGACGAATTCCAGCTACCATCAATAATATGAAAGCAAATAATGAGAGTTCAACTATGAATGCTAATGGATACAGAAATAGACCACAAAGTACTCTTAAGATTGAATTATTTTCGATTTTAGAAGCGATAGCGGGTGAATATTTGTAGTAGTTTTTAACAAACAATCGTCCTAACTCGAAATTCACTAAAAAAGTGTCCCGAAATGAGGTCAACCTTTTCACCAAAAACGAATCATTAGCTCCCGATGTTGCAGTCGCAATGAAGCAACCACCTCCTCCACCGCCACCCTGCTGCTCGAAAATTTGCCCTTGAACTACTGGATCTGCACTTGCTTGATTTCCTCCAGAACCATCATTTTGATTAACATTTGATATGGATGTACTCGGAACAAAAACATCAACAAGATCAGGTAGAGAACGTATTCCGCTATTATTCTGAACTTGCAACTGAAATGTGTAGGTATCTTGGGCCGGTGGAATAAATCTCGGGCTAACCGTTCTGGACTCCAGAAGAGCCACAGGCATTCCACCCACTTGCTTCCACAAGTAGTCGAATTGATTCGTTTCGGCAATTGATAGACTGCCGTCTAAATAGACAGACTGGTCAATTGTGCCTACTCGATCCGATCCAGCATTCGCTTGTGGAACTGCTTTGTTTATACCCACAGCAACAAAAGTAGTTTCTGAAGATAGGCTATAAAATTCACCATCAAATGCTCTAACTGAAACTGTATAGGTACCCTCTTGAACATTAAGGAATGTAGGACTACATATATTTGGATTTTCAATATTAAGAGTTGGGCCGTTAATCTGACTCCATACACATGACAGAGGTGGAGTGGAACCACATGACTTTAATTCATTGATGGGTATATTATTTGGAGCGAAAGGTTCTGCCACGGTCGATGCGCTAGCCATTAAATCCTGATCCATACAAGAAGGACTTGGGAAGGTAAGATTCGATCCGGCCGTTATCACAGTACTGTCTGGCGCCACTATACTTGGTATAAAATCATTTTCAACGCCGGCAATAAGTGTATTATCCTCCTCATTAAAATTGTCATTCGCTATTATGACGATCGTGCGCTCCATGCCTTCTACTAGCTGACCATCTATATCATTACGAACCTTTAGCCCGAAAGTATAAATACCCACGTGAATAGGAATGAATTTAACCACGGAACAGTCAGGAACCTGAGGATTTAATGTCAACTTGTCACCCGTTATTTGCCTCCAACTATATACGGTGGTTTGATCTATACAATTTTCATCGGCATTCAATTGAGTAATGGAGTTACTACCTGCAGTCTTGGAGGCTATTACATCGTGACTAGGGAAAGAATCTATGCCGCTAAGTTGTACCTCATAATTGATCGGAACCCTGTAAACTGATATTGCCTCATCGGCCTCTTTTGCCAATGAGGGACTTACCTGACTTACTACCCCTGCTAGCCTATCGGAAACCCGTACAGGCTCTCCAAACACTTCTGGTCTCGAAATCGGCAGCGGCTCATCTTGTTTATTTATTATGACCTTAAAACAATCTGGCGCACTCTCTAGTCCTTTTCCCTGCTCATTAACCGTCAACTTAAATGCATATATCCCGGGTTCGGTGAATACAATTCTAGGATTCTTCAAAGTACTCGCTGTTGTTGATACAGCTGTAACATTTGTCGTTCTAAAATCCTCGCACTCCTCAGGAACATCTTGCGTAGCCGAAGTAATAAGTTCCCATGCATATTCAAGCACGGCGGAAGAATTGATTCCCCCCGAACGATCTCCTTCCAATGTTACTGCGTTGCCCTGAGTCCCTACAAGATCATCTCCAGCATCAGCAATAGGAAAAACATCTACCTCGGAATTAACTAAAACGGTTACTTTATCTCGACTTAGCGCATTAAAAGAATCTCTAACCACTAATTCAAAAACATATTTCCCTGTACGATTTGTACGAAATGTTGTTCGAGCACTATTCTCATCTTCAATGCCAAACTCATTTCCTAAGCTACTTAAAATCGGGCCCTGCAGTTGTATCCATCGATATGTTAATGGATCACCATTACTGTCGGAAGTGCTTCGCCCATCTAGAACTATATCCTGCGATATTTGACCTATAGAATCTGCTCCCGCATTTGCTTTTGGTTCAATATTACGTACAAAGTAGTTCACCGTATCTTTCTTAGATTCAGCCCCTTGAAACGTCAAAATTTGCAAGCTAACCACATAAGTTCCAGCTTTGCGGGCTGTAAAGTAGGTTCGCTGAGCATTAGAATTATCAATTTCTGGAGGCGAAGGAGGTTCGGCTTCTATCCTCTGATTAGGAGCGGATTCCATGACCCAGCGAAAGCTTAAATTATTAGTTGATATACCGTTTTGATTAGAAGCAGAAGAATCTAAAATTATAATCCCAGGATCTACCGTACGATCTATACCTGCATTAGCTATGGGCAGAACGTCAAAAGGATTATACATGTCAAATCCACTACTGTATTCTTCAACATTATTAACGCCATCTTCATCAAAATCGAGCAATGCATCATTGTTATCAAACATATCAAGATCAGGAAATCGCTCCGTATCAGCTTCAATTATGTCAGGAATTCCATCACCATCAGAATCTTGATCCGGATCATTAGGATTAGTTGACCGCGTCGGAAGAGTGGTGAAACTTACGATGTTATTTATCCGACGAATATTACCCAAATTATCTTTTACCTCGATGCTGACGTTATATGTAGTATCTGGACACAATGCGGCTACTTGAGGTATTGCTGACCCTACCGCCGGTGAATTTCCCTGACATTGAGCCGGATTAGGTACGGTAGGCGGTGTTTCATTCAAGGCAAGACTCAAATACATATTGTTTGACTCACCCATAGCAATAGAGTGTTCTGTCCGAAACAAAAATTGATCTTCTGCCTGAAACGACTGTTCAACAGAAGGCATGGAAGGCGATGTTAGATAAACTGTGCCCACTGCGGACTCATCCGTATTCCAAGTTATTGTTGCTTTAGCTATTCCAATATTGGTTACAATCTCTTGGCTTATATTAGGGGGAGTGAGATCAACACTAATATCAGCCACTGTTTCTAGGGACTCATTACCATAAAAATCAACACTCACAAGTGCAAGTTGATTATCTCCCTCTGCGAGACCGGTTACTAGTATCTGCCAGGTTCCATCACTAAGGACATCTGTAAATACGGGTTCTGTACCCGCTGTAATATTGTTTATTCTTATGGTTGTCCGTTGTTCAGCGGTTCCAAATAGCAGGACGGAAGTTTCTTTCAATGTAGTAATAACATTTGCATCAAGGGTTGGTTTGACAGGGGCTATTTGATCAATCGTAGCCATACGTCCAACCAAGTTGGTAGTGAGTTTTGGAAGATTATTAAACGGAAATGTAGAAAAAATCGTCATACTATTACTGCCCAGAGAAGTTTCATCCAGTAATATTCCACGATTCAACTGACTTGAATTTTGCCCTCGCAATTGTACTTCAAAACTCTGCTCAAAAGGGTTGTTAATAATCGCTGCAGTCTGTTCTCCAGCTTGTGCAAGGATATTAAGTGATCCTTGATAAATTCTTTTAGGTATATATGGAAGAATCTGCAATTTTGTATTTGGATTAGCAAATTCGCTGTCCTGACGAATATCGACTGTGTACACCACAATAAAACTGAGACGGTCTGGCAAATCTGAATCCAAAGACGGATTAAGTATGAAACTAGTGGTGGTGGTACCGTCTCGGGAGCGATAGTTTAGATTTTGGAATAAAGCTCCGATTTTAACTGTTTCTGGACCTTTAACAGTGCCATCATTACCAAGAATGTCATTATAAACTATCAAATTCTCTTGCTGGTTTGGTTGCGTAGGCCCCCCTGATATCGAATATACAAGCAAGGGACCTGAAGCAATCTCTACGTCATGATTAACATCTAAACGACCATCGGGCGTAAAACTTTTGAAATCATCACTATTCTGATCAACTTCCGAAGCATCTAAATACAATTTGATTGAACCACTGGGTACGAAATTGGCCGATACGTCTGCAGGGTTTTCAAAAATAAACCCACCGCTAAAAAATACCGACAAATTCTCTAATAAGATTGGTTCCCGTCTTCCAGCCATTATTGTAAATCCAGTAGCTTCAACATTTGTTGTTTGCGGACCAACGGTCGTTTGAATAGTGCTAAGTGGAGATGATTGAACTGAGGTCAAATTCTTATTGTTAGAAATATAAAAATCGCCAGGCTGCTCGAGCTTGATGCGAGAACCCGAAGTGTTCGTTGATGAAAATTCTCCATAATTGAATAAGTGCTGATCAGGCCACTCAACTATAAATGTAGCTTTTTGAACAGGACCGGATGAAAACTTAACTACTGTAGGAAAAGGATAGTTATACTCGAAAGTCTGATTTACCGCTTTTTGCTGTAATGCTTGATCATCGTACAACATTGTTACTCTAGCTAATTTAATTATTTTATCAGTCCTGCCAGTCAAATTTCTTGGTATTAAATCCACTATAAAATAGTTGTTACTATCAATCTCTGTTTGATCTGGAACTGCTATACACAGTGCATTGGTTTCCCCTGTATCAGATGCTCTTGAAACATAATAGTCAGGCCATCCATCCATATTGGCATCGGTCCATGCTATGTGCCGATTGTAACCTGGCCCGCTTGGCCCACAGTTGGCGGGCAAACTTATATCAGAGTTCCCCACTGAATTTGCACCTTCAAAGCGCATTTCGGCAAGATAAATCAAGTCATTATTCATGACATTTATGTCTGCGTATCCGTCATTATTGTAGTCTAGTATAGCCCCCGATAAGCTGTACCCCCCTTCCATCAAAGCAACATTAGGATCTAATATTGGAAGGCCCACCGCGGTAAATATAGGTTCTGCGCTACCAACCGTTGCACTGGTTAAAAACAATACATTTGACGTTATTTGCTGTGCACCAACTTGAGCAGCAGCAGCTACAGGATCATCCGGGTCTCGCCCTACCAGATAATAAATATCTTGCGTGCCATCTTGATTTACATCACCAATCACAACATCATTCTCAGCAAAAATTGGCGCAAATAATAATCCATTTTCTGGCTTGGAATTAAGTTCTCGATTGATCGCCGCTTCTGTCACACCACTCAATAAAAGCTTGTCTGATTCATCAACATTCAGTATGAGAAGGTCAGGTTCCAAATCATCATTTAAATCTGAACTTAAAACTGCTCTTGGTTCCAGTGGATTTGCGAGTTCAGTTATCAATGTTCTCAAATTACGTAAATCATTCTCATTATCAGCCGGAATCACTTCTGGTAACATATATTTAATTCCCGTACTAATACCGGACAAAGTGGTTCCATAATACATTTGAGATGAGTTCTGATCTAAAGCTGATGTTTCAGGGTCATTACTATTCAAATCTGCAGCATTATCAGCGCTATTTAGAATATAGATATCCTTTACACCGTCTTTATTCCAATCCGCAAATTCAACCTTTCTACCATTACCAGTATGATTCTCAATGATTCCACCTTGATCGCGGAAAAGCTGATTTACCTCATAGAAATAATTATTAAAAATATCGTTATCTTGATCAACAGCTCCAGATAATAAACCTATACGATTTACCGATAAAATATCTGAAAGAACGAAACGCTTATAAAGCGGATCTGTGACGTTTGTTGAGGTTTTATAGAGATCCAACAACGCAAGACCGCGAAGAGTCCCATCAGGGTTCAGACTTAAATTTCGAGTAAAATCTAGACCTTGACGAGAATCTTTGAATGTTCCTCTTACAGCAAGATTTCCAGAAGAGCGCGTAACACGAAAATAGAATGGGTTTGTCTGAAAATCCTCTGGACTAAATGATTGCAATGCTGGATCGAGGGTTAAGCGCCTTTTAAGTTGTATAAAAGTAGATGTTACTGTTCCAATTGGAACTCGCGCTACTAAAGATAATCCTTGGTTAGGAACAACTGAGAAAAAAGAAATTTTATCCAGTGGGTGCGCTATGGATGTAAAGTTCATCATAGGATTTGAACTGGTAATCGTTCGGAAGTCTGTGAGTAAACCTCGATATACTGGTTTGAATCCAGTTACACCGACTGGAATATCTGTATTAAAGGGAGGCACTAAAGCATTAGTATTAGTTAAAACAGCAATGGTGCCTGAACTGAAAGTCGCGATTTCTGATGATCGTATTGATCCTGTTAACGGATCTTTGTACTCTAAGCTATCACCACTTGTCAGAGTCAACAAATTATACTGCAGTCCGCTGGTAGCTATACTCACTTCACCTTCCACCTTGAGATCTAATTGCACACCCGCATCTAGTGCATTCGTTGCCACGAATTCATATCGCACAGACAACTGATTTTCTGGTGCAGAAAAGAAAATTTCTTGGGACTCTGTTGCACCCTCTGTTGTATCACATTGCCCAGAATCATTACACAATTCTTTAAAATCTAATAGTAATTCCTCTGGCATATCCTCGATAAGAAATAAATCGACAACTCCAATGCCCTCTTGCGCCTCTATAACACGGATGGTTTTATTCAAACGTACTTCGAAACCGTCATTATCGACGAAACCTCGCAAAACTAAAAAATGTCCAGACGCCACACCACTGGGAAGCTGTTGAGAAAAAACGCGCAGTACTCGAGGGTTAGCATATGGATTTTGCGTTCCTAATGAATAATAAACCGGCCTATATTCCAAACCCGTCGTTGTTGTAAATGCAGCCGGATCAACAGCTTCTAATAACTCAATTTTTGTTCGAATATAGCCATTTACAGCGGCACCTTTGAAAGAGTCTGGCCGTAGAGTAACTCCTTGATTCCCAATAGCATTTGGAAGAGCATCTGTAATAAGAATAGCTGGGTTTTGCGGACTGTTCGGGAACAAGTTTATTCCCAAGCTTAAATTAAAATTCCGCGGTATTACAGGCCCATTAGGAGCGACTTCCGTAAAAAATTTTATCTCGCCACTCAGAGCATCTACCTGAAGTTGTCCAAATCTATGACGAATTTGGTAAGGAAAATTATCGTTACGGTACCCTGTAACAACTTCGGATGGAAAAGCATCCACAACAATTTGCTTACTTCCGGGATCATTACCGCCCGCAACTTCCACACCTGGATCTAGAATATCTTTTATTTCCAGAATGCCTGGTGGACGAGCAGTGCCGTCATCAAAAGTGGTTCGAACTCCCAAAGCAGTTTCGGCACTCTGCCCTGCATTAGCCTCTCCAAAAGCACCTATATTCATCTCCGGATTAATAATAATATAGTCGCCGATTTTAACTTGTCGCGTATTTGCATCATTTCCCGCCTCAATACGATAGGCCGGCAAACCAAAACTAGCTCCGCGGTCCGTCAAAATTCGGCGCGTTGTGGAGTTTATTCGGTTGTAAATTATTTCATACTCAAATTCTTCAATTGTTGAGGTCATTGGGGTGGTGCCCGCATCTGATTTCAAAAAGATAACATCCTGCCCAAACACCTGTTCCACTACATACCGACTATTCTTATTAACTCCAGAAACTATTTCTATTTCATCTCCAGGAGAAATCGTTTGGATAGGGAAACCAACCCGTCGGTCAGTTATGATTTTTTGTACAAGAATCTCTCCTCCTCGACGACGCACATTCATTTCAATTCCCTGCATTAATGGTTGCCCATTTATTTCCGTAGGAGGAGAAACTGTGAAACTACGAGGATCAACCTGAATGAGAGTTGAAAGAGTTCTAGCAGCAATATTTGCTGTTGAGTTTAATATAACCTGATCGCCATCAGCAATTTGTCGATCCACCAAACTAAAAGTAGCATTACTACCCGAATATTCATAAACCAGTGAATCAGAGATCACAGTACCTTCGGTCTCAAATTCGTTAATGAAACGCTCAGTATTAATTAGCTGAGCTTTGGTATCTCGTAAAATACGATACTGAAAAATCGCTTGGAGATCCTGTTCATAATCTAACCGCAACTGATTTGGACCAATCACTTCGAGTATGGTATATATTCTACCTATTACCGCTGGGTCTGCAGCCTGCGAAATCTCTAAATACATTCCCGGTACTACTTGCGGAGACACTTGAAGGTAATCGACAGTGAAATCCTCAAGAATATCATTTGTTCCAGACTTCGGATAATTAACTGTAGAAGGTATAGTAACCGTAGTTACAACCTGCATAAAATCCTCCGAACCCATTGCTAACTTGACCTCAGGATGTGCTTTATATGAAAACTTGTCGATGTTAAGAGCCTGAGATTTAACCGGAAAACGTGAAAAGGGATCGTAAGGTTTTGACGGATCAAATAACTCGTTAATAAACAATCGATTCATTCCATCATTAACCACGTATAAATCAAGATCTCCATCTTGGTCATAATCAACCCAATGAGCAAATTTAGAGGCTGAAACACCATCTCTTAAAACTGCCAAACCGGGGTTTTCGGCACTGGTCATTTTAGTAAAGCTAGTGGGATGGGTGGCAGCAATCGCAGGACTTATAGACTCACAGGGCAAGTCATATGAAC
>CAZYUV010000031.1:0-19185 GCA_964650625.1 uncultured bacterium
TGAAAGTTCACGTAATTTTTGAACACCTTTCACCATACTTTGTACCACGTAATCTACCTCTTTTTCCGTTGTAAATCTTCCAATTCCAAAACGAATCGATGAGTGCGCTAATTCATCACTCAAACCCAAAGCTTTTAGAACATATGAAGGCTCCAAACTTGCTGATGTACAGGCCGAACCACTTGATACTGCGATATCAGGAATAGCCATCATCAAACCTTCACCCTCAACATAGTTAAAAGAGATATTACTCAGTCCTGGGAGTCGGTGCTCAACATTACCATTGACCTGAGTATAGTCAAGCTCTTTAAGTAGTGCTTGCTCCAATCGATCCCGCAAATTTGAAGCACGCTTAGTCTCAGCTTCCATCTCATCAATCGCTATTTCCACCGCTTTACCAAAACCTACAATTGCAGGAACATTCAATGTCCCAGACCGCATGCCACGCTCATGCCCACCACCATGAATAATGGGCTTCAGCTTGACTCTAGGCTTGCGTTTGCGTACATACAAAGCACCAATACCTTTAGGACCGTAAACTTTATGACCCGACATAGACAGCAAATCTACACCAAGGTCTTCCACATTGATGGGCACTTTACCTAATGCTTGAGCTGCATCAGTATGAAAAAATATGCCACGCTCTTTACACAACTTACCAATCTCAGAGATCGGCTGCAAAACTCCGATTTCATTATTCGCAAACATCACCGATACGAGTAGAGTGTCATCTCTCAGAGCTGCTTCCAATTCATTAAGATCTACTAAACCATCCTCTTTGACCGGCAAAAAGGTTACATCAACACCTTTTTCTCGCTGCAAATACTCGGCTGTATCTAGTACGCACTTGTGTTCTGTCACTAGTGTCACTATATGATTACCCTTTTCTTTGTACATTTCCCAAAGGCCAGCCAAACTAAGGTTGTTTGATTCGGTTGCACCTGACGTGAAGATGATTTCAGAAGGTTTTGCACCAATAGCATCAGCAATCGATTTGCGAGCGTTTTCAACTGCTTCTTCTGCTTCCCAGCCAAATTGGTGATTTCGTGAGGCCGCGTTACCGTAGATAGAGGTAAAAAACGGCACCATAGCCTCCATTACTCGTGGGTCTACCGGAGTGGTAGCTAAATAATCCATATAAACTGCTTTACTCATGCAGTGCTCCTTGAGAAATACCGGTGGTGGAAGCTGTTGACGAATTTACTAAATTTACGTTCGCCCTAACAATTTCCCCAAGACTAGTATCTTCTAAAATACGATTTATCTGTCGACTCACGTCCATCATTTTAGCGCGCGAGCCGCAGACGTTATAACATTTGCAAAGGCTATGATCCGATTCTATACAACCCACAAGCGAAATTGGTCCATCCACTGCCTGAATTACATCTTTCAAAGTAATATTTTCGGGATCTACGATTAGACTATATCCACCGTTCTTTCCACGTGTGGACCGAATCAAACCCTTACGAGACAAATTTTTCATTAAATTCGCTATAAAGTCAGCAGACAAACCGAACTTTTCGGCAAGGCTGCTCGCAGAGGTTATTTGATCACCTCTCTGCACTAATTCAGTGATCAAAAGAACACTGTAGTCAACTTTTTTAGAAAATTTAAACATCCTAAATATCCTTAACCCGTACTTTAATAGTACTACTTTAATTATGTATAGCCTATACCAGTTTGAGTTAAATCGTACCAAAGTAGTACAATTTTCTATGAATTTAGATAAAGAAACGTTAGTTTCGTGGCGGATTCTACCGTATGTCTTACCTAAACAGTATGCTTTTAGAAAAAACAATTTACAAAAGTTGGTTAAATATCCTTTTTTTTGTAAGGCATATGGCTTAATTTGTAATACAGCATGAGCATTAATTTGTATTTAGGCTACAATTAAGGGGAAAGGTAAATTTATGAGTGTAGAACAGGCCATTACATTAACAGACAAAGCGATCAAGCAATTTCGATTTATTTTTGAAAAAACGACTGACCCTGAAGCGGTTCTGAAAATCGGTGTCCGCAACGGAGGTTGCTCGGGTATGAGCTACACCATGGATATCGTAAAAATTGAAGATGGAGATTACTTTGAACAAGATATGGGTGACTTTAATGTAATTGTAGACAAAGCTGACGAAAAATATATTAAAGGCTTAGTACTCGACTACAATGACTCGCTCTTAAACAGCGGATTTCAATTTTCAAATCCAAATGCTAAAGAAACTTGCGGATGTGGATCTTCTTTCTCGATCTAAGTAACACCAAGCGATTACCTAAGCTTAGACCAAACTTTAACCTTATCAAGCCTTAAAATAGTGAACCAGAGGCTTGTCGGCAAATAGATTCCTGACTGTCTCATCTGTACCGGCTACTACTCCATGCAAACTCATACCCCTGTTCCACTGAAATTTTCTACCGTAAATATCACAAACCGATTTTCTACTAGCCTCAACAAGACCTACGCCACCGGCAATATCCCATTCATTTTTAGGTCGTAGTGAAATGCAAGCCGGATACACACCTTGGGCCACCAAAGAAAGCTTAAAAGCGATGGAGCCGACTTTGTGGAATTCCAAATGGGAGCCTAAAGGTTCAAACAAGCCCTTTTCATATTCAGACCGTGATACACAAAAGCCCTCACCACCTAATTCTAATGGAGTATCTACCGTTTCAACGGTTAAACCCTTTCCTTCAACCATGTAAGCTAGAGAATGATGAGGATTATAAACACATGAAAATAATATACGTCCTCTACGAACCAAAGCCACTGAAAGAGCGTACTCAGGTATACTCTTAACAAATTCGCGAGTACCATCAATCGGGTCAACAATCCATACGAAATCGGCCTCTTGACGACCAGGTTCCTCTACTGATTCCTCCGAAAAAAAGAATGAACCAGGAACTTCTTTCTGTAACTCAGAAAGGATTTCGTTAGCTCTTAAATCAGCGAGAGTTAGAGGATCGTTACCACCCTTATCGGTCACTTGCAAGTCGCCAGTTTTTTCAATTTCTAAAACCGCCTCTCCTGCTTTACGAATAATTTTCAAAAATTTTTCAACACTCAGTGCCATCGTTCTCCCTATCTCATTAGACATTGGTGCTATACTGTCGCCAAAATCATTAAGCCCCAATAACATGCTCATTGTGGCATATGCTGGAGGCGTAATCAAACGTAAGACTCAGACCTATGCCAGCAAAATCTAAAAAAAATTATATTGTCCAATTTGGCTCAGGTAAACCTGGTGAAATGGGCACCAGTAGCACTGAATTGGAAGTCTTTGATCGATTAGGTGTTAAAAATCCTAAAATTGGCTTTGCCCCTTTTCATCATATCTTGCATGAACAAGTCAATGACTGGAGTCTATTTCTGGATTTAGTTCAACCCATTACCAAGAAGAAAATTGAGCTTTTTGAATTCCATAAAGAAAAGGATATGGAGTCATTAAAAAAGCGAATTTCAACTTGTGATATTTTCGTATTGGGTTCAGGTGTCTGTGAACCGTATCTTGAATTTTTATTTTCAAATCGTTTGAATGATTTTTTCATGAATTATTTTCGCGACGGAAACCACCTATTAGGATATTCAGCTGGTTCAATAAGTCTTACGCCCCGCTACATTCATGTAGCTTTTTTCCGAGAAGTTTTGATCCATTGGGCAATGTTACTAAACGCAAGTGAAGCGCAACGAAACGATTTTCAGGAAGGTATAACACTAGAATGCCCACCGGAATATAGAGAGCAACTCAAAAAAGTTTTCGAGCTTAAAGAGCCTAATAAAATAATGACTCACCCTTTAGCTAACAAAGAATTTCAGGCAATCTCAATGAAAGCATTAGGCTTTATTCCAAACATGGTTATGTTACCTCACTTTAATGAGGCCATCCATGCCACTGAGGAACATATGAAAGCAGCGGTACGACGCTATTCTCGTTACAGACACTTCGGTGTACCTAATGGTGCTGCAATTTTTCATACCTTTCAAGAGAGCAAACTAATGCAAACTGAAGTAGTTGGAAGCAATCCAAACCCAAAACTTTTAGTTACAGAATTCTTCAAAAAAGATTCCCGAGTTTACAAGACTGGCGAAAAAATAGAATTAGGCTGAATTTTAAAAAAGCTCGCTACTTTAGAGAGTAGCGAGCTTAATGATTTGCGTTGATTAAACAACCCAAGTTTTAGCGTCTAAATTGTACTCTACGAGTTCTCCGGCATTAAAGAAAATACCGATTTCACGCTGGGCGCTCTCTGGACCATCGGAACCATGCACCAAATTTTTACCTGTGTACTGCGCAAAATCACCGCGAATAGTACCTGGAAGAGCTTCCTCTGCCTTTGTAGCACCCATCAAAGTTCTACATAGAGTGATCGCATTATCACCCTCCCAAACCATAGCTACCACTGGAGACGAGGTGATAAATTCAACCAACTCTCCGAAAAAAGGTCGCGCTTTATGCTCTCCGTAATGCTCTTCGGCCAACTCTTGATTAACCTGCATTAATTTCATTCCTGCCAAGCGCAAACCTTTGCGCTCAAATCTTTGTACAATTTCTCCAACCAGTTGGCGCTGAACACCATCAGGTTTCACCATTACAAAGGTACGCTCTAAAGACATGTTTCCTCCCAGAATATGTGTTATTCAAATTAAGTTCTAATTTGCGAGTGATTTGTTATACATTGGCAATTGGAGCTTGTAAAGACCTCTATTTCACTTTATTCTTTTTGTGGTAATACACGGAGCAAATCATGCAATTAGAAGAACTTGTAAATTACCTAAATAATTACCTTGAACCTGAACCTATAAAAGACGTTTCAGTTAACGGCCTTCAGGTACCTGGAGCCGAAATCGTAAAAAGAATTGCTGTAGCTACAGATGCTTCAATGGATAGTTTTGAGGCTGCTATAGAAAAAGGCTGTAATTTCTTATTTGTTCATCATGGTATTTTCTGGAGCTACAATCGAGAAGATCGCATTACACCAATGAAAAAGAAGAAACTTAAATTTCTATTTGATAACGGATTGTCTCTCTACGCCTCTCACTTGCCACTTGATTTGCATCCAATCTGTGGAAACAATCAGAAGCTCTTTGAGTTAATCGGATTAAAAAACAAACAAACTATGGGATTTTATCAGGGCACGCCGATTGGTTTGATGGGTGACTTAGACAGCCCCATATCTTTCAATGAATTATGCACTGATTTAGAGGAAAAATTAAACGACAGCATAAAAGCCTATCAATTTAGTAATAAACCAGTTAAAAAAATCGCAATGATTACTGGTCAAGGACAGTCTGGGATTCCTGAAGCAGAAACTGCTGGTTTTGATACCTTCATAACCGGTGAAATGAATCATTATATGTATTATGTCGCTAAAGAACTTAACGTCAACGTTATATTAGCGGGTCATTATCGTACCGAAACATTAGGGCCTCTTGCAGTAGGTGAGCATATCAAGGCTCAATTTGGACTTAATTACGAATTTCTAGAATTTCCGACTGGTTTGTAGGAGAAAATTATGGATTATTCCAATAGTTTAATTCGTTTGATTTATAGCAGCAAACACGCTAGTGATTTTCAACTGCATGAAGCTCTGATTATTGAAAATATTGCAAACAAAAAGAATCCATTAATTGGAGTGACTGGTATGCTTTTTTGTAACTCGTAAGGCTATCTTCAAGTTCTTGAAGGACCGAGAGTTAACGTGAGTAATTTATTCTTAAAGATTTCACAAGACACTAGACACAAAGACCCAATGTTAATAAGTGTTGAAGACATTCAAAAAAGGATGTTTGGTGTCTGGGCTATGCGTGTTATAGATAGTTCTACCGCAGAAGAAAACGTGATTGAATTTTTAAAACATAAATACGACTGCCAAGGACATAAGAGTTCCCTATAATGAAGGACGTGAACTTGAGCACAATGTTTCTATTAGATTTACAAACAGTTTTATTAAATAACCCTCAAACAAGATAATCAATACAGAATGATAGAGATTCTAATTTCTCTTTACTAATGGTAATAACGTTTATACATTGACCAAGTATCGACCTTATTCTTAATACGACGCGTGAAACAGTAGGTCAAAACAAGTCTTATAATTTCGATAGCATTCAGAACACGATTTTTTTTCTGCCAACGGCGTATTGAACTAATCAAACCTCCCCCTAAGTAGCATACTTTGCCTGATAAGTTATTTAATAAAATAGATAATTCAACATCTTCCATTAGAGGCATATCAAAACTCCATTGTTCTCTTTTCCATATTGAACGCCTAAAAAATTGCCCTTGATCACCAAAACTAATCCCCATAATTCGAGCACGAAATATATTGAGAACATGAATAATCCATTGACCTCGTTCTAAACTCTCAAAAGTTGAACCCACGCATCCTCCATTAATTTGCTCATTGTTCATAGTTTGACGCACCCGGTTTAATACATTCCTTTCGAGTTGTTGGTCCGCATGTAATATCAAAACAATAGGATTTGATCCGAATCGCATACCTTTTGTAATCTGATAACCGCGCCCTTTACGCGACTTTACCACTTGTACCTTGAAACTATTAGCAACTTTTACAGACTCATCCGTGCTACCACCATCAACCATAATAATTTCATCATCTTCTGCCATTTGAGACCGTAATTGAGGTAGTAATTTATTTAGATTTTGCTCCTCATTAAGAACTGGAATCAAAATAGAAAGATTTGGAGAATGATTACTAAAAACGATATTCGGAATCTTGAAAGCAAGATCACAAATTTCTTTTATCAAAAGTAAATACACCGGTGCATATTGTAGAAATTGATAATATGGGAAATGATCAAACCTACCCAATTGGATACTTTCCAGAACAACAAACCAGATTCCTGATGTCGCACACCAAAGTAGTAAAGAACTCTTTCTATAAAAACATAAGAAAGGTACAAGAAAACTGAGATACCAATAATGCACCGTGGGGGCACACAACAAAAAACAGCTAGTTACTATCATCCCTGTTAAAAGAATATCCTCATAGAGGATGATACTCCAGCAACAGATTAATGCTGAACAGAGAAAAAGTATTGTTAACGTAAGAGCCTGATTCTGAATTAGAAAATTTAAAATTGCGAAAAGTGAACTGTTGTATTCAAATTGGGTTGCAAATATAAAGAATGTCTCAAAAATACGTGACCCATCTAAAAGAAAAGGCGCATATCCAATGATTAAAATAGCAACAAAACTGCCACAATAAAGCCAATTTCGATGATTGATAAAGCAGGGGATTAGTAATACTACAAGTAGTTTACTAAGTACTCCTAGGCCCAAACAAATCCACATTGCTAACCAGAATTGACGATGATAAAAAATTATTCCTAATAGTAGCCAAAGAAGCATTAAAACATCCAAATGACCACGAGCACTAAATGCAACGATACATACGGGGTTTAACGCGTAATAAATTACATTTTGTATTGGATCACCTCTGATTATTAGTAAATATAGAACAAGGCCAATAACAATCATATCAAGAATAAGAAACAGATATTGATAGTTACTATAATCCAAATCAACAAGACTTATTATTTTAAAAACATATAATGATAATGGCGGATAAATAGTAGTTAAATTTGCATGATTAGGCGCTTTATAACCCTCCCACACCAAATGTTGTAACTCGGGGCTATTTGGAGCAATTTCATAGGGATTGTATCCGTGGTTTTGAATATGACCTTCCCAAGTGTACCGATAAACATCATCACTGAACTGAAATTGGGTCATAATCAGCCGTATAGCAATGGAATTAATAAGTAATACAAATAAAGGAACTCCAAGAAAACGTTTAGGAGCAGACCGAACGCTTAGCACAGCAATCAACATAAAGAGTGCATAACTAAAAATAATCAAAGAAGAAGTGTTTGATTCGGGATTCAATCCCACAAACCAAACAGCATTGACCAAAGCCATCAGCTGTAGCACATAAAATAGTACAGAGTTATTGCGCATGTAATGTCTTTAAAGCGAGCTCAAGACTATGTTCCATAGAAGATGGATCAGCTTTTCCCTTACCTGCTAGATCAAAAGCTGTTCCATGGTCAACTGTGAATCGAGGCCAACGAAGTCCTAGTGTAGTAGCAACACCTTTACCGAAATGAGCCATTTTGAATGGGATTAATCCTTGGTCATGATGCATTGCAATAACTAAGCAGTGTTTATCACCAGAAAGATTTTTTTCCTGAAAAAAAGTATCTGCTGGCTTGGGTCCAGTTATGTCATAACCCTTACCACTTAAACTCAATATCGCTTCGGCAATCTTTTCATCTTCTCCCATACTCAGAATACCTTGCTCACCGGCATGAGGATTAAAACCCAAAACAACAGTGCGCAAATTTTGTTTTACTCGATATTGGAATAACTCTATACATCTTTGCAACCATCCTTCTAAATCTGACTCCATAACAATATTGGAAACCTTCGCAAGTGGCACATGATGGGTAAATAACGCTAGATGAAAACGGTGACCACAGAAACTCATTATGGCCTTCTGACCGTTACCCAAGAATTCTTCATAAAATCCGGTATGGCCAACGAATCCAGGAACGGAGGCCTCTATAGCTTTTTTACTAACCGGGGCATTCAAAATGACATGACCTTGTCCAGAATCCAGTAATTTAATTGACTCCTCTAGAGCTTCATAAGCAACTCTTCCGGCTTGCTCGCATTCCTTACCCCATTGAACTTCAAAATCTTTTGGACCAACCTCTACTAGATTTTCAAGTAGCCTTTCTGCGTCAAGTCGCACCAAACAATTTCGAGCCCCCACTAGAAGGATATTTTTAAAAGGTTTTTTACCTAAAGCCTTTATAACAATCTCAGGTCCAATAGAATTTGGATCCCCTAATGTGATTATTAGTTTAAGATTGTTCATTAAATTCCTCTCCAAATATCCTCATACTTACTTCTTATTTCCTCAAGGAGACCCTCTTCTTGCCATTTTTTTTCATGGCGAAATTTGAAGCGGTCATAAATTAGTAACCATTGCTCCGGATGTTTAACAATCCAATGTTCCAGATAGCGACTCAATTGTTCGTAAAAATCAGGTAAGAATTCTTCAAGGTTTTCGCGATCTACTGACCATTCAGGCAAAGCATGAATCTCATAACCTGACTCATTATGAAGAAGTATCAATGGAATCAAACAGGCTTCAGTTTTACTAAGAAATAATTCGAAGACACGAGGAAAAGATAATGGTAAATCAAAAAAATTAGTGAAGTGTCCAGCTCGCGTACCATCCTGGTCACATAGCACTGTTACAATGTGACCATCCCGCAAGTTTTTCACCGCCGTTCTGAGACCTTTGCGTTGATGTAATAATTGAATATCAAAGTTCTCTCTAGTGCGACTAATCAAATGCTCTAAAGCAGGGTTTAACTGCTCAAATACCAATGAACTTAATCTAAAATTTTTTTCGGTAAGAACTCGACCACCTATTTCCCAATTGCCTATATGCAGGCAAATACCTATTACGCCCTTACCTCTGTCGTAAGCCTCCTGCAGAATATCTTCTCCACTTTTCCACATTACTAAATTTTCTAGATCTCTATTTCCATTGAAAAGAAAGAGCATGTAATCCATCAAATTTTTAAAAGTATAGTTCCAAAAATTACGTCGAATCTTCGCAAAATCCAGAGGCATATCTCCGTGCTTTCTAGCGAATCGATCAATTACTCTCAGATTACGTTCTATAGCATTGAATGATAATTTACTAAGCAAAATAGCTAGTAACCAATGAATTCTTAAATGAATGAATCTCGGTAATATTCGATACCAAACGGACAGTCCTCCAAAAAGCAGGCGAACTAGCCATGACATGGCAAATCAAGTTCCTCAATAATCAGACGATTGATACGACCTATAGCTCCCTGACTACCTAACTTACTAAGAGCATCTCCCAGTAATTCGCTCACTCTGTGGTGTTCCTCTGGATTCTCAAGAACTTTTATAAGCGCCGCACTAACGTTCTCAGGTGTAGCCTCGTTCTGAATAAACTCGGGAACTATTTCCTGATTACTCAGCAAATTAGGTAAACCTATGTATTCAGGCAAGTGAGTAAACACCTGCGCAAGAATTGCTGTCATTTTGGTAACTTTATAACAAATAACCATAGGTACTTGATAGAAACTTAATTCAAGAGTAGCAGTACCTGAAGTTACTAGAGCCATATCTGCTATACACATATGCTCAAAACGGTCGCTCCAATATAACTTTACATTGACACCTTTTTGATGCATCCGTAAACGACTGTTCTCAAATAAACTACATATACTACGCAAATCAGCTAAATTTTCAGCTCCAAGCAAATGAAATCTCAAATTTGGGATTCGTTTAGAAAGTTTAGTTACAACCTGTTCATAGATTGGCAATAACAATTGAATTTCCTGCTGACGAGAACCTGGCATTACCAAAATTACTCGCTCTTCAGAATTCAATTCGTGCTTTTTGCGCAATTCACTCCGATTCATTTTTGGTAAAGAGTCGAGCATTGGGTGACCCACAAAATCCACTGTAGCCCCAGCATTTTTATATACGGTATAAGTAGGTTCGAATTCCGCTGCCACGCGCTTGATATTTTGAGCAGCATCTTGTATTTCATTCGGTGACTGAGCAAATTTACGAGGTGGGAATAAATATACGCAAGGAATACCCACCTGCTTCGCTTTGCGAGCTAGGTGCATATTGAAACCGGGGTAATCAGAAAGAAAAAGTAAATCAGGTTTTTCGGCCTCAAGATAATTTTGAATCTTCCAATTTATAGGAAACAAATACCAGCGCTTTAATGCCTCCATGATCCCAATAGATCCCCACTGATCAGAATTGTATAAAATACGAACACCCGAATCTTCTAGCTCGCGACCACCCACACCAACAAATTCTAATTCTGGATACTGTTGACGTAACTGTCGCACTACACTAGCAACATAGACGCTTCCCGAATACTCTCCAGCAGACACAAAAATCTTACGTTTATTATTAGTATGACTCATGCTGCTTGATCCCCATTAATCATGCTAGAAGTGCATAAAGTCTTATACATGGATGATTTCTTCAACAATTCCTGATGTGTTCCAACAGCAATTATTTTCCCCTTTTCAAGAACTACAATTTTATCGGCATTGACTATCGTACTTATACGGTGAGCTATTACAAAAGTAGTCCGCCCTTTCATCAAGTTATCCAAAGCTGCTTGTACTACTTTTTCGGATTCATTATCCAATGCCGAAGTAGCTTCATCGAGTATTAGAATTTTAGGGTCTTTCAAAATCGCTCGCGCAATTGCAATTCGCTGCCTTTGTCCCCCCGAAAGGCCTACTCCCATCTCAGCAATTTCATAAGAATATTGACCCTCTAATTTACTTATGAACTCATGAGCGTTAGCTGCAACACATGCCGATTGAACTTCCGCATCCGTAGCGTCAGGTTTTGCAAAACGAATATTTTCTAGGATACTCCCCTTGAATAAAACGGTTTCCTGAGGGACTATGCCAAACAACTTTCGATACTCAAAAAGGTCAAAGTCATCCACTTTGTAGCCATCTAGATAAATAGCCCCTTTTTGCCAAGGGTAAAATCGTGGAATGAGATTGACCAAAGAGGTTTTACCTCCGCCACTGGGACCCACCAAAGCAACTGTTTGACCCGCTGAAACTTCCAGATTTATATCTTTTAAAACCCAAGCACTTTCATCAAATTGAAAACTTAAATTTTCAAATTTCAAAGCTGCCTGCACTTCATTGGGAATTTTATTAACATGACCAATTTGCTCAGCAGGTTCATCCAAAATTTCAAATACTCTCTGTATCGCACCCACTGACTGTTGGATCATTGCATTACCATTGGTCAGCTTTTTAATTGGATGAAAAAGCAGTCCTAGAGATGTTAAAAAACCAATTAACTCACCTGCTGATAATCTACCCTCAATAACCGCCATTGAGCCAAAATAAATCATTAAGGCTACACCCACTGCGTCGGCCAATTCCACCACAGGTGAATTCAATGCACTGTATTTCACACTTTTCATTGAAAATCTAAAATTATCCGTAGCTTCTCTCTCAAAAAATTGATGTCGCTGCTCTTCCATTCTAAAAGCTTTTACAATTTTGATACCAACTACAGATTCTTGAATTAGGGCACTAATATCTCCGACTTTAGCTTGCAACATTTGTCCCGCCCGTCTAAGTCTTTTGCTTAGCCAACGGACCAATAATCCAAGAATTGGAATGAATATGAAAATGAAGATAGCCAATTTCCAGTCTAAATAGAACATATAAGCCACAAGCGCTAGAATCACCAAAGGATCAACCATAATACGAATCAATGTCTGCAGCATTTGTTCAATAACAAGCATGTCGCCATTCAAGCGAGAAATTAAGTCACCAGTTCGAAACCTTGCATAAAAACTCAGAGGAAGTCGCTGTAAGTGATCAAAAAATTGTAATTTGATCTGAAGGATGATTTTTTGTGCCACATAACTCATAGAGTAAGTTTGTAAAAACGAGCCTAATCCTTTAGCAAAAGTAACAGCTACTGCCAGAATAATAACTAACCGCAAGTTTTGCATTTGTTCCGCATGAAAATCACTGGGATTCATACCTTGCGGCACCACCAGTACATCATCAACCAGCATGTTTAACACCACAGCATTAGCAGTTGTTGCTAAACCCACCAAAGCCGAAGCAAAAATAGCAAAGACTACTAAGCCCCAATAAGGAGAACCCAGACGAGCTATTTTTCTAAAATCACTCACTGTAAAAACTCCTCGGCCATATGATTACTAACCCTTTTGAGAACACCAGGTTCTCCTAAGGTTTGAACAACCTCATTCAATGCTTTCTTCTGGTCACCAAGCTTATTAGGTTGTAGTAAGTAATTCCGTATTAAGCCAGCCAAACGATGTGGTTGAGTGTCTGACTGCAGCATCTCGGGACAAATCTCACGCTTTGAAATAATATTAGGCAATCCAAGATAAGGAACCCTGGATAACATCTTAAAAGCCATATAGGTTACCCAGCTTGCTCGATTACAGATAATCATTGGGGTTCCTAAAAGTGCTGCCTCAAGGGTTACAGTACCTGACGTTGCCAATATAAAATCACAATGTTTTATTACATCATAGGTACGACCGCGAATAATTCGAATATTCAAATCATCAAACATTCCAGCTGGAAAATCACTGTCATCAATAGAGTCTGCTAAAGGTAACAGCCATTGTACTTTGTGCGAACGGCTAACTAAGCGAGCAGATTCGCAAAATCGAGGCAACATTTTCACAATTTCTTGTTTACGAGAGCCTGGCACCAAGGCAATTGTAGCCAAGTCCTCACACAATCCGAATTCCTTTTTGAATTCTGAAACAGAACATGTGGATTTTACGAAATCTACCAAGGGGTGACCAAAGTAACTTGCTTTGCCATTGAAGTATGAATTTTCAAAAGGAAAAATTGTATAAACTCGTTTACAAAACTGTAAGATTTTTTGAGCCCTATTTTGCTTCCATACCCATACTTTGGGGGGGATATAGTACACCAGTGAAGTTTTATCAGATATACTAGGCATGATTTTCAAATGGAACCCCGGAAA
Source organism: uncultured bacterium (assembly GCA_964650625.1). Classification (GTDB taxonomy): domain Bacteria; phylum Muiribacteriota; class UBA6191; order UBA6191; family UBA6191; genus JAYZAC01. The sequence continues at coordinate 13,605 of CAZYUV010000031.1, forward strand.
ATCTATAAAAATTACTAAATCTGGTTGTTCTTGACTGACAAAATCTTCTATTCGCTGCTTGCGTTCCATTAAACCAGGAATTTTACGAATGACTTCTGTTATCCCGACAACGGAAGACTCGAGAGTATTTTCAAGTAATTTTGCACCCGCCGACTTCATTTTTTCGCCGCCCATCGCAAAAATTTGTAATGGTAAACTCAGTTTTAGAAGAGCTTCAACGAGATACGAACCATGCAAATCTCCAGATTCCTCACCCGCAAGTATTAATATTTTACGAGTTCGTAGATTCACTGATCTCCCTGATAAGCTACAGCCAGAATATTTATTTTATGTTGTGTCGCTAAATCTATGACTTCCTTTTGGTCGAGCAATATGGTGGCTCCTGCCTCAAAAGCAAGAGTGCTAACACCAGCCTTAACGCAGCTCTGAACCGTTTGACATCCAATTGTGGGAACATCAAATCTTAAATCTTGCTCAGGTTTAGCAACTTTAACTACCGTACAGCCATTCCTTCCCAATGAACCTCCTCTTAAAATGGCTTCATCAGTACCCTCAATAGCTTCGGCAGCCATCACAGCCAGATTTTTTACCACCACAGTCTGCCCAATATCGAGCCCACCAATCGCTTTAGCCATTTTAAACCCAAAATGAACATCCTTCATTTGACTTTCATTAAGTTGCCAGGGTGTCAATACTCCCTCTTGCGGTAATATAGATTGAATCAATGCAGTAGAGTCCATGACCTTTAATCCCGCTTTTTGAAATAAGCTAACAACACCCAGAAGAATAGTGTCGTCATTTAGTTGCTCAATTGAACTTAAGAGGTCTTTAGCAAGAGAATCAAGCAAGGTATCTGGCCGAAACAAAACTTTTTTATCTACCTTACCAGCTAGAATAATCTGCTCAACACCATTCTCCACAAAGAAATCAATAGTTTTTTGAATTTCACCTAATTGAACATATAGTACAGTCTCTAAGCTAATTTTGTAGCTATCATCGGCCATTCCTTCAAGTGCTGCACAAAAAACTTTATAACCCATTTTTTCGGCGGCTTGTAGTATTGCCTTTGGCAGGTGACCATACCCCGCCACCAAGCCTAATTTTGCTTGATCTTGCATTGTCATGTCGACTCCTCGCTCCATGGTAGGGAGCTAACTTGCGCTGATTGTATCATGCCCGTCTATATAAGGGAGTGTTGAATAGTTAGTCGATTAACCAGCATTCTGCTGAATTTCGAATCATATCTTGGATGCGCCTCTATAACTAAAGATCATAAAGTTGAAAAGGTCTACACATCTTGATAGTCAGAATTATCCGTTTCATAACCGTTATCAAGAACGGGCATATTACGAGCCTCATCAAGACTAACATTCATGTAAGTACTATCCTCAAGCCGTATGGTAACTTCATCTTTGAAAATATTAGTACCACAAACTTTTCCCTTTTTACCTGAGCTACAACCCACACAAGAACTGCGTCGGGGAATCCCTTCCAAAGCTTCTCGATAAAAATCATTTTCGTATGAAATACAACATTTTAGATGACCACACACCCCATTTAATTTGGATGGATTTTTGGACAATCTTTGATTCTCTACCATACGAACGTTGACCTTCGGCGTTTTTGTCAAAAAACTACTACAGCAAGTTTGCCTACCACAAGCCCCTATTGCCCCATTTAAACCTACATATTCTCTATTGGAGATTTGCCGCAATTCTATTCGAGTTCTAAATTCTCTAGATAGTAGTCGCACTAACTCACGAAAATCTACCTTTTGTGGTGCTAGAAAGTAAAATATAATTCGAGCAGAATCAAATAAAAATTCTGATCTTACAAAGCTCATTTTGAGTTTGAGTGAATCTGACTTTTTTTGTGCTATTTCTATAGCACTTTTCTCTTTCTCTCGATTCCGTCGTTCAACGTCCAAATCTTCTTGATTAACAAGTCGTAGAACACTTTTAATATTGATTTCTCGTTCTCTATTCAACATTTTATTAAGCTGGACATATTTAACTTTGGCAACTTCCTTGCCACGACAGGTACGCACTACCAGTTGATCATCAATACTATATTTATCTAATTCATCTTTTACGGTAAATACACCTCGCTTGTTACGAAAACTAAGTCCATAAATACAAACATTATCAGTAGCGAGGTCATCCCTCTGCTCTTCTATCAAATGTCCAGAATTCGTTTCTTTTTGACTATCGATTTGTGTAGTTACTGCTGCCTCAGAATTTTCTTCAGTATCAACGTGTATCTCTTCATTCATAATTTCTTTAATTTTATATTTTAAGCCCTTTTCAGGACTGCTTTAGTTCTATGAGAGTCATACCCAATTGTTCAACTAGGTTAGACCAAGGCTGGTTATTATAAAGCATCTTACGAAGCTCCACCAGTCGATGACTCAATCTATACAGCCCTCTACCATACTTCATTGCTTCGAAGTTGAGACTAATTTGCTTCTCCTGTGGCAAAATCGGAATCTCCTCTGATGAGATTAATAATGATTCCATACTAGCTAATATTTCTGTAAAAATAGACTCTATCTCACGCAAACAGAAGCCTCTGTAAAATCTTTGAAGGCTCTCTTTACTACCATCACCAATATAGGGGTCTCGATAGGATTCACCAAACTCCTGACGAAGACCCCGACATCTGCGTAGACCTTCACCGGTAATCCAGTCAGACCAAGCTTCCATAGACTTCTCTAAATGATATATTTGATCTTCGAGATAACTGAATTCATCCACTGCAAGTTCATCCAAAAAATGAAGCACACCGAGTTTACGTGCTAGTTGTATTTTAGGATTTACAAACTGGTCTTGAAGTAGTTTGGCACTTTCCCACTCTTGCTCTTGAAAAACTTCCAACCACATCTTTAAATAATTTGAGAGATCTAAAGAATTTTGAAGCAGACCTTTTAATTGAGACGGTATAGCCTGTAAATTCCAGCCACCTAATCTTACTAAAGCTTGTTCCACCTCATCTATCTCTCTGAATCTACATTCAGCAGACGGAATATCTACCGGCATTACACGAGATTGAATGGTAGAAAGCAGGGATCTCTGATAGGGATTAATCAGAAAAAATATCCTTCCCTTTGGTGGCTCTTCTAAAGTTTTTAATAGGGCATTTGCAGCTTCTTTTTGCATTTGAGCAGGGAAATACAGAATAACAATTTGCTTTTTTCCTGCCTCTAATTTCATGTCTAGCCTAGCTATCATTTCTCGAACTTGAGAAATACTTATAGCAGCTCCTTGAGGAAATAACTCGATGAATCGTTCAGAATTACCTCTTTGATAGGCCAAACAAGCTTCGCATTGCCCACAAGGCTCATGATCAGCAGAATTCCTATCACACAAAATACGTTTTATTAAATGCTCGGAGTACAGAAGAAGGTTAGCAGGCTCTTGACCATGCAAAACCAAAGCATGAGAAGGAAGGGGGTCCGCATAACGAGCGAAATTTAACTGAGGATAGTTTTCTACAAACGCTCCTAGTCTAGCCTCTTCCTTTATTTGCTGATGATTAATTGTCCACATGCGGCTTGGATGTCTCTCCCACGACTTATTCGAACAGTAACTTCTTTATTCCAGTGACTCATGATTCCCTTGAAGTGTTCGATTTCTTCATAAGTGGGTCGAATAAAATCCTCTGGACCTTCTGGAATAGGGTTATAGGGAATAGCATTCAAATTACAGCGAATATCTTGCAAAGATTTACCTAATTTGTTCAGTCGTGCAGTCTGCATTTGCTTTCCACCAAATAAAACCATTTCAAATGTAATTTTTCGGTTGGTCATAGACTGAAAATCACGAGCAGCCTGCAAAATATCATTGACCGATTCTTTTTGATTCTGAACCCATTGATATCGGAGAGACTGGTCCGCAGTATGCAAAGATATAGCAAGCTGTATTTGCGGCATTTCTTCTGCCAATTTTCGTATACCCTTTATAACACCAGACGTAGAAACGGTGATTTTACGAGAACCAATACTCAAACCTTGTTGATGAGTAAATATTTCTAATGCCTTAAACACTTGATTTAAATTATGAAATGGTTCTCCCATACCCATGAATACCAGACGCACAGATTTCGGAAACTTATCTCCCAGTAATTGCCTGAACAAAAGATATTGGGCTACTATTTCACCAGCCTGCAAATTCCGAATAATCCCCATTTTACCTGTAGCACAAAAGACACAAGCCTGCGCACAACCGACTTGGCTGGAGAGACAAATTGTGGCATGCTTGTCTTCTCGCATAAATACGGATTCCACTTCACGATCATCTTCAAGGCCAATTTTGAGCTTTATGGTTTTGCCATCAGAAGATTTCAGCTTATAGCGAACTTCTGGCAAAGTCATAAAAAAACGATCTTTCAATTTTGATCTTAAATCCTTTGAAAGATTTGTCATAGCATCAAAATCAAAGACACCTTTTTCATAAACCCATTGACACAATTGTCGAGCAACAAAGGGTTTACACTTGAACTCATCGACTAATACGTTCAGAAGTGCAGTTGGCGTAAAACTAAATAGATTCTGCTTATTCATTACTCCCTTTCGCAATTGAATAAAAAGATGGTAACCATTTATTACTTAACTGAGCTGCGACTGCTATCAATGCTGTCTCACTTCGCAGTATGGTACTACGATGCATACAACCCCATTTTATATTGTTCAAAGCTTTCATTTCATTCTTTGAAAAATCCCCCTCAGGTCCAATAACAAAATGAGTCAGACGATCATCTAATAAACCTCTAATTTCAAATGGTTCACTTGAATTACTTAGACATAGCATATCATCAGGTTGAATTATTTCGTTGGAATCCACAGTCCATGCTACTGTCCGATCACTAAAATGATCTTTTTGTAACTCTAAAATAGAGTAAACTCCTAAAATATTTGGAGGTGTAAAGTTTCCACTCTGCTGAGCCGCTGCCCATATTTTTTTCTCAAAGCGATCCAAGCGCTCTTTTCTCGAAAATTTTTCAATTTGCTTAGCAGAATATGTACAGTGGTCACTATGGTATAAAACTATTGCTGCGGCTCCCAACTCAGTTAATTTTTCAATAGCCCATTCCATGCGGTTCTTATCAAACAAAGGAATCCAAAAACAGCTAGAACCTGGCACTGGAATACCAATGGGGTCTACTTTACTCAGAGCACCTGTAGATTCTATGGTCACATCGAAAATTTTATTTTTGTACAATGCTTGAAAAGCTAAAGGAAATTTCTTTCGCATCACTTGAAGATGTTTTAACTCACCAGAGCATAAATGGAAATGCCCATTGAACATTTGCAAGCGAACGTAGCGCATGGTATTGATCCTAGGCTACTAGACTAATCTACTAGTTCAGTGGGAAACTCATTAAGATGTCCCTGAATGTCAACTGGCATTCCATTTTTCCAGAGCTCATGCAGGCGATACTTTTCTCGAAATTCTCTATTTTGTAAGTGAACTACCACACTACCGTAATCCAAAACTGTCCAATTCTCATCATCAGCCTGACCATTATTTAGATGCTGATATTTTCGTTTTTTGCATTGGTAGCGAACTATCTCGGCTAGCACTCG
>CAZYUV010000032.1:0-18998 GCA_964650625.1 uncultured bacterium
ACTATTGATAAGCAAACAAGTTTGCCCTCTAGCGACTACTTAATGTCTTTATTCGACCATTTTCATACAAAAATTGACATTATTGTACAAGTTTTAGCTGACTAAAGTCGCTAAGTTTATCACTGCAAGTCCAATATCAAAAGTCAAAAATCAGTATAACGATGCATTTGTAAATGTCAGCCCCTAGAAAGAAATTTCAATAACTCACTAACAACCTTATCGCAAGCGTCAGTAGGATTCAACGTAAGGTCTTGGTAGGCCACACACATTTCCTGAAACTTCGAATCTTCAATCCATAGTTTATTTAAGTCAAGAAGCTTACTGGACAGTGAATCATCTTCCCAAACTAAACAACAGCCTGCCTCTTGAAGGTACTCACAATTCTTATACTGCTGCTTGTCCATATGATCTGGGAAAGGCACGAATATTGCCGGCAATCTCATGGCATGAACCTCAGCTACAGTCCCCGCGCCCGAACGGCAAAGCACCACTCGCGCACCCTCATAGGCGGACTGCATATCATTACAAAAAGCCTCTACGGTAACACCTTCTATTTCATTATATTTGCAAAATTTTTCAAAATTTTTAGCCCCAACAATCCAGTGAATCGGACGAATGAGGCCGTCTTCTACAACCTTCTCCATCAATCGGTTGATACTTTGGGCTCCTTGACTTGCTCCAAAAGCTAAGAGAGTCTGACCCTTCTTACGCTTAGGGCTTAACAGCAGTGGTATACCTAACCTCAAAACTTTTGTATTATCTGCTCCGAATACACCTGAGTAATTAGTTACAATGATTTCGGCTCCACTGGAAAACCAGCGATTCACTTTACCTGCAACCTTATTAGGCTCTATAAGCACATACGGTATACTCAAAAATCTAGCCCAAAACAATCCGGGAAAAGATGCATACCCACCTGTACTTATAATGAGCGCAGGTTTATCCAACCACAAGAACCAAAGACTCTGAACTATACAAACCGAAACCTTGAAGACTTTTTGAAACAGATTACCAGTCACTAAACGGTCAAATAGATAATAATATGTAGGTAATTTACGCCCACTCGAATAGTTTTTTTCTAGCTCACCGTTAGTTATGACAAACCTAAAACTTAGACCTTCCCTGTGATTTAAACCTTTGTAAATAGAATAATTGGGAGCCAAATGACCCCCAGACCCTGCACCTAAAAACCACACCATTGACAACACAGTTACAAATTCTCTTCCTCAAGATTCAAGTGTTTTTCATTCATAGGAGCACATTGCGCAGAGATATTTAGTAGAATCCCCATCGCAGTCAAATTGGTAATCATTGCTGAACCACCGTAGCTTAAGAAAGGTAATGGAACACCCGTAGGCGGTATAAGACCCACTACTACTGCCATATTGATTAAAACCTGCATAATTATGAAGCCTGTTATACCGAAGGCAATCAACTGCCCTAATCTATCTGGCGCCCTCCGGGCTATTTTCAAACCTCGACTCATTAACAAGAAAAAAGCCAACAATATCAACATCGCACCAATGAAACCAAATTCCTCCCCTAGTACAGCAAAAATGAAGTCTGTATGTTCTTCTGGCAAATAGAAAAACTTCTGGCGAGATTGCCCTAAACCCAGACCATTGATACCGCCGCTCCCCAAGGAAATTTTAGACTGTAAAACCTGATATCCAAACCCTAACTCATGTTCCCCCGGATTCATAAACGCGATAACTCGTTTAAGGCGGTAGGGTGTGAATATAACTTGATAACTCACCACCGCCAGCCCCAGTGATATTACCCCCACCACTAACCAAGTACGAGAGTAAACACAAAAAATCATTAAAATACCAATTAATGCGATTAATAATGCTGTACTCAAATCCGGCTGCATCAGAACCAAACCAAAAATCAAAACCATATAACCTAAATGAGGTAAAATTCGGGTCAAAAATGGCCTTTCATGCCGGTGAAGATTTACTAATGTATGTGCAAGGAAAACTATATAAAAGACTTTGAAATATTCAGAAGGTTGAATACGTACGATCAAGTCTATCCAACGTTTACCTCCACCAGCTTCAACTCCAATACCGGGCACAAAAACAAGACAAAGCATCACAGTAAAAATAAATACTAACCAATGCGATATTTTGGCAATATTTCGATAGTTAAAAAACATGAAAAAACCCATTGAACAGAGGCCAATCAATACTCGAATAACTTGTCTACGAACATAAAAAAAGGAGTCGTCGAAAGTCTGTAAGGAATGGATTGATGATGAGGAGTAAACCATCACCAAACCTGCTGACAACAAAAAGAATATAAGAAACATTAACCACTGGTCGGGATAATGATATCTACTCATTTTGTGGATGGGCCTCCGATATCTAATTTTCACTGACGGAGAATGAAGTCCTTGAATGACTGCCCCCTCTCCTCATAACTACTAAATTGATCAAGACTTGAACATCCGGGACTAAGTATCAAAGTATCACCCCATGACTTATGTAGTTCTATTTGACGCAACAAATCACTCCATTTTGAACAACATGTAACCGGTAAATTTAAACCTCTAAAAACTTCTCCGTTTTCCGCTAACTCACCATAAATAAATAATCTCTGCAGTCGCCTTCTAAATGGCCTTAAGCCCTCTACGAACTCTAGAATTGAAAGTCCCTTAAATCTTCCGCCAAGAATTAAATTAATCTCGTCGCCTTCACTTTGCTGCAATGCAAAAAAAGTTGCCCCCGGTGTAGTCGCTTTAGAATCATTGATACAAAGCAAACCGCCCTTAGTCATTATTTGCTCTTGTCTATGAGGAAGAGACTCAAACTCAAAAGATGAAAGCTTAGAATAGTTCAAACCTAAACCCTCAAAAATTGAAGCGGCCTGAAGATATAGCAATCTTTTGGCGCTCGGTACATCTTGCCAAGCTTCCTGAAAATCAGCCTTAGAAGAATTAAGAGAATAGGTTCTACACACAGAAGAACCCGTAAGCAATCCCAAAGGGGCCCACAAATACCCTTTTCGCAGTAGCTCTCGTATACGAAACTTGCTTTGTCTGTAATGCTCCAAATCAGGGTGCCAATCCAAATGATCAACTTCAAAACCTGTAATAAGCGCTTGGTCGAGAACCTTCTCCTTCATACTAAATAATTGAAAACTGGATAGTTCCACTATTACAAAATCCCAATTTTGATCCATTATCAAACTCGCTGGCACACCCACGTTACCAACCAAAGCTGTTCGAAATCCTTCTTCAGTAAGAAAATCGTGTAGCAGTTTACACAATGAAGTCTTTCCGTTTGTCCCAGTCACACCAATAACAACTGCGTCACGCCCCATTTCAGGTAAGCTAAAATCAAGTTCATTGCGCACATTCGGGTGCTCATGAATTTTATTATTAGGAGCTATCCCTGGGGGCACATAAACCACTTCGAAATCTAAAAGAGGTGTAATTTTTGGATCCCAATGAAAATTTTTATCTATGCTTCGCAGTTCAGAATCATAATCTGAACCAACATATAACTGGTGAGTGGGTTTAAGCCTCTCAAACAAAGCCCGGTTTGTTTTACCTAACCCATACAATAATATCTTGGAATTTGTAGCCATAATAATCGGCCAATTTTAGCAGTATAAATCGAGTTTTTGTTAGAATTTTTGCTTAGCGTCAATCTGAAAGGGCACAGTGCTGCCGCAACCGTCGCTGAAACCTTTCTTGATTAAACTGTAATAAATACCAACACTAACGAAATCTGCTGAGTCCGCCGGCCACCTTTAGAGTCCGGCGACACTTCTTATAAATACGGCACATCCTGGACTGATGTCTGTAGCTTATACGCCTACCCCGTTTTGAAAATCTCTCTAAATTTGGAGCCACACTCAAACGAGGACTCATACTAACGGATAAACTAGGTCCAGAACTACCCCCTGTGGGATATTTTGCTTCCGTATTGTTCTGACTTAATCTAGAGGGCTTGATAGGCCTGAGAAGAGTTTCGGATACCTTCTCTCTGAGAGCCTCGAGTCTTTGCTGTGCTGGCCTTACAAGGTCCAACGAACTCTTTTCTGATGCAAAAGTTTGCTGATTAAAGGCCATTAGGCTTATTCCAATGAAGACTCGCAAAATATATCTCATGAAATAGTATTCGGGATAACTGGACATTCAGTTGAGACATACAACAGTTTCTCAACTTTACAAATCCACCTCCAAGATTCAAAATAGGCTCATGCAAAATCTAGAATGCCTCAATTTTACGGTTTACGGCCGTGTCCAAGGAGTCGGATTTCGCTATTTTACTCTGCAAATTGCTCAAAACATGGGATTATTAGGCCATGTAAGCAATTCTGAGAACGGTACCGTTATAGGAACCGTCGCTGGAAAAAATTCCAACCTGCAGAAATTTTTTGAAGAAATTCGCAAAGGACCACCACTCTCGCGAGTCGACAAAGTATTGACGGAACCAGGTAAACTAGTAGGGCTCCGACCTTTTAACATAAAACAGAATTTTTAATTCCCGAACCACAAGGAGCTAATTTGAGCCAGGAAACGAATTCCAAAGATACAAAACATTTTACCCGTGACTTCGGTCCACTTCTCGACAGAAAACAACAAGAGCTAATTCGTCGAAAACAAGACCAACCTCTTGAAACGATGTTTCATAAGGTCAAGCGCAATACTACTGACTTAAAGTTGGCAGCCACAAAATGTGGAAGCTTGGGAGTCATCTTAGACTGGAATCCGGCCATTCATCCCGAAGTGGAGACAACGCTGCCGCGCAACTTCCCAGAGCAAGCCACCAACATTCTAGCCGTATCTACTCCAACCGATAATCTTCATCTTAAAGGCAATGCCGACAATCTTAAAAAAATAAAAGATAACCAACTCTCTATACCCACTCTTCAACATGATCTAATCATAGATCCTTATCAAATCTACCACTCTAGATACTACGGAGCCCACTATATTTCACTTTTTCCCGGTACTGTTTCAGATAATGATTTATTGACACTTTTCCTGCTCAGTCGCCAACACGGAATGGCGCCGATACTTCATATAAGCAACTCAAAAGAACTAGAGAAAGCGATGAATACCCCAGCTCAATTTTTGTGCTTATCTGAGACGGACTATTTTGGCAATAAACTCGATCTTGAGGAAATTAGAGACCTAGTTGAAGAAATACCGCAAGAACGTATGGTTATTTGTAGATTGGACGAATGGTCACCGGAAAAAATTGAAGCTATATGGGATGCTGAGATCAATTTCTGCTGGGTACCTTATCCAGAGTCAACTAGAAATCTAAACCGCTTAATGTCTATCATAGCGAGCTATGACGAGCATCAAGATGAAACACCAGAAGGAAATAGCTTGGTATCTAACTAGATTATTAAATCCTAACAATTCCAACACTGTCACGAACTTTTTCAAGCGTCTTTTCTGCCATCGCTGAAGCTTGCTTTGCCCCAGTTCTCAGAATATCCATTAAGGTATCAGGGTCTTGCATTAACTGATGATAACGATCTTGAAGAGGAGCGAGAAATTCTTTTACTTTCATTGCAGTAGCAACCTTTAAATGCCCATACTGCTGATTTTTAAATTGATCAACCACTTGGTCCAAACTTTCCCCGGTGATCGCCGAATAAATTGTCAAAAGATTAGATATCCCAGCTTTATTCTCGGGATCAAATCGAATCTCCGAACCTGAATCCGTCACCGAACTTTTAATTTTCTTTTCAATTCGTTTGGGAGAGTCCAGCAACCATAGATTAGCCTTTTCATTTTCATCAGACTTACTCATCTTGGAAGAAGGATCTTGTAAAGACATAATCCTGGCACCTACCTTAGGGATAAAAGGTTCTGGAATCTTAAATACATCTTTTTCAGCATGAGAATTAAATCTCTGAGCTAAATCGCGAGTCAACTCTAAATGCTGTTTTTGATCTTCGCCAACAGGAACCAAATCAGTTTGATACAGCAATATATCTGCCGCCATCAATACTGGGTAGGTTAATAAACCCGCATTGATATTCTTACTGTTTTTTTCCGATTTTTCTTTGAATTGCGTCATTCGCTGCAATTCTCCCAAACCTGTGTAACAATTTAAAATCCAGGCTAGCTCCGAATGTTGTGGCACATGGCCTTGAATAAAAATAGTGCTCTTATTAGGATCAATACCGCAAGCTAGATATTGAGCCGTGAAAGAAAGACAACGATCTTTTAAAACTTTGGGGTCTGGTTTTATAGTTAGAGAGTGTAAGTCCACCACCATGTACAAACAGCGGTACTCATCTTGTAAATTAATCCAGTTACGAATAGCACCAATAAATGTCCCTATATTTAGATCACCAGTTGGTTGTATACCACTTAGTATTACTGGATTTGCTGACATCACCACTCCTTGATTCCAAAAATAGACTCAATACACAAATCGAGGTTTGAATTCGAACTTTCCAAAAATCCCTCGATATTCTGCAGAGTACTTTCCACTTTTTCCATAAGAAGATTATCAACACAAGCATCAAAGGAATTCCAATGTTGCTGAAACAGTTTTATCAAGTCGACACCTTCTAGAAAACTTGGCGATATTTCCAGTATTTCTCTCTCTACAACCTGAATCTTTCCCTCACCCAAAAAACCATCTAGGACTCTACAACCTTCTTCCCACATCTTCCGATCTCTTAGCAGCAAATCATTTTGTAATTCATAAGCAAACCATTGCTTCATGCCAGGCCAATGGAAAAAAGTTGCACCAAAATAGCCATTTGGCTTTAAATTATTAACTACTCTGTTAAGACTGCCAATTATGGAAGATGTACTCCCCAGATTTACCATAGCTAAATCAAATTTCTCATCCGCACTAACAGTATCACTTAAATTTGACAACCATTGATTTTGACCAAGACTTAAAACCTTTGAAGATGGCTTAACTCCTAAACAATGAGAGACCTCTCGATGAGGCCATCGACTCAGTAAATCAGCTGGAATTGCCGCAAAACTAAACGATGTCATTGGCAATTTTTTCTGCAGCTATTGCTATGGTTCTTGCAACGGTACCCGAAGCGCCTTCTTTTGGTAAATAGGGCTTAAAATTATACTGAGATGGAATATTCTCTACCCAAGCTGTACCAGCAATATCCAGATGACAAAATGGCGTATCCTCTGCAAATTCATTCAGGAAAATTCCGGCCGTAGTAGAGCCCGCTAGGCGACTCCCCGAATTGGAAATATCGGCAACTGCGCTATGCAAAATCACCTTATACTCAGGATCTAATGGCAATTCCCAAAGTAACTCATCACATTCATTCGCACTGTCCGTTACAATTGACTTTAATTTTTCATCCCGACACATCAATCCAGTTCGCCAGTGTCCCAAGGCCCCTAAAACCGCTCCGGTAAGAGTCGCCGTATTGATGATACGCTGAGCACCATGCTCTTTTGCCAAAGTAATCGCATCGGCTAAAAGCAAGCGACCCTCAGCATCTGTATTTTTTATTTCAACTGTTTTACCACTATACATATGTAAAACATCTCCAGGCTTATAAGATTCAGGCCCGAGAAGATTTTCCGAAGTTGGCACGTAAATATTTATATTGATTTTGGGGCGCAATTTTCCAATAATTTCTGCGGCGCCAATGACACCTGCTCCACCGCACATATCAAATTTCATCATGTGCATATTTTGAGCCGGTTTGATTGATATTCCACCAGCATCAAAAGTTAAACCTTTGCCGATAATGGCTAGGTGAATGTTGTCATCATCTGGCTTACCTCTGTAACGCAATTGAATCATCTTACAGTTTTCATTACTACCGGCTGAAACTGCACAGATTCCACCAAAGCCTCGGGCTTTTAATTCAGGTTCATCTAAAATCGAACACTCCATACCTACGTCCGAAGCAACTAATTCAGCCTCCTTAGCCATGTGGCTGGGTGTCATGAAATTACCGGGATGATTAGCAATCTGACGAGCTCGAACATTACCATGACCCATGATCTCACCACGCTTCAAACCCATTTCCAAAGAATCCTGATCAAAACCGTGACTGAGAACGATAAATTTGTTAAGTCTATCTTTCGAGGATTTCTTTTTCGTCTTGTACTGTTCAAATCTGTTTAGACCCATTACAAGGCCCTCGGCAGCTACAACACCGAGATTAAAAGAGTCTAGAGATTTATAGGGTTCGAGTAAGAAAGTACTTTCCGTTTGCCCAGCCTTACGTGCAGTTCTAGCACCTTTTGCAGCAAGAAATCTCACAGTATCCTGATTAAATTTTTCTCGCTTTCCGCAACCTAAAACAATGATTTTCTGAATAGGCAAATCTACCGAATGTAAAATATGGAACTCTTTTAACTCACCACGAATTTCACCACGCTCAATAAGCTTCGAAATTATCCCTCCGTACATCTCATCAAGCTGAAGACTTAATTCCCCCTCAAGCCGCTCTCCTTCGAACAGCCCTAATATAAGACCTTCGGTCGCCACATCTTCTAGTTTTGAAAAATTTGATTGAATAATAAAATTACAGCTCATAATTACCTCCGAAAACGATGTCAGGCATGATACTGCCAGAGCTTCCCAGAAGCAATAAGCCCTTTTAATTATAGATGCTCCAAGGTGGAACCAACGGCTGACTAAAAACCCTTACACAAACATACTGTATATGTAGGTCGATGAAACATTGACAGGTAGGCAAGGCGGAGCTAAAATCCCGGCCTTGAGTGCCGAGGGGGACAAAATGGCTGAAATTGAAAACAAATATGAAAATAATGCTAATGGCAAGTTTTATGTCGACGATCAGTGTATCGACTGCGATCTGTGCCGGTCCACTGCACCTGACAACTTCACTTCAGAAGATGACATGGGGTACTCTTACGTCTTTAAACAGCCAACAAACGATGAGGAAATGGAACTCTGTATCGAGGCTATGGAAAACTGTCCTGTCGAAGCAATAGGTGACGACGGTGGGAATGAATAGCACTTTCCCAAGCACCATTATGCTTCGAACTTACCTTTTTCGATCTTTCCGTAGATACCAAAAGTTTAATATAAATCTTGTAAATTTCATGCTCTGACGTCTACGGCAACTCTCGGTGGAGTCACTGGAATAATTTGTATAGTAATCCGAGGGGGGCTATCCAGAAAAGCCTTCGAAGGGCTGTAGTTAGCGTCTATTCGAAAACTACTGACATCAGTCACATCAACACTTCCGCTCTGAAAATCCAAGCTCACCTCTCCGGGTGCACTAAAAGTTATATTTGGTCGATTTTTGGGAATCGCTGCTAGTTCAACGCTTGGCTTGTAAACACCAACACTCTTGGCGATACTGGTAGTTGCGCTCTGCGGACTATTTAAATATTGATCACCTTCAGAAGCAATCCTTGAAACTGCGGACTGCGCTTCACTTTTAGCACGACGGATACCCTCTTCTACTAATTGTTTAGGCCGTCGAAATCCAAGTTCATTTTGAATTGCTCGCGTACTCACTTCGAGCTTGCTAACTTTTGCGCTGGAGATCTCGGAACTAGATTGGGAGACTTGGATCTGGGAACCTTGAATGGCAGGTGTTGACTGGATATCAAAATCCAATCTTGCTGGTTGCACCTGTAATTGACCCAAGCGCGTTTGCACATCGAGCCCTACACTCAGCATTTCTTCCTCCGTGAATTTGTGCTTTGCTGTCTTTTAAAGACCTTCCAAGTTTATTATAGCAAATAAACTCGAGGTAGATCGAATTCACCAGCATTCAATCGAGACGTCCCTGTCAAGACCGCCTACCAACCCTCAGTTCACCAGATCACTAACCTCCAAAAAATAATTATCTTAAAAAATCTAATAATGTTTGCTGAACCATACGAGAGCCCACACTTAATGCTGCTCGCTGTGCAATTTCAAGCCGACGTAGATTAATAATCGCATCGGTAATGTTTAAATCTTGATTATCGCTTAGACGTCGGGTCAATTCGATTTTTGTTGTATCCAAGCGTTCGGAGTTAACCTCAAAACGATTTACTACCGAGCCAACTCGCGCTCGAAGTTGTAGGATTTTTTGCTCATCCTCGCCAATTTTTTCCAAAATATCATTACTAATAACTTTAGGAGCATTTCTAAACAAACTGTCGCGAAAATCTATTAAAGTTTGAAAGATACTTCGGGTGGAAGACATTCCCAGCTGGGAAGCTGTATTACCATCTACCGTATCACGCACTTTTATGTATGATGAATCACTGTTTGAGGTGAGATCAATAGTTGGCCCAGAATCACTCATTCCTATACTTGCTGTAACTTTTAAGTCACTTAAATCCCCATTAATCTTATCTATCACATAAGCCATCGTTGGCTTGATATTTACATTCCCCGCGGTGACCATTGGAGACCCATTTCCTTTGGAGCCTGAATCGCGAAGAAGACCTAAATCGCCTGCTGTGGAGGAATCCAAAATTCCATCTCCATTTAGATCACGCTCATTAATCGTTATTGTGGGCCCATTCTCTCCAGAAACCATTATCCTAAAAGTACCCGATTCCTCATCCTCTTCAATAGTAAGCTTATCCACTCCAAAACCAGAAGTACGTTTGGCTTTATCAATAGCAATATCTAAAGCTTTCTGTAAATCATGAAGAGTCGAGTTATTATTGAAGAAAGGCTTAGATTGATACCCCTTATCCATGCTTGCATGCAAATTCTCAACCCCTTGAAATATATTTACCGTGTAGTTATTTACACTTGTATCGAAAGTCGCGGCATCCGCATCAATATCTAAAAAATTACCCGTAGCATCAACAGAGTTGACTCTGAACTTTCTTACTCGTGATTCATTACCGGCAATATCAGTATCAATTTCCAAGTAATCACCCACTCTAACATTACTGAATGCACCTGCAACAGCAGCTGTCATCCTTGTAGAAGGAGCATTATTAGTAACTGTTACCTGCGGAACTACTATGGCCGTGTATTCTGAAAGATTATTTGATAAATCAACTATAGCTTGATTACCAAACTGATCTTGAATCACAAACCCTGAGGATGGACGCCCAACATCTACGCCTCCCCTATACAAACCAGCTATCGAATCATAGCGACCATCCTGGAAAGCCTTGAAAGGTGTATTTAAAGTAACTGGAGGGTTACTTAGGTCAATACTTCCGCTAGCTTTACCATTTTCTATATATAAGTTTTTTAACTGATCTTCAAATGAGGTGCTAACACCTTCACTATTAGGCATAATTTCTGATAGTAATATATTACGATCTACTCCAGGGTCTAAATTCCCCGATGCTATATTCAACGTACCATTACCAATAGCACCAGTGCCCAGTAATATCTTTAGATCTGAAGCTGTACTACCATTACCTTCAACGACTTCGATACGACCACTATCAAAATCTAGCACTCCGTTGGAATCTTTCCTATGCTGTCCTTTAATCGAAACAGTGCCGGCAGAATCAATCTCAAAATCAACCTCGTAACCTAACCCTGTTATCTGCTTTCCCATAATTCCCGTAACACCTAAAATTGTATCCTCTACCTGCCCCCCAGTTTTTACACCTAAAGTTCTAAGGAACTCTAGCGTTTCTTTATTGAGACCATTAATAGTGAGATTAGAACCGCCCGCCAAACCGGTTTGATCACGTAATAAAAGACGTCTACTTCTATGATCAGTAATTAAAGTGTTAGTTGCGTCAGCAATTTCCAAGGTTACAACCCCATTAAATACTGAATTAGCACCAGGGGCATTAAAAGCTGCTATAAAATCTTCCAAGGTTGAAGATTCATTCATAGAATTAAAAGGCGCTACGGTGTCAACCTCTGCAGGATTTGCCGCATCGAAAGGTATATTTACTGGAAACTTAATGCCCAGATTTCGAAGTAACGGGTAAGTTATATTATTGTCATCATCAATCTCTTTAAGAGTCGCTGGCTTACTTGAATTAAGTTCTATATAGTCCTCGATATCTCCCAATCGCAATTCTCGCCGATCTCGCTGTCGCAGATAGCTCAATTGATCAAGGTCAATTTCTAAGCTACCCACACCGGTGGCATCATTTATGTAAAAATTTGAATTTTCAATCCCTCCGGTATACTGCCTCTCTATAAACAATTCCACCGTTTCTAGAGCATTATTAAAATCTGTTAAGGTAACGCCATCACCGAATAAATCTTCCATAGTGCTAGCACCCAAAGCATCAGCGCCGGGCGATGGCGCAGGCGTATCATCCTTACCCATTCGTATTGGATAATCAGAAACAAACTTTAACCCTCCATCCCTTCTATATTGCAGTTGAACTACTGCATCAAAATTATCATCAGCCGCGATTTCTTGCTGTATTAGATGATTAAGGTCATCATAAGTTGGATTATCTGGAAGATTCTTGAAATCAATAATCAAGCGCTGGTAATTACCCGCTCCATCGTCAATTAATGATTCGATCTTTAAGACTCCAGAAACATCAATATCCTCTATTGGATACGCCTTAAATTCTGGATTAGGTATTGAACCACCTAAACTCCTCAATTCAGTTTCGTTTGTAAGGCGATGATTTAGATCAACACTTCCCGACAAAGTATTCAAAGCACTAGTCTGTAATCGAACCGAACGTATCGACTTGATCTCATCATCGATAGCACCCTCATTAGACAAAGAAGATAGATTATCTTCTGCTTGAGCCTCTTTACGAGCATATTCTTTACTCAAGCCCAATTCATCCGCCAACTTTTCAAATACGTTCAAATTTTTTCCACGTAATACGCCATCTACAGATACTCCCACACCAATACCGTTTGTTATAAGACCTAAGTCATGGGCCGTAGTACGCCCTTCAACTTCTGTAACCCTTAATTCTCCACCCGCTAAATCAGTTAATTTTAAACCAGTTCTATCATCATTTAATGACGCTTTTACATTAACTCGTCTGTGAACAAGAAGACCGCTTTCAAAGGGCGATGATTTAGCTATCGCTGCTAATTTAAGTTCCGCAGCAGAGCTACCGTTAGTATCAGTAATCGAAATATTACCTCTATCTGTACCACCAAAATCATCTGTAAACTCAAAATTAAGAGTCCTATCATCGCGATTCAGCTTCAAATGCACATCCGCCTGAACAGAACCTATTTGACCCTTAATTATGTCACGCAGGTCTTGCATAGTGGAGCTCTGATTGAGTGTTGTTAAATCTACAAGTGTGCTACCAGTGGATGTAGCTAGAGTAAAAGTTCCTAGCGGAAAAGTAAGTCCTTCAATATTTTTTAATGTGGTTTTTTCACTAACCTCTTCGTTGCTCAGATTAACTCTATTGATAACGTCTTCAAGTGTATTAGCATCTTGAAAGTCTATCACCTGACTAACTCCACCTGAATCCGTAATTCGAATCTTGTAATTATTTATACCTCCACCTTCATTGAGATTATAAATTGATGTCTGAAGACCGATTGCATTCTCCACTGAAACACGATATTTGCCTCGTTCGGAAGGGCGACGTTGGTCCTCAAAAACCAATTGAGAAGTAACTTCGTCCACCCTAGCAGAGACACCAATTCTAGATGTTTCATCATTGATAGCACTCAATAACTCGCCTAATGTGTGAACCGTATCTCCCACACTATTCAGATCTATCAATACAGAGGCACCCCCATCATAAACTTCTTTGGCTCCGCGAAGGGGGGTTCCAATGCCAAGCGTCTCGACAAATGAAGAATCCCCAAAATCCTCTACAAAAAAGTTGCCAGAACCTCCAGAGCTATCTAAAAACCTTATCCCATAACCGCTAGGCGAAAGCTCAGCCCTTACAAGCGAGTCAGCACTATTAAAAAGGTTAATAAAATCCTCGACTGTGCTAAAGTCAGTCATATCGCTCAGATCAACCAACTTTTCCTTACCAGCAGCGTCCTGTACTCTAATCTGCCCGTTATTTATTGAACTGGAAATATTCTGTTTACCTGTCCATTCAGATAGAAGTAATCGCTCATCAAATGCTATACCAGGAAAATCATAATTAGCCTCACTTACGTTAGGAAAATCAGCATTCACTGATAGAAAAGGCTTCAGCAAACCAATATCGAATGCCACAGTACTAGTACCTAGGTCTACTACAGACTGTAATTCTGCACCCCACACTGCCGAGCCAGTCAACTCCATTCGCTGACCATCTGCAGACACTTGGAAGCCATTAGCTGCAAATAACGCATTAGACTGCGCGTTTAAGGAGTTAACTATGTCACTCAAAGAGGATTGTTGATTAAGCTGAGTATCACCCAAATTAAAATCATAAATCGTACCATTGCTCAAATAAACCGAAAAACGACCATTCAAATCTTGCCTAGTTAGGCGAGTCTGTACTTGAGTATGAATATCTTGCAATGAAACCGTACTAAGAGCACCAAGAGCGGGTACCGGATTCCCTAAAACATCGGTGGAGGCTCCAGCCATCATGGCATTTAATTCAACTTTTTCGATCACACCATCTGGATACTGCACTTCAAAGTAAGAACTAGCGGCACTAGTATCAATATCTGCTGCGACCTTAGCTGTTCCCACCTGACTATTTAATTGAGACAGTATATTATCTATGGTAGTGCTACCGGGCATATAGTTAAATGTAAGAGGAGTCCGATTTCCGGCTCCATCATCGTAAGTAAGGATCTGCCCATCCTTGGCAGAGGGGTCAATCTCAATATAATCTGTACCACCTTGAAATTGAATTTGACCGGTCATCACCTCTGGCACCCCAGAAAATCGAACACCTCCAAAATCATTGAACATTCCAACTTCAGAAGCGTTTGAATCAATTGTTTTCGGTTGAATTGAAGTCACCAATCCAAGATCTTGCATGAAAGTAGAAATTAGTTGACCACCGCCAGGATTATCGACTGTCTCATCACTCGCCGAAGGAACCCCACCGCCGTTGGCGTTATCAATCATTTTAATCTGATCTGCTTCGATAAAAAATCTAAGTTTTGGGTTCCCTACATTAACTAAAGGGTCGAAAGTTTGACCATTTAAGAATGATACTATGTCAGAGATTGTCGCATCAGAATTAGTAATTGGCGGAACGTTTGTATTAAAAGTTACTGAGGTACCAGCGGAATCCGTTAGTGTCGAATTACCTAAAGCAACAATCTCTCCAAATTTATCACGACCAATTCCACGACCATTGTTCAGCAAAGACAAAGGAGTTGAGTTATCGATAGCTGCCGATGGATTCGTATCCTCTCTTAAAGTGATCCCGCGAGTATTTTTGACCATTAAGTAGCCCGCAGAAATGCCATTTGTGTTTTTGGCTGTTACAAGATTTTCAAGTAAGGTATTAGCAGTAATATTCGATTTTTTGCGAATTAATTTAGGAGCTGAATTATTAAGTTTTTCATCATAGAAAAACATCTCCTGACCGGTAACATTGGAATCTACAGTTAAGTCCTGATCTACTTCAATTGCAGAATATTCTCCATCGCCTCTATAGATAACTCGAGTGATATTATTTGTGTTTATATCAATACGTTCCTCGCCATCTACTGTAACGATATCACTAACTTCACCATTATCTGAACCGCGCACAACTTCGAATGGCTTCAATCCAGACTCATGACCAGAAAATAATGGAGTACCTCCAACGGTTGAATTCCCAATTTGTACCATAGATTCCAAGAGTTGATTAACCTCTACAGCGATAGCATCGCGCTCATCGATAGACAAAGAATCATTAGCTGCTTGTACACCCAACTCCCTTACTCGAATCAGTATGGAAGTTACTTCCCCAAAAACACTATCTACTGTATTCAACTCCGAAAGGGATTGCTGAATATTTTCCTGAAACTGGGCAGTATCAGCCAACTGTGACTCAATCCCAGCTATATTAGAAGCTGCAATTGCATCATCCTCAGGTCTTTCGACTCGCTTACCTGAAGAAATACTAGTATTTACCTTGAACAAGTCCTGATTTGTATTATTCAAATTCTTCAGAAAGTTATTAACCAACGCTTGATTAGTCACTCTCATAATCCACCTACCTACCCAGATTCACAATCACGTCCAACATGGTATTTACTGTTGAAATAATCCTTGCAGAAGCCTGAAACCCCTGCTGATACTGAATCAATTTTGTGAGCTCTTCATCTACAGAAACTCCAATTACACTTAAGCGCTCATTCTCAAGTTGAAATTTAACTGTTTCAGAGTTTTCTTTTAGTTTGACCATTTCTTCCGCACGAACTCCAACCTTTGCAATCAAGGATTGTATATGCTGAATTACTGATTTTGGTTCACCCTTAAATTTTGCATTCAAACGACTACTCTCGATAATACGGCTACCATTACCGAATGCCCCTGATGACGCCGAAAGATGTAAATCAGCAGCAGCAGTTCCAGCACCTTCCAAAAACGTAAGATTAGCGTTGGTGGAAACAAGTCGCATTGATCCATCAGCTTGAGTCGAAATCGTAACCTGTGAATCGAAACCACTTAAATCCAATGATTTATTTATCGCGGCTTGCAAGTCTTGAATTGTGGAGTTATCGTCCAAATCTTGAAGAGATACTACCGCATTCTTTTCCCCATTTGTAATCGAAAAAAACGATTGTGGCCGCCCAACATCCACTCCGGTCCCACCATTAAGAACCGATAATCGGGTACTTAATCCGAACTCAGCATTATCAACGACTTGGGCAAATTTTAGCTGAGCCATTTTCAAAGCATTCCGTCCGTCTCGATCTCCACTTGACACTGGAATTCGATCTCCTTGTTTTTCAAAAACTCCTGCAGCAGCAGCTACAGCCTTTACATTTGATTGAATTTCTTCTCGAACCCTCAAAGATTGAGCCGCACCTTTTTCAATAATAAGCTTATCTGGACTCGCGAAAGCTTCGAAGAAAATACGCTGAGAAGATCCATCCAGACCAAAACCCTCAAAATGGATCTTGTTAACCTCATTTATCAATGAATAGCCTAGCTTATCAATATTACGTGATTCCTCATGAACAAACTTATCTTGATACTCCATAAAGCCGCGCAAGCGACCAGATGTTATGAAATGATTCGCTACGATATCGGTAGAACCAACACCTAAGAGTTCAACATCAACACCAGAAACTACATCCTCAATTAAATTAGAAGATGAAGTAAAAGTTTGCAGTCCAACTGCATAACGTGCATCGCGAACCTCTCCATCAAAAATAACATTCCCATCCTCATCAAATTCTTTTGCATCGCTAAATTGCATAACGTCTAAAAGGTTCGAGGTCCCTTCTGATAAAACCACTTGATGTGCGGTCCCTGTACGCACGGAATTAAAAATTAGCTTACCTCGCTCGAAAAATGCATTGACACCTAAACCAGCGGAGTTAATCTTGTCCTTTAATTGAGTAAGGGTTTCATTATTATCAAAATATATTTGAACTCCATTTAAGAAGAAACTGCCACTCGTAATCCCTGCATTTTCCATGGGACCCGTAAAATTAAAATCTGTCTTAATATCAATAATCGCCTTAGATTGTGTTGAGTGTGCCTTCGCTGTTTCAAAGACCGTAAAGGCAATATTCTGATTTATCGCATCTCCACCCACAAAAGCCCTTGCTACAGACGGGTTCGTTGTAGAAGGAGGAATTACATCTTGGGTTGCAATTGATCTCAATCCGTTACGCCTTGGATCAACTACATATTTAAGTTCACTAACAGTATCACCTTGTACTAACAAGTGATGACCTACTCGAATAAACATATTTTGATCAAAGTCTTCTGCTACATCAATATTGACAAGTTCAGCCAACTCATCGAGCATTACATCGCGAGCATCCAATAAATCATTAGGGTTTTGCCCTGTATGCCTAACTTTTTGAATTTCTAAATTTATATCGCCAATAGAGTGAGCTAAAGAGTTAACTCGATCAACACTCGTCGAAATTTCATTATTAATATTTGCCCGCTCATCTTCGATTCTCTTTGCTGTAACATTAACTAAAGTCGCCAAAGATTTTGCTCTCTCTATAAGCGTTATTCTCACACCAGTGTTATCAGGCTGGTTATTTAAATCTTCTAATGACTGAAAAAATTCATCGAGAGCAGCTCTAACATTGTTTTCACCAGGTTCATTAAGAATAGTCTGAAGTCTACCCAGATTGTCGCTTAGCTTATTAACAAACCCTGAAAACGAATTTTGATCACGTAACTGGGTATCAATTAAATTATCTCTAATTCTCCTAATCTCATCGACTTCTACACCAGAACCAAGCTGACCCGATGCACCCTGCTGATCCATTGGGGTTTTAGCTTTCAGTGAAACCGTTTGACGAGTATACCCCTCCGTCTCAGCATTAGTAATATTGTGGCTGACGACATTGATCGCTCGCTGATGCGCCATCACCCCGCTTTTGCCTATATCTAAGCCTAAAAATGCTCCTAGGCCCATAGTGGCCCCCTTTTTTTGGGCATAAAAAAATCCCAACACCATACCGTTTTTCGTTAAAACGGAAACGAGTGTCAGGCTTTCCATAGCCGAAAATCCGCCAATCCTGGCTAGTATTTAATCGAACTCTATACTGTTAGATTCAATGATCTATAGGCCTGAGGCCTCTTCTGCTTTTTCACTCGAGAATAAGTCACTTCCTTCCCGATACTTAGATCTTTAACTGACTGGATCATTTTATTTATAACTTTAAGGGATACATTCAATGCCAAGGAATTTTTAGAGTTAATTTTATGCAACTTGAATGCAACATCCTTAATGGCATCTTTTAGTTGAACTAACTTATCCCTGGAAACATCACTTTCTCCAAGAATACTGTCAAAATCTTGATCCTTGGCTATACCCCGACGTTTATTTTCAAGTTCTTTAAGAACGGAAACAACCTGAACCTCTGATTTCACCAGCTTATGAAGGTCTTCCACTTCCCTATCAGCCGCCTTCTGAGAAATTAAATGCGACTTTTGCTCCGCTAGATTCAGCAAGCGCTGATATTGCTCAAGCTGATCTTCAAGGTTCTCTGTTATATTTTGAACGATTTCCATACTTTGAACTCAAAATTGTTTGTTTT
>CAZYUV010000033.1:0-18951 GCA_964650625.1 uncultured bacterium
TATTGGTAGCCCCATGGGTCACTCTCGAAGTTCCCCCTGATAACCCTGTGGTCCATGTCCTGGTTCTTAAATTAAAAATATCCTGTGTATTAAGAACCGAATCCTGATCCTCGAAGAAAATAAAATTGCCTGCTAGCTTAGCTACCTTAAATCCGCCCCAGAAATGAACCTTGCTATCATATACTATAGCACTGTGAAAGGCTCTCGGCTCACCCCCAGGTGTCTCTGGAGTCCACTCATCTTTAGCAAAATCGTAAACCCACATGCTATTTAATGACTGTAAGTCTCCATCTTCATCATCTAATACTCCACCCCATACAAACATTTGTCCATCATACTCAAAGGCGCTATGACCATACCTAGCTTCGGAAGAACTACTCAGAGTACTCCACTGCTGTGATTGTGTGTCGAAAACCTCTAGGCTGTTAAGTATCCCACTATTGCCTTGACCTCCATAGAAATAGATTTTGTCGTTATAAACTACAGCACTATGGTCTGTACGGGCCTGGCCTTCATTGCTTGGACTACTCCAAGCATTGGTGGCTATGTTATAAATTTCCATGGTATTTACAGCAACTCTGCAATTTAATCCATCACATGGGTCTACTTTTTGTTGCCCTCCAAAGGCGTAAAGCTTCCCATCACTATAGTTAAGGCTTGCCCCAATTCTGGGCTCGCTCCCAGAGCTTCGAACGGTAAATTGTGAGTTAGCTGGATCATATCTCACGAGTGTATTGGTATCTTGTCCATCAATCTGACCACCCCAGAAGTAAGCGTAAGTGGAGTCATTTGCTGCTGCGACATAACTCCAATTGTATCCAGTATCAATTGAAGTATTCCAATTACCGCCATTATTAAGCAGAAATTCTGCTGTTAACCATGATCCATTTTCCTTACTGTCAAAACCTCTGACTCTTAGATAAATTGAGGTCAACGAGTCTTGTACATCCTCACTACTTATCCATGTTACAGTTGTACTAAACCCTGAACTTAATCCACTCAGTGGACCCTCTAAATTTGCTGGCGATATAGCTATAAAGTTTACTAGATCAATACTATACTCAAAGTGCAGGCTGATGCTGTCAGATTCATTGTCACTACCACAGATACTGATTTGTATGTCGCCCGAATTACCATTTATGAATGGAGTACCACTAGTACATTGGGTTATTTCTGGTGGACGATTGAGATTGTATATGGGAAACGTGTTGCTGGTAACGCTATCCACAGAACCTTCCCTACCGTCATCCGGGGTAAATCTTAGTAAAACAGAGTCTATATCTTGATCGATGATATCGCTGTCGCTATCCCAGAAGAGCGTATGATTGGTTGATGGAATCATATTTTTGCTGGCATTTTCCGGCGTTATCTGCGCTTGATCAAAAGATGCTCCATTATCTGTACTATATTCGATATTCAAATTAACGGGGTCTAAATTCTGATCATATATGGCTAAGTTTAATTCGACCAAACCACCGGACGCCTCGATATATTTTGGAACTACTCTGGGAGTTGAGTTAGGCGAGTTCAATACTGAAAATATATCACTAATACCATAGTTATCTGATAGACCATTCTCATCAGAAACAGACAATCTTAATCTTATAGTTTGCTTATCACCAGTAAAGTCTTCCTTTGAATGCCATAATAGAGAATAGGACGTATTGTTAGTAGTCTCTAATGAGCTTGTTTCTCCCGATATACGACTTGCTGATTGATAATTCAGCCCGGCATCGGTCGAATACTCTAAACTAATGTCCAGAAGGTCTTCATCTATATCGCTAACATTAAATGCAACGCTTATTTCATCTGTGGCAGGCTGCGAAACTATCTGTACATTATGAACATAAGGTTTACCGTTGTTCACATCAAATAATTCAGACTCGATTGGATTCGTGGAAACAGAGATGCCATCCTTGCCCAATAAACGAATCATTACATCGCTTTGATCAGTGTTAAAGTCACTTAGGGTTTTCCACAATACATTCTGGGAAACTCCAGGTTTAAATCCATCAACTGGATTATCAAACCCTTTGGCCCGATAGAACGTTGATCCCTGATCGAGGCTATATTCCATCTGCAGTTCAATATGAAAATCCCCCTCTTCATCTAATAAATCAAAATGAATTGTAAGGTCTGAACCACCGCCGACAATTCCTATATTTGATATCTGGGGAGCTTTATTACTTTGTTGATTAGATAGGGGGTCAATCACCAGAACCTCTAGACTATCTAGCAGATTAGAGAAGGCATCCTGTCCACCAAAACTATAAAGTTTGCCTTCAAATAGAATACTTTGATGCGAGCTTCTATCTGTTATGAATTCCTGAACCTGAATGCGCGCCGCTTCACCAGGAGTCATTAACGCATGAGTCTTCTTTAAATTAAATCCGCTGTCGACACCGCCTACAAGAAGTAGATTATTTTTAACGAAAGCTATACCAAATGACTGTCTATTATTATCTGGGCCCACTGAGGCAAACCATGAGTTCGAATTCAAATCATATCGATCGAAGGATCCAGCGCTACCGCCAACAACATACATAGACTCATCTATTATTAGAGCCTGATGTTTCGCTCTCGATGTTCCTCCACTGGTTCCAAGAGTCCAATTTTGAGACTCGATATCATAGATATCCATAGAATTTAAAACAAATGGAAACTCATCCGAAATACCCCCCCAGAGATAAATTTTGTTTTCATAAAATGCAGCTGAATGCGAATATCGAGATTGTCCACCCGTAGTTGGTGCTGACCACTGCTGACTGGAAATATCATATATCTCCAATGAGTTAAGAGGCACTCCTTGGAAATTCACCCCTCCCCAAATATACAGCTTGTTCTGATGATGAGTCATACTGTGAGCAGAGCGCGAAACGAGGCTAGAAGGTAATACTGACCAAGAGTCATTTCGAATATCGTATTTGAATAGTTCATTACTAACCCCTTGATCAGTAATACCTCCGTGCGAAAATATATTGCCCACAGAGTCAACATCAGCTGCATGTTCTCTAACAGCTTTAGGAATTGAATTACGTTCATAGCTCGAAAATTGATGGTCAACTTTTATCCAATATCCTTGTCCCAAATTAAGTATTTGTACTTTGTCTAAACCCTCATATTCTGGAAATTGGCCTTGCTCCGCAATACTGTAATTTCTTCTATTTTGGTCCCAAGCCCAAATTTGACTAACTTCTGGATGCTTTTCTAGAAATATACCGACAGACTCACCCGTTCCGCTGACTAAATGATAGCCGGGCCCAAAGGTTGGCAACTCGATTGAGCTCGTA
The DNA here is from genome assembly GCA_964650625.1 of uncultured bacterium. Lineage (GTDB taxonomy): Bacteria > Muiribacteriota > UBA6191 > UBA6191 > UBA6191 > JAYZAC01. Next base: position 3,291 of record CAZYUV010000033.1, read on the forward strand.
TGTATCGATGAAGCAGTCGTAGCATTAGCTGACAATAACCAGTAACTTCGCCCCGCTTGCACAGTGCTTAAAAAACTGAAATGAGTCGAACTGGTCGATAGTTCAGATAGTCTGGCCGCTTGCGAAGTAAATGGTTTAGCTGCAGCACTCCACTCTCCTTTTTGATAACCCCAAATTAGGCTAATCTCAGGGTTAGATTCAAAGAATACTGAAGTGGATTGACTGACTGGCAAGGATTGAATGTCCCAAAATTTTTGAGCGTAAGCTACGCTATGCCCCTGAATTATTATCAGAAGATAAGCAAACAACCACCCCAACAATCGATGCTGCTGGAATCTAATCATAGTATTAATTTCGACACTAAAATAACTCTTATAAATTGTTTAGTATGATGCAATCAGCGTCAGTTTCAACTTTTATAATTTTGATGTCCTATACTTGGTGTTTTTGCTTTTTTTTGACCCACAACGAATAGGGTAATTTTTTAGTTAGCAACCGAAGCTACTAGCAATTTAGCTGCAATCAATGGTCGAACTTGATCCCAGATAGTTTTCTGTGTTTCATCTTTTAGTTCTTGATTAAAACTTTGTTTCAACGATTGACCATCTGAACTGTTCAATTTTTCAATCAAAGATTGAAATTGTCTTAAGGAACTCCGATGCAAGCGTCCAAGAAGTAAATTCTTCCATTGTGAACGCTGCATACCAGCAAATTTGTGCGTTTGAGCTTTATCCACTCCAGCTTTCTCCAAGGAATGTAAAAAAGCAAGTTCATTGTCTGCATTAACGGATTCTAATAAACTTCGTCCTTCAGCTAGAGTTTGCTTATATCTAAGTTCGATATGCGTTTTCAATGCTTTGATTACATTTTTGGGATCAGCTGACTCATCGAAAAACTTTCTAAATTCATTCAAAGGATGCGATGAGGTAATTTTTAATGGGTTTACTAAAACAAAGACCTCGCGATCATAATCCCAAGTGTATCTTTCCATACGCTTTCTGAGGAACACATCGGTGTTAACGTTCTGTCCACGAATAACCCAGCGTTTGCGATCAAAGTCCGACAATGTCATAATTAGACCATTACTGAGCACCCTGAATTCGCCTCCTTTGACAGAATCTAAAGTACCATCCCCTAAAATAATATTCTCGTTATCAGTGATGAAGATTACAGAGAAACCACTGTTCTGTTGTACATTTCCCACATTGTATATCTTGTTCGTAGCAATATCCCATACGCCCTGGTCACCTTCCAGACTTATGAAATCGTAGCGTATATGAGCTTCAATATCTAAGGATTCTCCGTGCTCTTCGGCTACATTGAGATTATAGATCTCACCTGATTTCGATACTTCAATCTTATCAAACGATTCCACCAAAAATAAGCGGCTATATACTTGGCCAAAACTTTCGCGTTTATACATATCCTCACTACGAGCCTTAGCTAGATCTTTAGCTTTATCCTTCGTAATCTTCCCTTTAGTAAAAATATTCATTTTCAGTATGGCCTTGTACAAGCGTCGTTCAACTAATTGACGGCGCACACCCTTCATAAACTTGCCACGTTCAAATTTCAGAGTGCTCCATTGCCCCAAAAATGATCCTATCCCGGCAAAAAGTGAAGCTATCATTACCCCGCCAACAATAGCAGGTAGTCCGCCTCCAACCAATACTGCTCCCGCAATCACTGATCCAAAGTAACCACCAATCATCCCAGATGCCGCTGATACCACATTCGTTATGGGAGTCTTTCGGTATCCATCAAATAAGTCCAGCAAGGCAAATTTTCTCTCGCTAAACCAATTCTTAATTTCGGACTGTGATCTTTGATAGGCAAAGGAATTGTATTCGGGTCGTAGAGTTTTTTTGTTGCGGTTTCCTCCAATTACGGCTGTATCAACGTAACCGCGTGCTCCAACAATTATGCTGTCGACAGCCAGTCTAGCTCCGAGACCAAATGCCAGACCAGTGGACATCGATCTCAAAAAACCTTTCAAAGTAAACTGTGTCCCCTCTCCAACTCCCACTAAACCTAAACGTTTCGCCAGGCTCTCTCCACTCTCTGTTTCAATTCCCAAACGGGTTGCTTTGAAAATTTTTCGACCGATAACATCGGCGCTGGTATCGATCCTCTTCAACAAATAACCGCCAAAACTTCTTGAGTTATAAATCCGGTCGTATATCAAATCAAACTTGTTATTGAATAGAGTGAAAAATTGTCTGGATGCAGCTCCACCTAGAAAGTTTGGTAATACCCCATGACTTGCAGTGGTGTTATATTTTAACGGGTCGAGAGCTAGTATTTTATCCTTCATGGTATTTACATCTAAACCGTCGTAAATACCCATGTTAATCATCGCACCAACTACAGCCATCAGGGCAAAATTGACTTCGGTCTTCATGTATTTCCGTACGCCTATAGGAGCTGTCTTCAGTGCCTTACTAATCTGCGAACCTATATTCATTTTGTTCAGAGACCCATTCACTCCTTTTAACTCGCTCGGAGTCATGGAACGAACTACCTTCCGAGCTGTACCCATTGCGACGTTAACCCGTTTACCAGTCAAGGATTCTTTCAAAAATTTAACAGCCTCGTAAGATAGAAAGGTTTGAACAATACCTATTTCACCGTCTAACACGCGTAATCCGATTTGTTTTATAGGACGTAGAATGGACGAGTTTTCTACTCGCAGAGTAGGGTTACCCACAAAGGTTTCTGTAGTTGATGTATCGATTATCTTTTCTATCTGGTCCGGAGTAAGGCTATCGCCCAGTTTAGGCTTAATATTGCGGAAAAGACGATCCTTAATCTGACTGAAATATTTGTATTCACGCGCCACTTCTTTTTCAGCGTTGAACTCTTTTGCAAAAAGGGGAAACCAGGGTAAACAAAGTTGCAGCAGAAGGCTGAAAACGAGGGTTTTGGCCACTAAACGATAAAAAAACATAAATTGATATCCCTAGCAAAATACGTTTAATCGCCCTGAAAGTTGCGACTATTCAACATTTTTTTGTATTTTTCCAGATATTAAATCATACAAATTACAATCAAATTGTTAATAATTTGTCCTAATATAAATGTCTTAGACAACTAAAATTCGAAGCTAATCATCTCCAAAACAAACACCTTATTTAAATGCATTCACCGGTCTTGTATAATCCGTGACATGCGTATTTTTCGTGTAATCATAATTCTACAGCTAACGATTTGGGCAGCTCATGCCAACAAAAAAACTCCATACAAATCACCCAAGCAGAAGGCTGTAGACAAACTGGTTGAACTGATCATTAATCCTAATGAAACAGAAAACTTGCGTAAAGATTTACTGCTGAAAATTCAATCTGGTCTCGCATTATCAAACAACGCTATTTTTGAAGAATTGTTGCAAGAAACAGGTAGCGGCGACAAATCCTACTTAATTAGGGAATACCAGAAAATTGAAGCTAAAATGAACAGCCAAATAGCTTTAAGTTTTGCGAAACATATCGATATAGACAACGTGATTAGAGAGATAAACGCTAAGGTTTACGCCAAACATTACACTCGAGCAGAACTCGAGGCACTTGTTAGGTTTTACTCTGGCACGCTGGGGAAGAAATTTCTGCGGGTCAGTAAATCCATGGTAGAACAAACTCAAACTCTAAGTGCCGAAACCTTGATTCCTCTGTCACTTAAAGTCACGCAAGAAGTGCAGGCCCTGATGCAAACCGAAGTGGGCAAACTAATACAAGCTGATCTTCAGAAATCTTGGGACGAAGAATAGTTATTTTGGAGGACAAGCAAATCCGACTTGCTAAGTCTTGCGGGGGAAGATATCACCGTACCGTTCTTCCAGTTCAATCCTAGTGTGATGTACACAGCCTGCATGAGCATGCTCTTGAGGGGCGTTGTGTGAATCTGGGGTCATTTTATTTAATGCTGTTTCAACGCGACCACGCTCAACCTTACTGTTTTCACGCTGTTCAGAAATTAGATGCGCTGAGGTCGGACCTAAGTCCTGTCCAGTATTAAATCTACAATTACCTAAAAGTTTTCGAGTATTCTGAGATGAACAAAACGAACACACTACGATACCGTCGAAGTTCATATTGTGACTGACCTCGAAGGTTCCTCCGCATGAATTACATTTATAATCGTACAGCGCCAATTAATCTCCGTATATCTCGTTCAGTGCTTGCACTAATTTTTCAGTAGGTACAGGAATTGTATCAGGATTTCTGGGCGTGGTGCCAGAACCGCAAGCTGCCATGAAACCTCCAGGATGAAAAAACCACTCATCTCTATTAAATTGGCTCATGAAATCCTGCAATTCTGCTTTGTCCAATCTTAAATCGTCAATCATTCGGATCATTCCCAAACCCATCTTTGGATCTCTATACATAAAAATAGTCGGACGAACTTGTTTCATAGTATCTGCTTTGCTAGTAAGTAATTTTTGAGGATAACCCTGTGCTTCTCTTGGCACATGTCCCAAACAAACGCCAACGATACCATCCTGATATATCTCACAGTTTATTTGCACATTTTGACATGCCTCCTCGTACTTTACCTGATGCAGATAAATGGGACTTAAAACCTGTTCACCATATCGTTGATTGATAATCGCATCTCCATGAGATTCATAGAGCGATTTATAGGCGTGAAATTGATTCGTTAATCCAACTATCTCAATGAGGTCATGTTCCTCACCCAGCAATGCTTTGGTGGCTGATCCCGTATTATCGTCTCCATCAACCCACTTAACTAATGGCTCTAAAGCTCTTCTTTCATTACAATCATCAGGAAAAAAAACTTCCACTACAAACCGGAAAGCAGATGAATAACTTCCGTCGGCATGCTGATAACCTTTTACAGCCCCCGGAGCTATCACATCAAGTCCGATTTCGCCTGCATCCTGATTTATTTCTATGGAATCATTGGGCAAGAAAACGAACTCGCCTTGAACATGGGCAACTTCTCTAAGAAACCATTGACACGCAGCATCGTCCAGATGCGAATAACGGTGGAAAATAATACGAGGCGCCGAATTGATTTTCGTACGATAAGAATCAAGTTCTGCTCTACTCAAGACACCTTCAGCTTTGGGACAATCACACATTAACAACTTCCTTAACCTCGGGTATCGCTTCCTTTAGTCGCATCTCGATCCCCATTTTAAGTGTCATAGTAGAACTTGGACAGCCAGCACATGCTCCCATCATCTGTAGGTAGACAATTCCATCTTCAAAACCCTTGTACACAATATCACCACCATCCATAGCAACAGCAGGACGAACCTCATCTTCGATGATATCATTAATCTGTTTTTCCAAACCCTCATATTCTTTTCGAGGCTCACGCTGCGATTTGTCCTCAAGAACCACTGGGTCACCCTGTTTTAAATGATCTTCTATGAGGTCACAAATCTTGTCCTCAAGTGTCATCCACTCCACATTAGCACCCTTAGTGACGGTGACAAAGTTCTTACCCAGATACACACCCTCCACATCATTTATCATAAATAGCTTCAACGCCAAAGGAGAACGTTCCTGCGCTTCTTCCTTACTAATAAAATCATAAGTTCGCTCTACTATTTGCTTACTAACCAAAAACTTGAGAGTGTTAGGATTTGGTGTAATCTCACTATATACAGTCACTTCTGACATAACTTGCCCTCCAACTAATTCAAAAATACATGCTACTACAAAGATCTGATTTGTACCAAAGCAGTTCATCAGCGGAAACTCAGACATTATACATCTGGTTAATATCTAAAATGTATGAGGCCAGTGGAGATTTCTTGGCAGATTTTTAGGCTGTGTCATTCGAGAGACCTTTGTGGCCGAAGAATCTTCCGTGGAGGTATACATGAAGTTCCAATTAATTATAGTTTTATCAGCTCTCAGTATTATACAAGTGAATCAGGCCAACCGATTCAGCACGAATGACTATCAACCTCCCATGAATTATGAGGAAAATTCTGTCCCAACCGCTGACAATCGTTTTGAAAGAGGTGCTGGATTGAAGAGACTGCAAAGAATTCGAGCAAAGATTCAGAGTATAAGTCAGAGGAGCCACCAAAAGTCACAATTCTCCGACGAAACCGCTCAGCTTCATCACATAGAACCAATGCACAATGCGAGTAGCAATCCATTTTACAAGGGCAATTATCGTACTGAGTCTAATAATCCGTTCGCAAATAAACCAGTAAAAGCAAGCAAGATAGACTCCCACTCAGTGACTGAATCTACATCAGTTGAAAAAAATTCATCTCAGGTCCCAGATAAGCCTCGGGCAAAACCAACACCAGCAGAAGATCGAATCATTAAATTACTAACTAAATGCGAAAAATTAGGTCCTTTTATGAACAAAAAAAGTGAGCAGGGAGATAAGGCCCGTGAATTATACGGCAAACACTGCAATGTTGTAATCGAACAGCTGGCCCTGAAGGAGCGTTTGGACGTTTTTTATCGAATTCACGGAACATATCTGGCCATGATGGGCCGGCATCAGGATGCCAACACTTATCTTACGCACTATTATCAAGTTGCTCCCCAAGATTTTGAGAGCAACTATCTAATGATCCAGAACTTAGCAGACTTAGGCCACAGCAAAATGGCAGTCGATATGCTTACTTTCTTCAGAGAACGCAACCAACACCGTAATTTCAGCATTACACAACAGGATAAGCTAGAAAAACTGGAACATTACGCTCAAAGCACCCAGTAATTCGCAACTAACCTATTGTTTCTGGAGCCTCAAGCTCTTCAGTGATTACCTCTCCATCGCGAAGTAAAAGAACTTTCTCTATGGTCACAGGGTCGAGGGGTCTGTCATACATATCAGTTTCAACACTTCCGATTTCTTCAAGGACTTCAATTCCTTGAGTCACCCTACCGAATACTGAATGCCTGTCATTCAAATGTGGCGTCGCAGCCAAAGTCACAAAAAACTGACTCCCATTTGTGTTTGGTCCAGCGTTAGCCATTGAAAGAACACCAATACCTTCATGCCTTAAATCTTCTACAAATTCATCTTCAAATTGATACCCAGGACCACTGCGCCCACTTCCATCTGGACATCCACCTTGAATCATGAAACCTTCAATTATTCTGTGAAAGCATAAGCCATCATAAAAACCTTTCTGGATCAAATGGCTGAAACTCTTTACGGTATTTGGAACTTGTTCTTCGTATAGTTCGATGGTCATCGAACCATGATTGGTTTCCAGCTGTGCAATTAAACTCATGAAGACTCCTATTTTACTTGATTAAAATTATTAAGAAGTCAGGTTATAACAAGAGTTGATGTAGAAATCAATTCTGAGATGGTTCCAATTCTTTAACATCGGTTCCCACAATTGCCATTGGCTCTTCGATCACTTTCGAAGTAGTTCCAACGATTTCCCAACTACCATAACCCCACCAGTGTCGCTTGCGTCGCATCAATTCAAAGGAAACTGATGTTTTCGCGTAAAAGCCCTTAAATCGCATAAAAACTTTTTTGTGATGCTTAAAGCTTGATTTGTATCCGATATACAGTACATTATCGAATATCCACTGGAACTTTTCTTTCAATTTCAAGCTTCGAAGAATTGCCTTTACAGGTTCTAGAAAATCGATACCAATATCGACATTATGAACTTTGTTTTCGAAGAAAGTTTGTCTGTGAATCGCATCAAACTGTTTAATGATCTTGCGACCTACTTCTCGACCATAAGCATATTCATAACTATTACTGGTTTCTACGGAATCTATAACGGTTTCTAATTGATCACGGACTTCATAATATCGACCTGACCTACGAGTTTGCTTCACATTTTCATAGAAGCTCTCAGCAATTAAACTTCTATTTATATTCTTACTAAGATCTCTGGTATGCCATTTTGCCAAGGGATCTGAGCCTTTTAACCAAAGTAAAAACGAATCTAGCCTATTTTCCTCAAGAAGCTCAGTATTTAGAAAAGCAGCAAGTCTTTCGGCATTGCTCAATAAAACTATATCTATCTCGTCTGAAGCTTCGGAAGACAAATACTCAGAACTATCAATATAGTTTTCAGCGGCAGGGATTTTACCACTTCGAAGAAGAACCAGACGGTCAAGTAAAACATCGACCGGCCAAGACTTTATGGTAGAAACGGAGTTATCCGCGAAATGAACACATTGAATGAAGCCTGAAAATAAAATAATAATTAAAGTGAAATGCTTAAGCGACATAAAATATCTCTCAGTAGACATATAATTTGCCAATAGCTTAAATATTTTGAGAAGTCTGTCAATCCTAGAAAAACTTTTAACGGTATTTTTGCATTTAAGAATCTGATACAAATGCGGTATTATTGCGGCTTCCAAGGAGAAAAGATGAACCAAGGCTACTATTTCGCACCACATATTCATTCAGACAAATTAGTATTTTCATGCGACGATGATCTTTGGCTACTAGAGGGTTCTAGTAGTCTAGCAGTAAGACTTACCAATGCTACGGGTCGAGCCGGTCACCCTTATTTTTCACCCTCAGGAACTACTATAGCTTATCAAGCCAATGACTCAGGTGTGTCGGATATTTATCTAATCGATACCTACGGGGGCGAACCGAGACGTTTAACGCACGTTGGAATAGATCGCCTACTAGGATTCAAAGATTCAAAAACTCTATTGTTTGTGTCGTCTCATCTTGCTGCTAACCGCGGCATGGGAGAAATCTACACTTTAGACATAGAAACTCTCTCTATTCAAGCTATGAATACTGGACCCGCAAACCGGATTGCTTTCGGGAAAAGTAAGCAAGTACTGATCGGACGCAATTGCCGCGATGCTGCACGTTGGAAGCGTTACCAAGGGGGAACAGCCGGAATTTTCTATTTTGACGCGCAAGGTAATGGCCAGTTTAATCAAATACTCAAAGATATAACTTACAATCTTACTGATCCTCATATTCTTAATGAGCAACTTTTCTTCATCAGCGACCATGAGGGTGTTGCCAATGTTTATCGTTGTAATTTGAATGGCGAAGACCTCCAAAGAGTAAGTAATCAGACTGAGTTTTATGCAAGAAATTTGAATTCGGACCCAGCCAGCTTGCGATTGGTCTATCACGCTGGTGGAGATTTATATGAAATTGATCTTAAGTCCGATAAAGAAACTAAACGAACCGTCGAGGTTAGGTCTCCAGCAATGCAAGCACAGCCGCGCTTTGTTAACGCCAATGCAAAACTTGACTCCTTCGATGTACACCCTGAAGGAGATCGACTAGCAGTGGTAAGCCGTGGTCGATTCTTCGAGCTATCTGCTTGGAAAAAACCACCCAAAGGTTATGGTCTCAAGGAAGAATCGAGATACCACCATCCAAGTTACCTACCCGATGGGAAACAAGTAGCTGTAGCATGTATGAAGCGAGACCAAGAGGAGACCTTAAGTATAATCAACCTTGAAAATGGAGACTTTTACGAAGTTGGCAAGAGTTCTCAATGGGGCAAAATCTGGAATATCGTCCCCTCTCCGGACGGTGAGAAAATCGCAATTACTAATAATAAAAACGAGCTCTGGTTAGCTCGCAAATCCCGACGTGGCGATTTTCGTAAGACCGAAAAAATTGATAGTAATTCGTTTAGCCGATTTAAAGGTATCAATTGGTCGCCTGACTCGAGATACCTAGTATATAGCGCTTCCATAGATGATGGATTTCGCTCTGAAATCCGCCTGATGGACAGTTCAAAGAAAAAATCCAGCCCTCAGGCTCTTCTGGAACCCGTTCTTTCTGACTGGAGTCCAAGATTTCATCCAAATGGTAAATATCTATTTTTCTTGAGCATTCGTGAGTTTCACCCTAACTATAATCAGACCCACTTCGATCTTGGATTTCCTTTCGCCGGAAGACCTTACGTGGTAAGTCTGGAAAAAGCATTGGAAAACCCATTTGAGCAGCTTCCTGACAAAGTAGATAAAGAGAAAAAATCAAGCCTCAAAGTAAGCATTGACTTCGATGGTTTAAATCACAGAATAGCCCCCGTAGAGCTTGAACTGGGAGGCTATTTTTCAATTGAAGTTTTGGAAGATAAACTACTGTATTGGCGGAAATCTCCAAAACCTATGAAGCCAGTTAAAAACTGGAATAAACAGGGTGACGGACTCTATCTGGGCCAGATCATGTTCGAAGATTCAAAAACAGACATTTTTCATAAAAATGTTTCCTCTTACTCTCTAAGTTACGATGGTCAATCCATACTCATAAATAGTAAGAATAAATTGAGGCTCATAAGCTCAAAAGAAACACCTAAAAATGGCACAGAGAATACTAAGAAAGACGGATGGGTAGACCTTGGACGAGTGCAATTCAAAATTGACCCCAAAAAGGAATGGGCTCAAATGTATCGAGAGGCCTGGATTCTGCAGCGAGAGCACTTTTGGACAGAATGTCTTTCTGGTATAGATTGGGTCAGAGTCTACAAACAATACCTTCCTATTCTTGAGAGAATCAAGACCCGTTGGGAGATGTCAGATCTACTCTGGGAAATGCAGGGCGAGCTAGGCACATCCCACTGTTATGAAATGTTTGGTGATTACCCTAAACGTCCACCTCATCATCCCATTGGAAGATTAGGCGCTAAATTCGATTGGAATGAACGTCGCAAAGAGCTAAAGATTGTAGATATATTCAATGGTGATTCGTGGATCAGTGGAGCTGACTCTCCCTTACATGGAATTGGCGCAGGTCTTAAATCTGGAGATTGTATTTTAGCTGTGGACGGCGAGAAAATTAGTTCGGCGTTGTATCTTTATGAATTACTTGAATCCAAAGCTTCTAAAAAGATAAATCTACTAGTGAGGCGCAAGGGCAAACGTAAAACTGAAGAAATTTGTATTCAAACCCTTTCCAGTAACAAAACAGCCTTGTATAGACAGTGGGTCAACAGCAACAAGGACTATGTCCATAAAAAATCTGATGGACGGCTTGGTTACGTACATATTCCAGATATGGGTGTTGCAGGATATAGCGAATTTCATCGTAACTTTCTTTCCGAAATTCGTCACGAGGGCTTGGTTGTGGATGTGCGCTATAACGGCGGAGGACACGTTTCTCAGCACCTTATAAAAACCTTAGCACAGAAAATACTAGCCTTTAATTTATCTCGCTATCACGGTGAATCACGCTATCCTAGCTATGCTGTTCCTGGTGCACTTGTGGCAGTGACCAATGAACACGCGGGCTCTGATGGAGATATTTTTTCACACGCCTTCAAGCTAATGAAACTGGGACCTCTTGTCGGTAAACGTACCTGGGGCGGTGTCATTGGAATTAATAGTCAATACCGTCTGAAAGATGGCACTCTAACTACGCAACCAGAATATAGCTTCTGGTTCAAAGATGTTGGTTTTGCAGTGGAAAATTACGGAACAGATCCTGACATCGAGGTGGATATTCTCCCCCAAGATTGGGCTATGGGAAAAGACCCACAAATTGATAAAGCCATTGAGATAGCCCTAGCAGATTTGAGCCAAAATCCACCGATTAAACCAGACTTCTCTAACAGACCTGATTTATCAAGACCAAACATTAAGTCGCTAAAGCCTAAGCCTCTTCGGCAAAGTAAAAAGGTTAAAAGCCAGACCAAAACTAAGGCATCCTCTTAAGAGATTGAGAGAATTTGAACTTATTATCTTCTGAAATAGACTTTATTGCTATTCAAGTGAATAGTATGATTAGCGAGCAATGAAAAACATAACACCTGATAATCATTCACATGAGAACTGTTTTGCACCAAAAGGAAAATACCTTTGGGATTCTTGGTTTCTAAATTCAGAAGCTGGAGTTCATGCATTTTATCTTTGTAGTCCAAGAGAAGGAGATCCGGAGGACCGACACCACAATACGGTAAGTATTGGTCATGCGTTCAGTGAAGATTTATATAATTGGGTTGATTTAGGACTTGCTTTACAACCCAGTTCCGAAAAATCCGATTTCGACTCTCTTTCTCTGTGGACTGGTGACATTTTTGAATTCAACCAACGATACTATCTATTTTATACTGGTAGAAGGGAATCTGAATTTTGGGTTCAGCGTATAGGCCTTGCTGTGAGTGAAGATTTAAAAACTTTCACAAAGGTCCAAGATTTCTGTCTCGAAGCAGACTCTAATTATTATGATACTAGAACCGAGTTAAACGACCTGAAGTTCCCTCCAGCTTTTCGTGATCCCTGTATAATGAAAGACCCTAAAACCAATGAATTTATCATGGTTTTTTCGGCTCGCCATAAGGGATCTCAGAAAAATCAATACAACGGTTGTATCGGATGGGCGAAAAGTCAGGACTTGATACACTGGGAACAGCAAGCGCCCCTACTTACACCCGGGGGAATTGATCAATTAGAAACTCCGCAACTTTTTTATTACAAGGGTTATTATTACCTATTGTTCAGCACATGGCGCAAAGCATTCTCTGAAAATTGCCAATATTTAGCGGGGAGCGGGCTATATGGATTTCGTTGCAAAACCTTGGGCTCGACTTGGGAACCACTAAACGGCAACGCACAGATTCTTGCCAATGGTGAAACATTATACGACGTAAGAATGGTCTGCTACCGTCAAGATACTCTCATGGCATTAGGATGGCTAAATTACGATCAAGACGGAGAATTTATTGGCAAACTTTCGAACCCAATACCATTCTCCATAAATGATTCGGTACTCAAACCCACTTACCATTCTTGAGGAAACTATGAAACAACGCCCCGGACTTAGTGCCGATGGAGAAACTTGGACACTTAAGAAATTTCACGGTGCAATAAAAGTGCATCAGAATTTTGCTGGAGACACCGTAGTTGCCTATCTTGATACAGAAACCACCGGGCTGGATCATAGAAAAGACTCGGTGATAGAACTGGGAATTCTAATCTTTAAAGTCAATACAGAGTCTGGAAAAATCACCGAAATACTCGAAGACTATTCGCAATTTCAAGACCCTGGACGCCCAATTCCAGACGTTGTACAAAAATTGACTGGCATTACAGATGAAATGGTACTTGGTCAGTCCATCCATTGGGAAACGGTAAATCAGATGTTAACCACCGTCGACGTAGTTATCGCTCATAACGCAAAATTCGATAGAGCCTTTATCGATCCTCTAGTTCCAATAAGCTCTGATCGAATTTGGGCATGCTCAATGAGTCAAGTAGATTGGTCCGGTACCGGTACTTCTTGCCGTAACTTAGGTCACCTTTGCATGGAACACGGTTATTTTTTTGATGGTCATCGAGCCATCAATGACGTCAAGGCAGCCGTTGAACTCATATCTTCTGAATCGCAAATAACGGGCAAGCCCTATCTATGGGAACTGTTCCAAAATTGTCAACAATCGGAGTTATTGGTATCTGCAGAAGGCTCACCATTTTCCACAAAAGATATCTTAAAAGCTAGAGGCTTCCGATGGAATGTACCCAAAAAGGTATGGCAGAAGCGCATCAATACTGATCAGAAAGATGAAATTCAGGAGTTCTTTGACTCAGAAATTTATAATCGACCCGGATGTGGACGCTTTGCGGAAATACCTCCAAAGGACCGCTTCAAATCCGATTGACCAATATATGCTAAAATCTGCCACCCAAATAAGTGTGATTATCAAACTTTACATAAATAAGGAGTAGTGAATGTTCGAACAACTTGAGATACCAAACCATGGCGAAACCATTACAGCTAAATCGGACGGTAGTCTGATTGTACCAAATGAACCTATAATCCCCTTCATTGAAGGTGATGGAACAGGACCTGATATCTGGGCCGCTGCTCAAAAAGTTCTTGATGCTGCAGTAGAGAAAGCCTACGGAGGTGAACGTAAGATTGCTTGGTTCGAAGTTTACGCCGGAGAAAAGTCCTACAAAAAATTTGATTCCTGGTTACCCAAAGACACTCTTAAAGCAATTGAACATTATAAAATTGGAATAAAAGGTCCTTTAACCACACCAGTGGGCGGCGGAATTCGATCCATTAATGTGGCTTTAAGACAAGAACTTGACCTGTATACTTGTTTGCGTCCCGTTCGATATTTCGCTGGTGTTCCATCACCTCTCAAGAATCCTGAACATACCAATATGGTTATCTTTCGCGAGAACACGGAAGACATCTATGCCGGAATAGAATATGACGCGGGTTCGCCGGAGTGTAAAAAGTTATTGTATTTCCTACAAACTGAAATGGGAGTAGGCAAAATACGTTTCCCCGAAACTTCTTCCCTAGGTATCAAACCTGTATCGCAGGAGGGGACCGAAAGACTTGTGCGCGCATCGATAGAGTATGCTTTACGTCATAAGCGTAAATCTGTGACCTTGGTGCACAAGGGAAATATAATGAAGTATACCGAAGGCTTCTTCAAAAAATGGGGTTATGAATTGGCCGAAAGAGAATATGCAGATCATTGCTTCACTTGGTCAGAATACGATCGTATCAAGGAAGACAAAGGCGAGCAAGCAGCTAATGCGGCTCAAGATAGTGCCTTGGCAAGTGGCAAGCTACTGGTTAAAGACTCTATAGCCGATGCTTTTCTACAACAGATTCTTTTGAGGCCTAAGGAGTACGACGTAATTGCTACCATGAACTTGAACGGGGATTACGTATCAGATGCCCTTGCAGCACAAGTCGGCGGCATTGGAATAGCTCCCGGAGCGAACATAAATTACGTTACTGGCTGTGCAATTTTCGAAGCAACTCATGGAACTGCACCCAAGTACGCTGGTCAGGACAAAGTGAATCCTGGTTCAGTAACTCTAAGTGGCGTTTTAATGCTAGAGCACCTAGGATGGCAAGAAGCCGCTGACCTAGTGGTCAAAGGGATTGAGAAATCAATCAGCGCCAAGCGCGTGACTTATGATTTTCACCGTTTGATGGAAGGTGCTACGAAGCTGAAATGTTCAGAATTTGGTGATGAAATCATCAAGAACATGTAAGCTACCAATGATATAATCATTGTGTGCATGATTCCAATGGGAAAAGGTTGTAAATGAGTTTCTCGAATTTTAAGCTGATACCTTCCTCTTTTCTGTTCAGTATTATAGTAGCTGGTTCCCTGCAACTTGTTTTAATTGGTTGTTCGCAAGCGCCGAGTAAGCCCAAAAATTCTAATGATAAAATTTCTAAGAATTGGCGCGAAGCTCGACCCTCGGACACCCCGATTACAGCAATTGCAGGGCCATCTACAATGAACTTTTTATACTCCCCGGAGAAGGGTGCGATAGTACTTTCTGAAAGCGACAGAAACACATTTCCAACCGATTCAGCCAACGAGAAGATTATGGATGAGGCTATCAAAGCGCTTGGAGAAAGTTCAAAAAGCGGACCGCGCCGAGGAAAATTTGCATGTGCCTGGATGGTGAATAAGATTTTACAGCGCTCAATTGGATATAAGGTCAATGGTGATTCTACCAGTTCAATGAATAAGGTCTTCCAGTCTCATGTGGCTTCAGGACGGGCCCAGCTAATTCCTGCTTCCCAAGCAAGACTCGGTGACATCATTATATCGCCTACAGTTTGGTATCCTAAGCGTAACACAGGTCATGTAGGTATAGTGGGACAAAATGGGAAGATAATGTCCAACTCATCTACCCGTGCCCAATGGGAAGAGAATTATACTGCCGAAAGCTGGTATCGCAGATACGAACAGCAAAGGGGATTAAGAACATTTATCTACAGGATT
>CAZYUV010000034.1:0-18410 GCA_964650625.1 uncultured bacterium
TGCAAGAAGCACTGGAAAAATCTTTTTCTACTGATTTAAGAATTCGTGACTTCTTTTACCGTCCAGAGAAATTAACCGAATCCATCATAGTCGATTTTGATATTTCTGAAATGTTTCAACTTGGTCTTAAAAATCGTGTTTTTTGGTCTTGGTTCATCGACCATTATGATCGAAACTGGCTTTACACTGGTTATATAAGTCGAGAGACCTTAATTAAGCATCTTAAGGACAGCCTATTAAAGGAAGTAGAAGCTCAAACTATTGAATTGAAAAAAGACAATACAAACCTAGATTTATTTTGCTATTTAAGTGGCTATGAACACGAGCCCAGTATAAAGCCCCAAAAACTAATCAATGAAAAAACATACGAGTACATTTCTCAGTTAAGTAGAAATGCGGATTCGGAAATCTTTGTACCAATCATTGAAAATAAGCAACTAAGGTTTTATTTAGCCAAGAAGTTTGGAGTGGTAGAGCATTATGTCCTTTGTCTTTCAATACCCGGAAATGAATTTTTACAAAGAACGAAAGATCGTAAAAATAAAATCTTGTATGTTTCTTTGATCATCTTAGCATCCGTTCTGGCTTTATCGTTCTTAATGTCAGTCTCGGTTACACAACCCTTCGCAACTCTAATAGAAGCGATGGATAGAATTGCAAAAGGTGATTTAAATCAAGATCTTTATCTCCCCGGAAAAAATCAATTTTCACGCTGTGCAAGTGCTTTCAATAAAATGCTTGAAGAACTTCGAGAAAAAGAATTCATTTCTAAATTCATCTCACGCATGGCCCTAACTAACCTAGTAGATAAATCTGATAAAACGCGAAAAGAATCAGTCACAATTATGTACTGCGGCATCAAAAATATCGAGCATATGATGGAAACACTACCAAAACAAAAAGCAATCGAATTATTGAATGAGTGCCTTCAGATTATTCAGAATCAAGTTGTACAGTTTGGAGGCTCCGTAGATAAATTTACCGGTAATGCCAGTTTATGTGTATTCGAAAATGCAACAGTAACAAATCAACCCTTGGAAGCAGCGATTGCCATTCGAGATAAAATTACAGAGTGGCAACATCAGCAAGACCACAGAAATAAACAAACATTGCAGGTAACCATTGGGATTGCATCAGGACAAGTAATATTGGGACATATAGGCAGTGAAAAAAGAAAGGATTTCACATGTATCGGCAATGCTGTAAATCTAGCTGCGCGCTTGGGATGTGTCAAATTGGGCGATCTAGTACACACACAGGTACTAATCGCTGAGGAAGTTATTAAAGAATTCCCTGCTTATGGGCGCTATTCATTAACTAAACATAGCGATGTTTCTCTGAAGGGTAAACAACGCAAACAGGTGTTCTATGAAGTGGATTAAATTCAAAGAATTACTTCATAGATTAGCATTTTTTACTGCTTGGCTAGCATTGGCTATGACATTCCTGTTTTTTTCTTGGAAAGGGCTTGTTTTTCAGGAGGAACGGCAGGCAGAAATAGAATTTATAAAAATACTCGAGGAAAGAAAATCGATTGCTCAGCAGCTTCAAAAACTAAATTCACAAAACAAACTTGAAGTTAGCGAATTTAAAAATAAATTAGTAAAACGACTTCTGCAAAGCTATCTCAACAAAATCAATGAAAGCCTTATAAAAGAACCTAAGATTCTCAAACAACATAAACGAGAACTAGCTAGGGTCATTAAGCAAATACCAAAACCTTTTGGTTCAAAACTTCATGTTTCCATGTCCCGTAATGGCAACCTCTTTTATTCAAATGGACCCAAATTAAATGTAGAATTCGGACGCAAATGGCACAAAGATTTAACAAAACTGCAATATAAGATAATCAAACAAACAGCATGGAAACACGATGAAACTAAATTAGTGAAAATCAGTAAGCGCATCTTTTCGTTACCCATGGAACAAAAAGAATATTCTGAAGCCATTAATCAATGTCTATTAATTTATCACTTTCAAAGTCAGACCTATTATTACTTTTATCCTGCAAGCATTAAGTTTCCTGATCAACGGAAACAAATCGATCTGATCATGAGTATACCTACAACATCCTTAAATCAGGATCTCCTTGAAAACGCGATTCAAGACGATCTAATTTCAAGATATCCAAATCTGTCTTTAAAGCCCTCCGATAGAGATTACTTAAGAAAGTCGAACGGAAAAATGGCAATTTTAGACCCAAGTCAGGCAAAAGGTGACTCACAAAAACACAATAATATAGGCCTTGTAATAAGACCCAGATACACAGGTCTCGCTCAATATTGTAAGCAACGTTTATTGCTAATAATACTGATACTGTTTCCTGGTTTGGTTTTAACACTCTTGGGGGGAATGAAAGCACTTAGATACCATTTTGAATGGACTCTGATGTTGATATTTTTATTTTCCATGTCTCTTAGCTACCTGCTTATCGATCAATTTTATCTGGAAGCCAGTCAGCAAAAGAAAATGTCATTACTTATGAGTGCTCAAAATAAGCTCAATCAAAGAATGCTGGATATCGAATTAAATCTTGAAAAATTCTCCACAAAGCTTGCAAACAAAATGTCCAAAATCATTTTAAAACCTAGTTCTATTAAAAGTTCGGGAATGCCTGATAGAAGCCTGTTGATTAGATTAGAGTCCAATGGTAGAAAAAGTGAATATGGTGGTTCTCGCAGTGGTTTTACCCTTCAAGCTGGGGTATTAAAAACAGCAGCGTTAGCAATTGTTACAATGCAAAAAGATTGGAACCCTCAATTAAACTCAGCGCAATTCAAAAGGCTCTGGCATGACCGCAAACTACTCTTGTCAACACTAGACGAAAATTTAGAAAAATATGGTTTAGATGCCAACGATTACACCATTTTCAAGTTTAATAAAGACTCCTATCTCCATTTTATCCAACACAATAAAGCTACCTACGGGGAAGAATTTGAGGGACGTTTCATGAAAGTTCCATTATTCCAGCAAGGTTATTATTTTTACTGGAAAAAAGCATTCAACGAAAGAAATAATAAACGCGAATTATTCATAGCAGGAGTCCCTGGGCCAGAGTATTTGAAATCTTTTATGAAATCTCCAGAAAACTTCAAGGATTTATCAGAAAATCCAGTACGCTGGTATGTAAAAGCGCAAAAACGAAGTACCCCAATAATTAATCAGATAAACATCTCTCAAGTCGAGGGAGCTCGAGCATTTGACAAAGGTAGAGCGCAGAGCGGACAGCTAGTTAATATCACAGTTAACAAAACAAACTACCTTATGCAATATGTTACTTCAGACAAATTACCTGGCTATGAATTCCTATTATTTTTAGACCAGAATAAGGTTATGAGCAAATATCAAAATTTGGAAATATCCTACAAACGTTTTATTCCCGCTTACTTTCTAATAGGCATAATTATCGCGCTTTTACTAAGCCGTCAGGTCTTAAAACCTGTTAGTTTGCTGGAAGGCGGCTTTGATCGGCTACAAGAGGAAAATTATAATTTTAGAATAGACAATAAATCAGCGGATGAATCTCGCAAACTGTTGGAACAATTTAACTATATGATTGAGGAATTAAATCAGCGCAATGCAATGCGCCCATTTGTATCTGATGCGGCTAATCATTTGTTTAAGATAATGTCTCAAGGTAAACAGTTTGTAGAAAGTAATGGGGCTGTACTTTTCTCAGATATAAGATCTTTTACCTCAATTAGTGAAAACTACACTGCCGAAGAAATTGTAGAAATGCTGAATGCTTACTTTACCTTGTGGCAAGATGTAGTATACAAACATGGTGGTATTATTGATCGTTTCGAAGGTGATGCAATCAGTGTTGTATTTCTTCAAGAAGTACATGATGACTATATTCATAGAGCAATAAGAACAGCCGCAGAATTCCGAGCAAAATTACCCGATTTTAATATGAGTCGAAAAGAGCAAAACAAATTCAGCATCGAAAATGGAATTGGTATCGCCCAATCAATGGTTTCTTTCGCAGTAGTAGGTACTGAAGAAAAACAAGAATTTTTTATCTACGGTGATGCTCCAGAGTCAGCTGAACATCTTGAAGCGATTAGTAAAGTAGGGATTTATACTAACGTGGTGGTAGATAAAAGCGTTTATGATGCAACACATGAACTATTTAAATTTGAAACTCTTCAATTGGCCGAAGTTGAAGCAGAGACGATCTATGAACTGAAACAGCTCAAATCTTATGAAAGCGAATTAAACGATGCGTGAAACTAAAATTTTGAGTCAGGAATCATACAAAGATTTAAGACAATTACTAGAAAGTATTTCCGATTCAAAAGAACAAACTTGTTACTGTATGAATCTTGATAAAGAAGCACTTGATCATAGCGGGTTGCGCACCGCGCTAAAATCAGGACAACTAGATGGTGTCATCCTGTATGACAACTACAAAGTCAGCGGCTATCTTAAAATGACCCCGCCCAATGATGATGAAAAAAATTGGCAGATATTATGCTACAGAATCCGCGAAGATAACGCTCTAATGTATTTTAAAGTGCTACTTCGCGCAGCCATTAGAAGGGCTAGTTCTATGGGTGCCAAATCAATTAAATTTGTTGATGATTGGGGGTGTCAATCACTCACTAACCGACAAAATATCCTTTCTGAACTAGGCTTTCTCCAAAATCGTGAAGAAAATTCTTGGGAGATACACCTTTGAAATTTAAGATTCCATTGTTATCTTATACACTTTTTGGCACCCTAATTATCGAGTCATTAGCAAATAATCAGATCGCTGTAGATACACAGAGAGACTGCCGCATCTGTCACGGACCGATTACCATAAGACATAATCGTAAACCGCCATTCATAGAATTTGGAGCGAACTACTTAAGACGACAAATCATTCATGAAAACTATGCGCCATACTATGACTATAAATTCATCAGAGATCTCTACCCCAAAGTTAGACACAATCGATCGCTCAAAAATATTATACATGCCAAGAATTTAAAGAAACGCCTCGCTTTATTACCAAAATATGAATCTGTATTTCTAAACGACGATCAAAAGAATGATTCCACCCAATCTGAACTGCGCATAGCAGCACGAAACACGTTAAAATATTTTTGTAAGAAATACCAAGTCATTGAATTTAAGAGACTAAAGTTAAAATCCATAGAGGAGAAATCGGGCAAACATTTGATTTACTTTCAGTTCATCTTTGATACCCTACATCTTCGTGAACTACCAGATTTTCTTGATGTATTAGCTAATTCGAATTATTTTACCCTTGATGATGACCCCAATGTTAAGTATGTAGCTACCAAACATCCTTTACACAAGATGAATCAACATTATTATCAGGTCATTCAAGAGGGAATTATTCACCCAGAAGAGTTTGATTTATGACACTTAAGCGAGCTGTAAGCCTACTAATTATTTTAATTGCAAGTTTAATTCTATTTGTAATCTATGTGAGTTATAACAATGCTAAATCGATGACACAATTTTACCGGGACATCAAACCGAGTCCAAAATTTTCAGAAATGACTCTCGCAGATACGATTGATGTAATGATGACTGGTTTAAAGAAACAACGACCTGAAAATGAACGAAGTCCTAAAGATATAGGGTTTGAATTTGAAGTACATGAATTCGACTCAGCTAGTAATCATAAAATTCATAGCTGGTACATTCCTGCAAAAAAAACAGAGAAACCGTTGATCATTCTTTATCACGGATATTGTGGTCGCAAAGAACAAGTAATGAAAACAGTAGAATTACTCGCCGATTACGGATATGGTTTTCTACTTGTTGATTTTTACGGCTCTGGCGACAGCTCAGGTGATAATAGCAGTATTGGCTGGAAAGAGTCATTGGATGTATTGGCCAGTATAGAGCTAGCCAAAACTAAGTTGGCAGCCAAAAAAGTAATTCTATACGGCACTTCTATGGGTGCTGCTGCAATAATTAAAGCCCTGCATGATCAACCAGACATAAATATAGACGCAGTGATTTTACAAAGCTCATTTCAAAGTTTCTATGGCACAGTGCATAACCGTTTCAAACTTATGGGAGTACCTTCATTCCCATTAGCACAGGCTATTACCTACTTTTTTGGTTTAATAAATGGATTCAACGCTTTTGATTTTGAACCGGCAAAGCTGGCCGCTAAAATTAAATATCCTGTACTACTGTTAGCTGGTGAAAATGATCGACGTGCACCCATGAGCGAACAAATAAACATTTTTAATGCTCTTTCAGGCCCCAAAGAAATGCACGTATTCAAGAACGTAGGGCATCGTTATTACCCCGACACTCATCCAGAAGAATTCGTGAAAATAGCCCAGAATTGGATCGAACGTAAACTTCCATAGGATTATCTTAGAGCACGCATTTGCTGATAAGCATCCAAGGCTCTCTGCCGAGTTTCTTTCAGATCAAGCATCGGATTTGGATAGTCTAATTTAACCGTCATCAAACCAGCTTTTTCCGGTTCGTGAATTAACATGCCCCTAACGTCCCGAAGAGCTGGAATCCACTGACGAATATAGCTACCACCTTTATCAAATTTTTTTGACTGAAGAAGGGGATTGAATATACGAAAATATGGAGCCGCATCGGCTCCGCAGCCAGCACTCCATTGCCAACCCATGAGGTTGTTAGATAGATCAAAATCCACAAGCGTATCTTCGAACCAAGCTGCTCCCCACTGCCAAGGTAAAAGTAGCTGCTTAACCAAAAAAGAAGCCGTTATCATCCTGACTCGATTGTGCATCCAGCCTGTTGCCCAAAGTTGACGCATACCAGCATCTATGATGGGAAAACCTGTGTTGCCTTTCTTCCAACGATTAAAATCCTTCCTCTGTTGACGAGTAGGAAATCTCTCAAACTCCTGCCGCAATGGACGGTCTACTAAATGTGGGAAATGGTGAAGCAGATTGACAGCAAATTCACGCCATACAAGCTGACGAATCCAACTTTCTGATTTACCTAAAAGATCCCGCTTCTGTAATGAAGCATAGAGCTGACGGGGGCTCAATTCTCCCCAAGCTAGATAAGGCGACAAATGACTGGTTCCAAATTGACTAGGTATATCACGGCTATTTCCATAATTATGAATGTGATCCAAAAACCTTTGCCAAAACCATTTAGCAGTTCTACTTGTATCCCAATACTGAATAATCTCTGAATCCCATCCTTGGGTTGGTAATAACCTTAGCTGTCCTAGTTGAACTGAATTTTTTACCTCGAATTCAGAAAATACATACTGTTTACACAGTTTTTCAGAGCCATCTAGCCACTCTTCGCTTCTTTGCTTAAGACATTTATAAAAAGGCGTGAACACTTTGTAAACATTGCCCTGCTGATTTAGAACACTACCCACTTCGAACAAGTGATTTGTGTTGTATATTTTTACAGCGAAGCCTAAATCACGAATCTGTTGTATAAGATACCGATGTTGAGGGTCTGGATCATAACTTACGTGAAATGAAATCTCTTCGAACTGTCCGGAGCCGGCCACTCCTTTTACAAAATCTAGAGTATTTCCATGGATAATTTGTAGCCTACATCCTAGGTCTTGATATTGATTAATTAAGCGCTCAAGAGCATGATGCAACCACCATTTCGAAGCACCACCTAAACGACGAAGATTAATATCATCGTATACAAATAGAGGAAGGATTGTGGAGCCATGGTTTGCCAAAGCAGTCAAGGCTGGGTGATCTGAGGTCCTTAGATCATGATAATGTAATAAAATCGATAAATGGCTCATGTCTTCTTTACTAAATTCAGTAGACCTACTTCACTTGCCTTTGCGATAACATAACTATACCAAACATTAAATGTGTTATCCGAATAGATAATACTTTTTTAGCCTGGTATTCATGCAAGCTAATTCCAGTATTGGACAGTTTAATTTAATAACATCACCAGTTATAATTCTATTCCCATATTTCTATAAATTTACACAGGAGTAATAATGCCAAAACTTCATGGTCATCGAATGTCGCCCTACGTTCGTAAAGTGCGAATGGTTTTAGCAATTAAAGGAATTAAATATGAACACGACGAAGTCAGTCCATTTGAAATTGATGAGCAATATCGTCGTAATATTCATCCCATGGGTAAAGTGCCAGCTTACGAAGAAGATGGTTGGATTTTGCCAGATTCTTCCGCCATTTGCTCTTATTTAGATAATGCCTTAGCATCTCCCGGTCTCATCTATGGTAACGCTCGAGACAAAGCACAGATTATATGGTGGGAAGAGTTTTTAGATACAGCCTTCATGCAAAAATTAGCTGGACCATTTTTCTTTGAAAATGTTGTTAAGCCTCGTTTTCTTAAACAAGCTACTGATAAACACTTGTTAGACATGGTAGATAAATACTCAGCAAATGAAGTTTTGAGCGTACTTGATAGACAACTACAGAATGACAAGTATATCTACGGTAACCAATTAAGTTTAGCTGACGTAACTTTTGCTGCTCATTTCAGAGCTGCTTACTTAGGAGGCTTTCAATTAGCTGGTCGTGGATTCGATCGAGTTGAAAGTTTATGGAAATTGCTTCAAAAAACTTCTGGCATTCAAGATATAATCGCCGACGAAAATAAATACTTGGCAGGTTAAATGTCGCCTGATGATCTAAAGCATAAGATAAGCATTCGTGTTACGGAATGTCTTAGAATTGTTGAAAGTAAGATCGGTCAATCATTCGAACTACCCGAAATAAGGCTTAACCTTAAAGGATATCAAGCAGGTCAGGCGATACCAGGCCATTGGTTATTACGCTTTAACGCTCCAATGGCCAAGCAAGATCCAGAACGTTTTGTGTATGAGGTATCGGCTCATGAAGTGGCTCATCTCGTAACCTATAGAGTTTGGCAAACACTTGACCATGGGCCTGATTTTAAAAAGGTTATGAACTGGCTTAACGTCGATGCCAGTCGTTGTCATAATTTTGAAGCCCAGCCCAGTCGAAAAATCCGACGGTATAAGTACTTTTGCGCTTGTTCCACCCATAATCTAAGCTCAATAAGGCATAATCGAATTAGCAAAGGACAGGTTTATAAATGCGTTAAGTGTGGGGATGCATTATCACCAATTTATACGAAAAAAATGTAATTTTTGTATGCCGTGCTTGAGCTTCTGAAAATAAGTCGTTATTATTTAGCTCCAAAAAAGGAGACACCATGACCTTGAAAAACATCATGGCACAAATTTTGGTACTATCAGCTATGGCATTAGTTTTTAGTGCTTGTCATAAAAGACCTCATCAACAAGCTCCGGCTCCAGCAGAAGCTCCGGCTCCTAATATCAAAGCA
The DNA here is from genome assembly GCA_964650625.1 of uncultured bacterium. GTDB lineage: Bacteria > Muiribacteriota > UBA6191 > UBA6191 > UBA6191 > JAYZAC01. The sequence continues at coordinate 9,292 of CAZYUV010000034.1, forward strand.
TCAGTGGAAAAGGAACAAAGTCAGGTAGACGATTCTCCAGACTCATTCTTGCATCCTAACTTACCCAATGTAGACAATTTGGTGACTTACAGACTTGATGGTCTACGATACTGGTTTTTGCAAGAAGGTTCAGGTTCATCTCCTCAGAAAGGACAACTTGTTACAGTTCATTATCATGGCTGGCTAACGGATGGAAGCACCTTTGATTCATCTTACCAGCGAAACCAACCATTCAGATTTAATCTTGGTGGAAGAGTTATTCCAGGTTGGAATATGATGGTAAATGAAATGAAAAAAGGCGACATAGTACTCGTAGAAATTCCAGCCGAACTAGCTTATGGAAATAAAAAAGCTGGATCAATTCCCCCAAATTCGACTCTATACTTTAAAATAGAAATAATAGATTTCTAATTTAAGGAGGGGCTCATGCGGGGTCTATTCGTCTCAGCATTGCTGGCAGCAGGAGCTGGTTTGCAATTCGCTCGTCGTCGTTATGCCGACAAAGGACCGGAAGAATGTAGCAATTGTAGCGCAACATTTGATTTCATCGGTCGAACAAGAATTGTATGCGGCTTAACCGGTGAAATTTTGTGCAAAGATTGTGTCGAATATTTTTTACCGTCCATTCCAATCCATAAAGAACGCTATCAGGAATTGAAAGATAGTGTTGAGTCTGTAGTATGTACAAAAGATAAAGAAATCCCCGGAAGTCGGAATTATAAAGTGCTCGGAAGAGTTAGCTCATCCAAAAGTCATCGCGACCGAAACAAGGCTGTTGAAGACTTAAAATTTCAATGCGTTAAATTGGGTGGAGATGCTCTATTGGAACTCGAAATTCATAAAGAAACAAGCTGGATCAGCTCTAATGCCCAGCAGATACCTGGAATGACCCTTCAATCCTCATCTAACAACTACTGTGCTGATGGAATGGCTGTTGTATTTCTAGAGGGAGCTAGACCCGTCCGACATGATTATCCAGTGGCAGATGAAATACTTAAATTTGCCGAACTGTTAGATAAAGGTCTAATAACACGCGACGAATTTGATCACCAAAAAGCAGTATTGCTTGGAACATTAGAACATTGCGATGATAAACAGGACCATAAGTCAAAAATGCCTGAAGAAAACAACGTAGCTGAAAAGGAACCCGCTATCGGAGCCGATAGTTAGACCTCCAAAATGCCGTGACTTGTATAGCTGCTACATACAATAGACGACCAATAACTGCTATTGTGTCACCTAATTGTGATTGAGGGTTTGAAACTTTCTCGAAAATGACACCCTTTGGCAGCATTTCACGTATGCTATTTATATGTCATTACAGGATTCTTCTTACAAGCGGTTTGCACGCTTCGCAAGACTGGTAGATTTGCATCCATGGATATTATACTGCGACTTTATTTGTGTATTGCTAGAAATTGGGTCCGGTGGGATTGAAAGACATGCCAAGGGTTACGCCATAGATCTTAAAATCGCTGAACCTCTAAACATTTATAAGGCTAGCGTCAAAAGATATTCTGAATTTGTCTCGATGTTTCCAAACCAACCAGGCCTGACCAAAAGCCAACGCCAATGGGCTCATCGACTGGGGCGCTGTCGTATTACATTAGACTGTTTAACACTCCAAAGAATGCTAGAGGGGATCATATTAATAAACTCCAATTTAGTCAGAAGATATGGAACAGAGCTTCATTTACTCAGTAAAACCTTAGATGATCCCAAACCATCGCAACTATTTTTGCGCTGTGAAAGTTTACAAATGCAAATTGACGATTGGCTCTATGATTATCTAATAAGCAATCCCAAAACTAGAAATCTACGTTATCTAAAACCTGACAGTCCCAAGCTTTTTGGAGAATTCTTTGAACAGCAATTGGAGATACTTAGTTACGTATATCATCATCCCCAGATTGAAATTTCGAGCTAAACAAACAAGCAATAATAATCAGGATCAAGCCTAACATTAGATCGTTCTGTAATGGCTCTCGTAATACCATAGCAATCCAAACTGTTGATAGAACTGGGCTCAAATAAACAAAAGATGCTAATTCTGCTGTATGCTTTACGCGACTCATTGCCATTAACCAACAATAGAAAGGTAAAGCCATCTCCATGAGTCCTACATAGGTCGGCCACAGCAAATGAGATAGTGTCTTAAGCTCTGGAAAAGGGAAAAAAATAAGCATTAATAGAGTAGCTATACTAAAGCTAATCGTTAAATTAATTAATTCATCGCCAGATATTTTATCTTGCAAAATCCAATAACCAGCCCAGACTATAGCAGAAGATAATGCGAGTAGTATTCCCCATACATCAATATCTGATAAAACCTGAGAGTAAACTCCTGAACTTATTAAAATTCCAAGGAAAGCAAGAGTTAAACAGAATAATACTCTAGGCGTCGGAAAACGACGACGAATTAAACTATCCATTAATACTAAAACTAGTGGCCATGTGTAATTTAAAGCTAAAGCCTGTTGAGCCATTAAACGGTCGTACGCTTCAAATAGAAGAAAGTAATAACAACAGGGGTTTATTACACCCCCCAATCCTAAAAGCAAAATTCGACGCAAACCCCAGGATTGTAATGACCATTTAGACCTAGAAGGACCTAACGAAATAAGCCATAAAGCTATACAAGCTGCTGAACTGGCTAGTACTAAAAGTTCCGTTGGTCTAACGATTTGTAACGACAGCTTAAATGCTGTTGCTACAGTAGACCAACAAAATACTGCGATAAGAGCCAGAATTATGGCGTATGACATACTTCATAGTATAGGATATCGTCAACTTCAATGGTGAGGAGTTCTTAATGAGTGAACATAAAAAATTCAGAGGTGCAGGCGGGACGTCTGGAGGAATCGGTGAATTTATAGTAGGGCTAGTTATGATGACCATAGGTGGCTACATGCTAGCCAATAACATCGTTGTACATTCAGGATTTTGGGCCTGGAAAATGATGTTTGGAGGGGTTCAAATTACTGCCTTTGGAGCTTCGTTGATTCCTCTTTGTTTTGGAATATTTTGGCTGTTTTTCAATGGACAATCCTGGGTTGGATGGATTCTTTCACTTGGTAGTTTGACTTGTATTTTTGTCGGAGTTTTAATGACCTTGGATGTACATTTTAAAACAGTTCCGATCTATGTTTTGATCATCATGCTGGTTCTATTAATCGGGGGCTTAGGTTTGGTAGCTCGCTCTCTAAAAGAACATTGACACAATGATTTTATTCTTAAGATTTCTACTAATCGTTTGGACTCTAGTGAATCTCTATGGGTGCCAAGTCTTAGGCGAAGAGGAAGATTCTTCAAGTAAACAAATGATTCTAATTGGTGTTTTAGAGCCTGACAATACCTTTCTAAACACTAGACCAGAAGGTTTTCAACTTGAGTTGGTTAAAGACGGGGAATTAATCGATACAAAATTTATTCGACGTGATATTCAAACCAATACTTATCCCTTTGAATTTGCTGGTATTTATCCAGTAGGAGATCTAAATCTAAGAACCCGCCACCTAAATCAGTATCTGGAATTTTATCTAGGAGATGCTAGCAGACATCAAGGTAGCTTTCTGATCGGTAAATTTCCAATGAGTAAGGCTGCTCTGGCCACGCGCTATCTCAAAAATCTCAGTTTTTTTCCCGATATTCAGCAACTGTCACCAAATAACGTACTAGATATACTCTCATATTTAATAAGTATTCCTATCTCTGAGCAAGCTGACCGAGCTGAGCTTTTAACTAAAATCAATAAATTAATTCTCAATGAAAACGGTCAACTAACTGAGACCGATATTTTTTTTCCAGAATGGCAGAACCATCCAGAAAGATATGCAAATGCTAATGAAATACAATTAGCTGAAACGCTGCGTCATAATGGAATTCAAATTCCCTATGAATCTAGAATATTACCTAATGATTATCATGCTACAAATCTACTCATTGACGCCCGCGCAATTGGTTCGACTGAAAACATAACAATATTTGAAGTTAATGCTGACTCAAATCAAATCACAGTTTCAAATCCAAAAATAAATGTCTCTGATTCCGAGCTACGCCTACATTTGGGATTTCGTGATCCATTTGATGAACAAACTTATAATCAGATATTAGAAAGTAAATTAATCATTCAAGGCCGAGAGTCTCTATTAATTAGTTATCATACTCAAACTAGTTTGGCCGATTTGGACCCCAGCAAAGAATCTGACAGCAGTCTCAGCATATCTTTAGAGAAACCCAGCGAACAAATTAATTATGCAACGCATTTCAGTATCAATAATTCACTTGAGAATACTAAATATGAAAGCGATTATAGCCTCAAGCTTATGTTCAGTGTCCTTTTCTAATTCATGGATTAAGTTAGATGTTTCTAGCAATTGATAACACGCCAGCGATCCAATTCAAAGATGTACAGAAAGTCTATACAAATGGTCATATTGCTTTGGATAATGTCAATTTTGATATTAACTCAGGACAACTATTAATACTGTTGGGAACCTCTGGCTGCGGCAAAACAACAGCTTTGAAGTTAATCAATCGTCTCATTGAACCTAGCTCTGGAGAAATACTACTCTTTGGAAAAAGAATAGATACATATCCCTTATATCAGCTACGTCGCAATGTCGGGTACGCCATTCAGCATATCGGACTTTTTCCGCATATGAACATTTACCAAAATATCTCGGTAGTCCCAAAACTTCTTCAATGGACAAAATCTGAAACTGATCAGCGTATTCGATTTTTAATGGATCTCGTTCAATTACCTTTTGAAGAGTATTCCCGAAGAATGCCTAATCAACTTAGTGGGGGACAAAGACAACGCGTTGGGGTTGCGCGAGCTTTAGCTGCAGACCCACCGATCATATTAATGGATGAACCATTTGGTGCTCTTGATCCGATGACACGAGATCAACTTCAAGACGAATTCAAACAATTGTGTAAGAAAATTCAGAAAACTATCGTTTTTGTAACTCATGATTTATTTGAAGCTGTGAAATTAGGCGACAAAATCCTTTTAATGAATAATGGAAAAATCGAAAGGCGAGCCACTCCTAAGGATTTAACGCAAAACCTGAGTGATGATTTCAGTCGACAGTTCTTCTCTCAACATGGTTTTCAACTTATGTTACACACTAAAATTGCCTCTGATCTAAATCCGTGTAAGAAGTCCTTCCAAACGTTTCCGAGTTACGATAATAATAATCTAAGCCATCTGCAAGCAGACATAAGTTTCTATCAGCTACTTAATAGAGTTCTCATCGAATCACTCGATACAGTTCATATCTTTCAAGATGATAATTTTATTGGGTCAATCAGTCGTGATCTAGTCTTCGACTCACTCAATAAACTTTTGAAGGGATGGAAGCCATGAATTGGTTTAGTACTGATTTAGGCCAGAAAGTCCTGCTTTTGAGTGGACAACATCTAAAACTTACTTTCCTTGCCATGCTAATAGCTGTCGCTATTGCTGTTCCAATCGGACTTTTACTAACGCGCTTTAAAAATCAGATTGTAGTAAACAGCTGCCTTGGATTACTTAATGTAACACAAACTATACCTTCACTAGCTTTGATTGCACTGGTCATGGTTTTATTGAAGCTAGCAGGCCTTAGTACCATAGGAGTTCTTCCTGGTGTGGTAGCACTCGTAATATACGCTTTATTACCAATTGTTCAAAATACCTACACCGGAGTCAAACAGGTAGATCCCTCACTTGTTGAGGTCGCTAAAGCAATGGGAATGACCCCCGGATCCATCTTAAAAAAAGTCGAAATTCCTCTAGCACTTCCAAGCATAATGGTTGGAATACGAATTAGTACAGTATGGACAATCGGGATGGCAACATTGGTAAGTTTGATTGGAGCTGGAGGTTTGGGTGACTTAATTTTTTCTGGAATACGTACCGTTAGAGACGATTATATTCTAGCAGGAGCCGTCCCAGCTGCAATTATGGCTTTATTAGCTGATTGGCTATTGAACTTAGTACAAAGGCTACTTAATACAAATGCCAAAGCCAAAATAATAAAAACCGTTCTAATAATTCTGCTGTTATTGGCCTCGACTCTAGTACTCTACAAGTATTTATTTACCAAAGATATAGGTACTGTGGGCATTCGATCAGGATTTGAATCGGAGTTTCTCGTACGACCTGACGGACTTCCCGGACTATTAAATCACTATGGGTTCAAATTAGATCACTCACCAACACACTTAGATGCCTCACTAATGTATCAAGCTTGTCGGGACAAAAGTGTTGATCTTATTTGTGGCTATGGTACTGATGGCCGCATCGATGCATTTAACTTGATTATCCTCGAAGACGATAAAAAGTTTTTCCCTCCTTACTATGCTGCTCCCTTAATCAGAGAACAGACCATACAAGAGTATCCACAACTTCGTGAAACCTTAATTGAATTAGGTGGAAAAATTTCAATGGGTCGTATGCAGAAAATGAATTACGCAGCAGTTCGCGAAAAAGATCCCTTAAGCATAGAAAATATAGCCCGCCAATTTTTGAACGAAGAAGGGGTGACACCAACTAATAAATTAAGTTTAATTGATGTACGCCCTATTCGAATTGGCTCCAAAAGCTTTACGGAACAAAATATTTTGGCAGAAATTATGGCGCAGTGGATTGAGATCAAATTGGGTTATCCAGTAGAGCGTAAATTCAACCTCGGGGGGACAATGATCTGCCTGCAAGCATTACAAGCTGGAGATTTAGATATATATAATGAATACACGGGCACAGGGCTGGTAAATATATTAAAAATGCCCGTCATAGCAGATCCTACAAGCAGTTTTCAAAAAGTAAAAACGGAATTTTATGAACGCTGGAAGTTGATTTGGCTTGAACCATTCGGATTCAATAACACTTACACTCTCACAATGCGCAAAGAGCATGCTCAGAAGTTAAAAATTAAATCCATATCGGACTTAAAGTCGTTCTTCGAAAAGATAAAATAAAATTAAAAGAAAGAAAGATCATTGGAATTAGTATTAGTTTTTATCTACAGCATAAACAGCATGTATTTACTTCTGGTAGGAGCTAATGCCTATATTGCCTGTTATAGATTTAAAAAAGCTAGAAAACTTCCTAATCCCGATTTTGATGAAGTCAGGGACATGGGTTTATATCCAAAATTACTGGTACAGCTTCCAATATACAATGAGCAAAATTCGGTACTTGAGCTACTAGATCATATTAAAAAATGTGAATACCCGGGTAAGCTAGTAATTCAAATATTAAATGACAGTACTGATGACACTGTTCAAAATGTAGAACACTGGATTAAAAATAATTCTAAGATTAACAATAAAACCTTCAAGCACATTGTTAGAGTTAATCGCGACGGTTTTAAGGCTGGGGCTCTCAAACATGGGATGAGATTAGAAGCTGCCGACTATATTGCTATATTTGACGCAGATTTTCGTCCACCCTCAGAATTCTTACTCAAAGCAGTCTCCTATTTGGAAGCAAATAAAAAAGTTGGATTATTACAAGGTCGCTGGTCCTACATTAATGAAAATGAAAATATTTGGACCAGATTTCAGGCCATTGGAATGGACGGTCATTTTGCAATTGAGCAGCCCGCCCGAGCATGGAATGACTATTTCATGAATTTTAATGGTACTGCTGGGATTTGGAGACGCAAATGCATCGAAAATGCTGGTGGCTGGCAGGCAGATACACTCACAGAAGATCTCGACCTTTCCTATCGAGCACAATTAGAGGGCTGGAAGTTGGATTATAAAATTGACCTATCATGCCCATCAGAGATACCGACTTCCGTATTGGCATTTAAGTCACAGCAGTTCCGATGGGCTAAAGGCTCAATCCAAACTGCAAAAAAAATACTACCTAATATACTCTACTCTCAACATTCCATAAAACTTAAAATTGAAGCAATATTTCATCTTACCCATTACATGATACATCCACTTTTACTTGCAAATTTTGTGATCGGATGTCTGATACTTATCAATCAAATTGATCTATTGTGGCCTCATCTAGAGTTCTTATTCGTACTGATACTTATAGCTTGTGCAGGACCAAGTTACCTGTATCGATTTTCACAAAAAATGCTAAACAAAAAATTACCATTATTTTTCTATCCACTAATGATATCCCTAGGATGCGGATTAGCAGTAAATAATAGCCGAGGAGTTTTCGAAGCTCTGCTTGGAAAACAATCACCTTTTGTAAGAACGCCAAAAAGGGGGAATAGGACAAAATGTTACAAAGCAAGCGTCAACTTATGGTTTTTGATCGAACTTGCCCTTGGATGTTTTGGTCTAATTATTTTGGTGCATTCACCTCGAACTCATTTTTTTCTAGTACCATTTATTTCAATGTACACTATAGGTTTTCTCAGTATAGGTTTAAGCAGTACCTTTGAATCAGTGTTTAACAGTGAAAGTCAATATAAAAAAGGTGTTAGCGCAGTGGTCTCGGAAGGGACGATAGACGCAAACGCAGATTCAGCTTATATCTCTGAGATTTAAAAAGTTTGCATATCGACTTGTTTTTTAACATTAAAATGGAATATTCTATAATGGAACAGGGGGTTTCTTGAAAGTACAAAACTGCAAATATACCGTTACACAGATTGTTTGCCACCGCGATGGTAAGTTTCGCGGTATGATTGTCGACATAGATCCTTGGTTCATGGGAAGCAACGAGTGGTACCAAGAAGCTGTTAAAACAAATACTCCCGTAGATGAACCATGGTATTACGTCGTAATTGACGGCGCGGACTACGCTACCTATGCACCAGAACGAGACTTAAAACCTTCGGAAGAGGAAACTCCTGTAATAAACCCAATTATTAATTCTCTACGCGGATCCGACTCCAGACAAGACTTTCATTTCCATTAGACTGGTTTTATTCTAGTATCAAGTCTATTAAAGATACGTGATGCTTAGTATTAGTTAGTTATGACGTCAGATCCTTCATTTAACAAGCTATCGCCTAATCCAAAGACACGCAAATTAGAGATAGATAGAAGAACAGAATTCATTCAATCTAGTGAGCAAGTTATTCAGATTATTTCTGCTCACACTATTGATGAAAATGACATCAACTCGAATCTTATGCCACTTTGGATAGAAGTTTTAC
>CAZYUV010000035.1:0-18392 GCA_964650625.1 uncultured bacterium
TAATTACGGAGAGTCTTTGGTTGAGCCGAGAGCTCAGATTAGTTTAGAGTCTCTTCTTTCGCGATTGCCTAAAAGAGATGAGTTGAGTGAAGTTGCAGTAAAAGAATATGAAACCTCAGAGGTGCAGAGTTCTGATTCACCAGAATCTATAAAGAGTAGTGGAGCAAAACAGATAGATAAACGCTTTGTACCACTAGAATTGAGTGAGCTTGATCTTGCAACGCCAGGAGACCTAGGACCATTTGATAAACTTTCGGATGATTATTTCGAGAAGATGAAGCAGATGAAGACCTATGCTCAGAAGCGCTGGTTGTATGATCAAGTAAGCGATAAATTAACTGAGATGTGGAGTCATCATGTAGATCCGAGTAAACACGCTATCGCAGCATACTTTGAAACTCCCGGTGGTAAAAAGTTTCTTGATGAGATGGAAGCAAAACATGCTTACTACGAAAAAGAAGATAAACGCAACGCCAAAATGTTTAATGGTCGTCTTTCCAAAATAGATTCGGGTTTAAGTTCCTCAATTGATCGTGCCTCTAAAATTAAATTGTTAAGCGATTTCAGGCGTGAATGGAGTACTTACCAAAATTCGACCAATGCGAGTATTAGAGGAGCTTGGAAGAAATATCTTGATTCAGGCGAAGGGATACGATTACTGAGGCGTGTAAAGCGAGAAATACAAGAGCACAATTTAACAGGTGGAAAAATCGGTCATTCAGGAGTTTCTAGACAATACTGATTTGGCACTAAATTAATTACCGCCAGTGTATCTCTCTGAATCCACCTGATGTTCTTGGTTATAACCAATTTCCGGAGCAAGCACGATGCTTGGATCACTTAATGCGTTAAGACAGGATAGAAGCTCGGCCTCACTGGCAGAATTGGGGTCTTGTAAAGACGCGCAGGTTCCATCCAGACTTGGGGTTCTATAATTTCCCCATTCCACATCCTCAAATGCACTAGCTTGGTTTGCAGTCTCTGTCCCTGCAATTATGTATAGGCGGCTCAAAAGCTGCTTACCATCGTTTTCTTTTGCGGTATAGTATCGAAATGAGCCACTCAACATTGGGTCGTTTTCTAGGGTATTATACTTTGTCATCAAAGGAATCATATTGGTGGTAAGAAACATGCCTTGCTCACTGGCGCTTGTAGGGAACCCGGATGCAATAGAGGTAATTTGACCTCTGAAATCTGCGTCTTCAGACCCTGCAAAATATAAGTCACTGTATAGTTGATCATCAGCTGCTAACCCATTTTGCAATTTGCTTCGCATAGCTTGGATTTTCTGGCCCTCTTCGGTTTGAAATAGAAATTTATTAAAGAATGGATTAGGGACTGTTGCATTGATGTAAGCATCAAGTTGAGCATTTAAAGGTGATTGCAGGGCATTAATTACTTGAGGTAACTCAGCCTGTACGTTATAAGATTTTCCACCTATGTTTTGCACTGTAGGATTAGTGAGGTTACCTAATATATTATTTAAGTCGTCTGGATCATGGGCGGTATCCTCATAGGGAGGGCTAGGAAGAGAAATACCGATGGAAGAGAAAAAGGCTTCTAATTCAGTAACTAGGCCAGGGACGAACTCATCGCAAAAATTTTTCACTTGCCCTTCTGCATCTGCGCAAGGAATGGTTGTACTGCCAGGTCCCAATGCCAAATCAACCAATGAACCATCCATGTTGTAATCTGATTTCATCCAAAGTTGAAATAGTTTGCGATCATCTCCTCCGGCTGAGGCCAGCATCAAGTGTTCATTGAGTTCGGTTTTATCAAGGGCTCGTGCGGCATATTCTTGAGTCGCGTCCGTTTCTCTACCTTCTTTTCGATTATGATTGACTTCTACACCATCGAAATCAGAATTAAGTGCCTTGGCAAAAAAAGCCTCTTCCCGTGGTGAATCAGGAAAGTGCATTGCTGTTTGCCATTTACGGGGATCACCTGGGCTGGCAACTACTTCTGGACCCAAAGCCATATATTGAACCCCGACTCCTGATCCAAAGCTTTGTTTAGTTCCATCTGAAACACCTAGATGATGCTCGGCCATGGCACTTGCTTCAATTTGCATACCAGTCATGTTGAGATTGGTACCCGTAATTTCAAAGGTAGTGGTCATTTTTTCATTCCAATTATCACCAGCAGGTTTACTAGGAGGCATATTACCGAGGTCTTGATAAACCTCCCATGCTAGTTCAGAGCCTGTAGCCACTTTGTAGCGATCATGATGATAGGGACGATAAATTACCACTCGGTTAAAAAGTAGGTTGAGCCCATTTTGGGGAATTAAAAACTGTCCGGCTTGACCAGGAAGAATGTAGCGACCTTTCACAAAATGTAAATCGCCTTGACCTACCGCTAATTTTGGATGTAGATCAGGATTTATTCTAAGGTATGGGGCCATTCCTCGATAAATGTAATATCGACTATCCCAATCATCTTGATGGACTCTGGCAAGATAGGGTCCAAGATTCTCACTTTTTGGAATTAGCAGAAAGAAGCAGTAATTATCGGTAGAGTCGTATATCACACTACCTTCTGGATTAACATACTCAGAATGATTGTTTGTATGTTGTGTGTCTGACATCCCAAATGCTTCATGCATTGTCATGGGATGAGAGTAGGGTGTTTGACATTTGATTTGATCGGTTCTGAAAATTAAGCCGCCAGTCATTTTTAGATTGTAGTAGGCGATAATTTCACCACTGCTGGTGACATCGTTTATGTTCAAAGGTCGCATGTTACCTGAGCTTGCCATTAGTGCATCGATATCGTCGCGATTTGCGTTATATGTTTGAAATTTTTCACCAGCCAAAGCAAATTTTTGTGAAAAATAGTCTTCGATAGCCACATCAGTTCGCACACCTGCATTGGCTCCACCTGTCAGATCGTAGTTGCTTTGATCTTCTTGTAAAAAAAGATCACTAATTTCTCTTTGAAGTAACTGAGATTTGTCAGGAGCCATTATGTTATAACGAGGTGAGGGAGAGTAGTATTTTTGAATACTTGAAGGTTGACCAGTTTGCCAAGTCATACTTTTATCATCGCATGCTTGGACTACTCCAATTAAAAATGAGCAATGAAACAAAATTAAAAATGAGCAATGAAACAAAATTAAAAATTTAAGAGATCGCATATTTTTGTTTAATCCCTAAACCTCTGCCCGTCACTAGCTTGATCGCGTAACTCTAAACCCTTTAAACGTTCAATACTTAGCGAAGCTTGCAGTGCCCGCCGATTGCCCGAGTGATCTTCAGCAATAACTTGGATAACGTAATCTGATTTTTTTTGAAATGCATGAAAAACTGAAAAGTTAAAGACTAATCGACCATTGACTCTTCGAATCTGTAATTCACTTTCTACCACCTCTAAAGCGTCCTCGTCTTTGTGAACGTGATACTCAGACCAGCTTTTATCTTCAAAATAGGAATTCCATGCAGTTTGGGATGCATCTTCAGCCGGCAGGGGTTGCATTTTCGATTTCTCTACTATCCTGAATACCGCTTGTTCAATAGGATAAAAAAGTCTATTTTCTTCGTCTATAATGCTTTCTGTTTGGGCGGCGCTAACATGATACCCCCCTCCGGTTGGAACTTTGGCCATGTCGTAGTTTCCGTCTTCATCTTTGTACCAGAAAGGCGTATTATCTTCTATGAAAATATCAAACCGGTATCTTGTTCTTTTCTGGCCTTGCATTTTATCTTCGAGTTTTAAGAAGGAAACGCCTCCGTTACCAATGTAGTCTTTGGTTTCACTATCCCACAATAGTTCGTTATTTAACCAATCTCCGTAACAACGCCCTGAAGATGAGCAATCTCCGTTACTGTCGATTGTGGCCGTTTCCTGATTAAAATCTACTAATTGTAAGAGTTTATAGTAATCGCCACCTCTCATTGGTGGGTTGCTCTGATCCAAGGAATTATCCCAAAATGCGTGCGCCCCAGCAGCTTCATTATTTGGTATGCCAATAACTTGGCTGACGGCAGTATCGTAGCGAAATACTCTTATCCAAAGATTAGGTTTGGTGTAATCATCAGTAATATGAAATCCCGAGCCTGCATGATCACTTTCCAGCCAGCCCTCAGTCATGTAATACTTATATTTTTCGTGTCCTCCACCTCGAATAGTGAAAGCTTGCACACTGTACACTACTAAAAAGAAGGTAGTTATTAATACAAAAAGTTTAGACATCAACCATCTCCAACTGACAATCTTAAGTATATGAAATCCTATTTGATTTGCCTAGATATCAGGGATTTCATTTACGATGATAAACTAAAGTTCGTAATCCTGCTTGTGGTCTTTATCTCAATGGCGCATTCCACCCAGTCCAAGCAATCTGTAACCTTAAATTACATTCGATCAACGGATTTACTATCAGCTCATTATGACCCAATAAAACGATCATTAGCTGCGTATCCTTTCGCTATCGAGTGGTCCAATTGGCAGAATAAGAGAGTCAATAAATTGAATAGACTTTCGTCTCCGGAGGAACTTAACTCTCTAATTAGTCAGTTAGACCTAGTAATAAGAGAGGTTGCAAGAGAGTTCTATGAAATCATTGTCAGTGAACCAATTACCCGACTCCGCTGTGACAAAAAATTTACCGAAATACCTGTTGAATTGATTAAATCTAATAGACTTCTATTACAGTTATTTGATCCTGTTGATTTGACTGAGAACTCCCATCCATGTCTATCTAGGCTTCAACAATTATATGGCTATCTTCATGGTAATGAACCGTTTCAACTACAAATAATGAGTAGTCTTGATTGGGGATTAAAATATCCAAGTAAGCAAGATTTGATGCTTTATTTATGGAGCCGACGATATGCATGGAATTCTTATATTCCAAGTATGTGGCATGATCAAACTCCTATTGAAACAAAGGTTTCAAAATATTCTCAGATTGTACATAGAATCATTATCGAGCGGAAAAAGTTGAATTCTAAGATTAGACCGAACTTCGATGTAAATAAGATTGCCATACTAAACTTTGATTTATTTCGTCTTATGCATCCAGCAACTTGGAAATTTAACAAAACTAATTTGAAGTATTTTGCAAAAAATGTGAGATTTCATGATCTTTTAAGATCGCGAATTTACAATGATTTCAAGATGGCATTAAAAGACAAAAAAATTGGTTGGAAACTTGAAAAACGTTACGAACAATATCTCCGTCTAAATAAATTATCCTATTTGTCAGATAGAGAGAACGAGTTAATGGATGCACAAATTGATAATGACTTGAACGAAGTTATTAAGAGCCTGAAGAAAGAATTACAATTGGATGAGCTTATTTTTGACAACTTACGGTTCCAATGGGAAAAGAAATCTTTGATTGCATTTCAAACTGTGTTGCAAAGTGAACTTCAGGATGTAACCAGTAAAGCCATAAGAAGGTTGCATTCATTGAATCGATTGAAACCTGATTTCACCGAGTACGTTCTGAATATTTTATATAAAGAAAAATTAATACCAAGATAGTGTTTTCGATATCAATTTCTGAACTCAATCGGTAGTAAGTCTTACCTCACCCGTCATGGGGACAAATCTAACGGGTATTAATCTTCTAGAGCTTGTTCCATGTTGTTTTTTTTCAATAAGAATAAGTTCTTGATAGTTATTACCTAAAGGCATAATCATACGTCCGCCAGCTTTCAGTTGTTCGAGCAGGGGCTCTGGCACTTTTGGTGCTGCCGCTGTAATCATTATTGCATCAAATGGCCCATTCTCAGGCCAACCTTTGTAACCATCATCACATTTTACCTGAACCTGATATTTCAAGTGATTCAGCATTGTGCTGGCTTGTTGAGCTAAATCGCAGATGATTTCAATAGAATAGACTTTATTACTCAACTCACTCAATACTGCGGCTTGATAACCTGAGCCTGTACCTATTTCCAATACCTTTTCATGGCCTTTCAATTCAAGTTGTTGAGTCATATACGCCACCATATAGGGTTGTGATATGGTCTGATCATCTCCTATGGGTAGAGGTCGGTCAGTGTACGCTAAATCCCAAAACTTAAAAGGCACAAACCGATGTCTTGGAACCCTTCTCAGACTTTCCAGAAGACGTATATCTTTAATTCCTCTTGCTAGAATCTGGGTTTCAACCATTTTTTCTCTGGCTAGACTGAAGTCACGTGCTACATTCTGTACAGTTGGTTTTAAAGGATGATTTGGTTTACGGGCGTAAGGTGAGAGGCACCACGATGTTGTACTTAGCAATAAAAACAATGCTTGCAATCTGTAGCAATTTGAAATAAAACTCATGTTCATAGGAGGCAAGCATGGACCCTAATCATCAATTTAGTCAATACCTTCGTACATTGGTGGCTCAAGATCCTAAACTCTTGAGTGACGAGATGTATTTCATGACCGTTAATTGCTCTCAGAAGGGCTTACATTTCGATGTGTCGGTGCAGCCTTTATTTGTCTCCAAAGATTTAACCGAGAGATATAGTCAATTTGGATATTGGGTGGATCATGTATTGTCGCGCCTGCTTGACGTGTTGAGAGACCCCGGACATCCCAATTATTTTGCTCTTAAATCAATGATGCAAATGAATCATGAAATTGAAGAAATTTTGCATTGTCCACTGAAGGGTAAGCCGGGCCCAGGTGTGGTGCGACCTGATACTGTTTTGAGTCAGAACGGATTCCATGCACATGAATTCAATGTTAGTTGGCCGGGAGGTGTAGCTGATACTGATATTATTATGGGTACCCTGGCTCAAAATACTTTGTTTAAAAACTTTCGCCAGCAACTTAATCTACAAGGGCTCGATATTATTCTTCCTGAGCATAATCTTAGTTGTAGGTTATTGCTTGAAGAACTGATCGACACCGCAGGAAAAGCCAGACCTTTCATTGCATTAGTGCATCCACGCCCTTACAGCCCAACAGGCCAAGACCTTCACCTTGCAGAGTACCTGAGAGATTCTATTCTTGAAGCAGGGCATGACTGTGCTTTAATTTTCCCTGATCAATTGGAAATGATAGGCCATACGCCTCGCTTTGAAGGACGTGAAATTGATGTGGTATACCGTTTTTTCGAATGGCATCATGTACAGCAGGACCCCGGATTTTTAGGCTATCGTAGAATTCTAAGAGCAGCTATGAATGGTGACTTGGCAGTGGTTAACAGTTTTAGTTCTGAAGCTCTATCAGCAAAATCAGTATTTGAAATACTTTGGGATAATGAATTAAGTCAGATATTTGATTCCAACGTAGTTGGTCAAATTCGGCATCATATTCCACAAACGTTTA
Organism: uncultured bacterium; assembly: GCA_964650625.1. Classification (GTDB taxonomy): domain Bacteria; phylum Muiribacteriota; class UBA6191; order UBA6191; family UBA6191; genus JAYZAC01. The sequence continues at coordinate 7,276 of CAZYUV010000035.1, forward strand.
ATCTTGCTAAAGCTGATCAAAATGATTTGGCAATGTTAATTGAAGAAAAGGACCACTGGGTTGTAAAGCCGGTAAAGGGTTCTAGCGGCATGCAGGTGTTTATGGGAAAACTGGTGGATGACGTCAATTTCTGGAATCACGTAATCATGCAGGGTAAATCTTCAGGTGAAATGGTGGCACAACGTTATGTAGAAACGCCTGGAATGAATGTTATGGAAACAAAAGAAGAAGGCGGTTTTGAAGAACGAATGCATTACATCGATATCAATCCTTTCTATTTTCGAGGTCATCGAGGTAACTTTTTTGGTCGTTGGTCTAGAACTTATATGACCGCGCAATGTAATCCTGGCTTGGGCGGTATGTATCCAGTATGCCTTGTGCAAGATTTGCGAGGCAGATGAAATATCAATTTTTCAAGGGATTTTGGATAATATAACGAATGTTAGCCTGAATATTTTCAAGTTCTGTTAAGAATAAATCCTGTACTTGAAGAGCAATCCGATGATTGGCTTCCTGATACTCATCTTCTAAATGTAATGGATAAGGATTAGAAGCTCCCACTTCTAGAGTCTTGAGTATCTCTATGCGTTCTTGCATACGAGTCATAATGGTTTTAAGGTCTTCATAGACCGCTTGTAGTAGGTCCACTCGATGCTTGAGTTTATGAATTCTTTTTTTAGTTTCGAATAAGTTCTCGAAATCATCCTCTTGCAGCAATCCAAGTTTGTCCAGTTCTTGAAGGCTGAAGTTCGTTTCACGAATCAGAGACTTGCGACTGACTTCTAACTGCACCATCACTTTATCGATACCAAATGCAGCTAAATCCTTAGGATGCAGTAGCTCATACTCCAGAAGTTGATCTTTAATATTAAAAATTTCATCTAACAAAATTTGGTCCATTTGTAGGCGCCACTCCCACCATCCTGAATATAGGCCTAAAAGTCCCCCTAAACCACAACCTGCCGCGACGAAAGCGGGTTGTAGCAAATCATGCGTGGAGCCGCTAAGTCCTAGCAGTCCAAGAGCGGTTAGACTTAAGGTAAATAAACCAGTCAAAAAAGCCGCCAATAAGCGACCATCTTTGAGTACCCAAAGATAAGTGCATAGCATACCGAAGACCAGAAATGGTGAAAGCAGCAAGTATCCTAGTTGACCTAATTTAGGGGCAGCACCAGCAACCAAAGCAAGAATGAATGCTCCGGCGAAAAGGTTACTCACAAGAATTCGAAGATCAAGTCTTTTACCTCTGGAGTTTTCATCTACCATTTGGCAAGCGCGCTCTTCTGCTATAAGAGTTTGATAACTGCGTAAATTTTGCTTCCAATCTGTCTGTAATAACTCAATTAATTCAACTGGTAATTGGTGCTGCTCAAGCATCCGCTTTAAGGAAAGTTTAGTCTTAAGTTTCGAACCCCCAAAAAGTTCATCAAGTCGACCAGGGGGATATTCCAGTTCTGCTTTCATCTGGACTAATAGATTTCTGAAGTAATGTTTTAATTTGCGATTACTCTTACCATGTTTACTATTTAGTTGCCTTTGAAGATCAACGAAAAAATTATGCAAATGGGCAGAATATTTGCGAGGTTCTTCTTCCAATAACTTATGTTGTCCATCGGTTTTTGGTTCAGAATCGGGCATTTCAAAATGATCGTGAAGCTGCTTACGAAGTCTGGATGTAACCGGAAGATGAGCGGTAGGCTGCGCAACATATTTATCGAACAGCAGTAATACCAGGTAACTTACTTGAGGGTCATCTTCTGGATTTTGAATTACCGATGAATCTTTCATATTAAGATTATCGGTAGTCGCATGGGTGGGATTAATCTTCGCTGAGTTCTTTTAGTACCCGTTTGTATAGTTTGAAAACAGGTGTTCTTAATCTTGATTTACTTTTCAATCGAGAACCTAGAGATTTTAGAACAGTTTTTGCTCTTTTAGGGTAACCGGCCTCTACTAGAGATCTAGCAAAATCATAATGTATTTGTTGACGTATATAAGGGTCGAGTACATTCAACTGTCGATTCTGTTGATTAAGGCCAATAGTATAAAGCGCTGCTGCTTTTTTAAATAACTTATGCGTCTTCATGGCATGGGCTAGATTGAGGTAATCTAAACTATTAATGGGCACTGGCCAGTACGGTGCTGATATCTGCAGACTATCGCGATACCTTATTTTGTATTCCTTCAGCAGCGGCAAATGTTCGCCGTTTCTATCAGTTATAGAACTGCCATATGGTTTTATTTCTTCTTTAATTCGAATTTGCCCATTTTCTGAGCTGAGTCGGCCAGCCTCAAAAATAAGTGGGTCAAGATAATCTAGTTTTTTTGGTTCTTTATTGAGCATACCTTTATCATTAATAACAAATTCATAAGCTGACAGTCTTAGATCTCGAGATTTAGCGATAGTCTTAAAGCCCATTAAAAGAGCCATTTTTTTGGCTTTGGGAAGAACCTGTAGTAAATGTGCACCTTCGAAAATATATTCCTTGCGTTGCAAAAGCTTATAACTCTTGTTCTTGTCCACTAATTTATAAGAGTAATCATCACTTACTTGAAGCCAAATTGGTGTTTGATCAGAGGAAGTCAGTAAGTACTTATGGGCCGTATAACCCACTCTATAGATACTAAATAAAATCAGAAATACAAATAGTTTGGTTTTCATTACTTGATGCCTTGAGGTTATCTGGTTATGCTTGCAGCCTTATGATGAATCTCTCCCTCGATCAAATCAGCCATCGCTATGGCGATCGATTACTTTTTGAAAATGTAACTCTACAACTAAAAGATGGTGAACATTATGCCATTGTAGGCGCCAACGGTGCAGGAAAATCTACTTTGTTGCGTCTAATTAGTGGAGATGAAGCGGCCTATAGTGGCTCTATCAGCCGACCTTCTAAAATGCACATTGGGGTATTACGCCAAGATCACTTTGCTTATGAGGAATGCAAGATCCTAGATGTAGTTCTTATGGGTCGTAAAAAGTTTTATGAACTTCATACTCGTCGTGAAGAGCTACTTCAAAAACTTGATTTAAGTGATTCCGAGGGTTTGGAAATGGCAGAGATTGAAGAGCAATATGCCAGTCTTGATGGGTATTCAGCGGAGGGCGAAGCTACGCGTATATTGGTGGGCCTAGGGATTGAACAGGAGCGTCATTTAGAGCCATTAAGAGTCCTAAGTGGCGGTTTCAAATTACGGGTGCTACTCGCTCGCCTTTTATTTGAACAGCCTGATTTGTTACTTTTAGATGAGCCCACTAATCATCTTGATTTGGATAGTATCGTCTGGCTTGAACAATATCTTCAAGAATTTCAGGGAACCATTTTGCTAGTTAGTCATGACCATGAGTTCTTGGATAAAGCTTCTCAATTTTACCTAGACATTGATTATCAAGATATAAGAGTTTATCGAGGTCCTTACCATAAGTTTATAGCTCAGAAATTACAAGATATTGAAATTTTGGATAAAACTAGAGTTAATCAAGACAAGCGACGTGAGGAACTTTCTAGATTCATTGAAAGATTTGGTGCGAAAGCAAGTAAAGCAACTCAAGCTCAATCTAAGCGCAAACAGCTCCAAAAACTTGAAGAGATAGAGATTCCACAGACTTCCAGGCGGGCTCCTCATTTTCAATTTGATATTTGCAGAGAATCCGGTATTACGCCCCTAAGTGTATCAAAGGTGAGCAAAAGTTTTGGAAACAACAAGGTTCTCAATAATATTAATTTCGAAATTGGTCGCGGTGAGAAAATAGCGATCCTTGGTCCAAACGGTGTGGGTAAATCGACCCTGCTAAAAATTATTATGGATCAACTTAAAAGTGATGATGGAAATGTTGAGTGGGGCTATGAAGCTCATCCAGCATATTTTCCTCAAGATCATCACGATATTTTGAATGGGAATCAAACTTTAGCAGATTGGGTAATGGATCAAGAGCCATCCTTAGGTATTTCAGGTAGTAGAAAATTACTGGGTTTAGTTTTGTTTTCTGGTGAAGAGGCTGACAAAAAAATAGCCGCATTGAGTGGCGGTGAATGCGGACGATTAGTTCTTGCTCGCATCATGAAACAGAAGCAAAACGTAATGGTAATGGATGAGCCAACCAATCATCTAGATTTGGAAACAGTGGAAGCTTTAGCGCAGGCTTTGCAAGAATATTCAGGAACTTTAATTGTGGTAAGTCATAATCGTTTTCTGGTCCGTGCCGTTGCTGATCGACTGATTTTAGTAAAGCCCAGTGGGATTGAAGAATTTACAGGTGGCTATGAAGAGTATCTGGAAAAAGGGCGCGAGGATTATCTCAAAGCATCGAAAAAGACTACTAAGATAAAGCAGCAAACAGCGAAGCCTAAACTTAGTTATGAAGAACAGAAGCGCTTAAAATCAGAACTAAAAAGAAAAACTCGCACTGTGAATCAGTTAGAGGCAGACTATCAATCTTTGGAAGCACAGAATAATCATAATATGGCTCTTATATTTGATTATGAAAAGTTTTCTCAGTTATCAAAAGATGATCAAAAAGACGTAATGCAAAAAAAGAATCAGCTTGAGAAAAAATTGAGTGAGGCTTTAACCGAATGGGAAAAGCAGGCTACAGAACTTGAAAACCTCAAGATGGAAATCGATGGACAGGATACCCGTAAATAGTTTTGCTAAAGACAAAGGTAATAGTAAAACTGTCTTTCTTATACAAGCCATATCAATAGCATTAGCGGTAATACTGGCAGTCGCTATTCTTTTCAAAAACTGGAATTTTTTTCATGATGATGCTTATATCACATTAAGATATGCAAAAAATTGGATTACAGGACATGGAATAGTTTGGAATGAGGGTGAATATGTTCAAGGTTACACCAACTTTCTGCACCTTCTTTGCGTATATATTCTAGGCTATTTTGGTCTTGATCTGGTAGTTGCAGCCAGATTAGTTAGCAGTGCAGCCTTCCTAGCTACTGCCATCTTGCTAGCATACTGTGGTTACTCATTTAGATTAGGATATAGTAAGAATTTTCAGCATTTACCAATCATTATTTTCATCACATCTGCGCCAGTAATCGTTTGGACTTTGGGAGGTTTAGAGACCGTATTATTTGGATTTCTCACCTTGCTAGGCACAGTAATTTTTCTCTCTGCTGTTGGAAAAAATTATGTAAATAGAAGATTTCTGCTTAGTGGTGCTTTTTTCGGGTTGGCCTTTTTAACCAGACCAGATGCTATTGTATTTATCGGTGCTTCAAGCATTTATTTGTTTTGTTATTATCGCAAAAGTCTAAATCAGAAGGTGGCTTTTGTTTCTCATGTGGCGCCAGGTACAGTAGTTTACTCGAGGAAACAGTTGGCATCCAGTTTAATAATTTTATGGCTGGGGTGCGCTTTTATAATGCTTCCCTATATTTGCTGGCAGATAAACTATTACGGTGATTTCGTTCCAAATACATTCTATGCAAAGTCTGGGGCACCATTTTTATTAAAGTTCAACAATGGAATTAACTACATATATGATTACTTCACTCATTTTCCTTTTTTATTGTTAATAATAAGTCTTTTACTTTTTTACAGCTTCTATAGATCTTCACTTGATTATCGATTGATTTATCTTGGCACGCTCATATTCTCTTATCTAGCTTTTATAATATTTGTTGCTGGTGGTGACCATATGCAATCTTTCCGCATGATTGCTTCCTTAGTGCCACTCATAAGTATTACCTTAACTTGTTCGATAGCAAGCTTAGTTGAGAATAATATTAATAATGTTCTCATCATTAGCTTCTGTTTAATTTTCCTAACAGGTATGCAGCTTTTTGAGCCTATACTTAATCCTCAAGAGGAAGACTTGGCTGCTTTTTATGGAACTATTGTTGGAAAATATATTTCTTCGGAATGGCATCATGATTCATTGATAGCACTAAACACAGCTGGCTCGACTCCTTATTATGCACCATCTCATCGCTTTATCGATATGCTAGGACTTAATGATCCAGTAGTAGCTCGTAGGTTTGTTTCAAAGGCAATTCTGCCCTGGCAGCGTATTCCTGGACATCTCAAAGGGGACGGTGACTACGTATTCTCTCGAAATCCCGATTTCATTATCATCGGTCCTGCTGATGGCTCGGATTCAGGTAACGCATGGTTTTTATCTGATTATGAATTAATCAAAAATCCACATTTTCATCTCAATTACGAATTAAATAAAGTTTTTCTGGATAAAAAAGGAAAGGTATGTGAAAAACCAGAGCTTCCCTTTGAATATCTTAGTGGTAGTAATCACAAACAAAAGTATAGTAAGCCATGTTTTTTATTTAGGTATTTTAAGAAACGAGTTGCATCTACTAAATAGTTTAAATAAGCTAGATTCCTATCTGGAAGTTTTATACATTTTCCATAATATCGATGTGTCGATTTAGTGCGAGTCCGCAGACAAGGCATAAGGAGAAGTAAAGCTTGAATTTCGTCGATGTGGTTCAACATTGGAAAAGAAATTATTTGCGCTGGCTTAATCGAGGTCAGAGTATTCCACAGGCCTCTCAGGAATTGATTCAATTCAGAGAATTCAGTCACTTGTTGGAGTCATTCTTTGTGGATTGGATTGGTGTGCAGAATGTACAGTTCAAATTTGAGCGTAGGGAGCATCAAGAGCCCTATATACAGGCTCAATACAGTGTGAAATTAGATCGAAGTATACTAGTTCTAAATTACAATGCTTCTACAGAACAAGATTCATTATACCGAGAACCACGGCAGAGACTTAGTCTGTTTAATCAAACTGAAGAGGGCAAATATGAGGAAGTTGCCAACTTGGATTTGCCAGATAATTTAGCACTACTGGACCCAAGTACCAAATGGGGCTTGCAAGCCTTAGAAGGCTTCTTTTATTTGATTCAGGGATTAATTCAAGAGAGTCGCGGACTAGGAAATAGTTCGTATCCTTTTGAGCCATATCATGTAAATGCAAATCAACACGGTCAATCCATGATCGAGTTTATTGAATTTTTCAATCAGTACATGGCTCGATTAAACTGGTTAAAACACCCAATGGATTTTGATAGGAAAAGCTGGCGAATTAGTGAACCTCAACTGCTTGCCGGATACGAAGATTATAGACTAGGAATCTATTTGAAAGCTTCCTTGAGTAACAGAGTTGGTGATCCTACTATGGTGTTAACTAACTCATGGGAGCAACCTGACCCAACTGGTCAAGCGAAGTTGCGAAAAATACGTTGTTTAAGTTTGCCAGTAGATTTTAGAGCCTTGGAGAATTTAGATTCGCAAGCAGGTTTGGTTTACCTCAGAATGACCCAGCTAGTGCACGTAATTCTACATGATCTTCAGCTTGAGCAAGAATCATCTGTACCTTACTTCTAAAATGAGCCAATGGTTTTAGAGCGATTAAGAATTTGGTTCCCAGTATTTAATCCCTCGATCGTCCAGTAGAAATTGTCTAGCTTTTTCAGACTCTATGTCTAGTTCATCAATCCCGTCCTCAATTTGACGGTTACTACACAGATTCTGTAGACGCAGGTTAAGAGATGGTTCAATCTCGATTTTCAATGCATTGGAGAGAGTTTCAGAGTATGAGTCGAAGTCTTCCCATTGCATATCTCGCCAGCAATCTAATGTCTGCATCGCAGATAATCGATTGATTATTAGCGGGCTTTTTAATCCAGCTAGAATTAATTCACGACCTTGACCCGGAAAGTTTTGCATATGACTCAATAGTATCTGAAGGCAATAATGACTTTTGAAACCCGGCGGAATACCATGCTGCTTTTTGGGACCTGTAGCAATTTCATCGAGTGGCAGTATCTCAGTAGCAATAGCAATGCATTTTTTCGCTCTTCTAATATCATTGGTAGAGCAAAGTGCTGACCACAAAAGTGGGTTACGAGGGTCATTAAGTAAACGTTGTTGATGTAGTGGCCAGATATCCATACCTAGCTCGTTGGCTGCATTACAAGCTTCGGCATAATTGTCCATCGACTCTTTAAATAGCTCTTTATCGATGACAGCTTTCCAGGCGCTTAAGTCATAATCGAGAATGTCAGTTAAACAACTCAAAATATTTTTGGCTTCGGATACACTGAAATCAAGTCCATTGAAGGGGGGTACATCCATAAAGCTGTCATTAAGCATGCTTTGAATTGAGCGGCAGGCGTTGTAAGTACTAAGATCTCTCATGACAATATTACTGAATTCACTAGTGGTGTGGACGCGACGTAATTCGTTGGATAATACAATCAGTAATTCTTCAAAACCTGGACAATGATCTAACTGCAATGGATGGATCTGAGTTAGCATCACTTCAAAAACTTCAAGTAGACCAAGGCATAGATCAAGATTTAATTTTTCTTGAGAATTAAAGGTTTCTAATGGTTTTGCAAAATGCCAGATATCAAGGATGCTTTCAGCAAACAGGATGTTATTTTTGTAACCCTCAGTCAGTAGCCACTTTTTTATTTCTGTGCTTGGCTTTTCACTAAGTAAACGAATGCATTGAATCCTTCCCCAGCCTTGTAAGCTACTCATTATTTGAAACAGCCCTTGGTCCGGATTCTTATTAGCTAATCGTAATGCTACGCCAGCCCAATAGGCGGTCTCGTCATGGCGACCTAGAGATATGATAGATTCGATATTCGGATTAGGGCTAAGGCCCTGAAGGATTAAACCAATTTTAAGTGGACCACGGTCACAACTCTTATAACAAAGCCAGTCCGCAGTTTGTTGCAGAAATGGTAGGTTTTTAAGAAGACTCTCATCATCTACTAATGAAGGCAGATAAACCAATAGACTTTCTGTACAAAGAAGTTCGTAAAATTGAGCTCGATCCTTATGTTTAAATTTTCGTAAGACTTTTCTTAAACTTGTATCAAAGTGCTCAACTGCTAACTTATTTTCTTCAAACCCGTCGCGCAACTGAAGACTATCAAGGGTGCCTGAAGCCAATGTCATTTTTGATTTAATTCGCGACTCGTCTGGTAGTGGAGTTTTGGTTCTAATTTCTGACTTTAGTTCTTCATTTTGTATTAGCCAGTCAAAAATTGTATCGTTACCAAGCCAGGGTGACTTTCGAAATAATTTTAATTTATTCTCACCTAGCTTTAATAAAGCATAGGCTAAAATTAATCCGGTTATGAAGCTAAATCCCGTTAGAAGCATAAGCAAGTTTGGTACACCGTAGTTGTTACTAGGTAGTTAATTTAATTACTTTAGAAACGTTCTGCAGTTTCGTCTTCAACCCGAGACCATGCTTTGGGCAGTGAATTATGGAATTTTAGGCTATACCAATCGACACTTACCCAAGTGTCTCCTAAAAAAATCTTAGGATCTGATGGTACGTCTTTGCAGCAGAAATCAGAATATGGAATGATCAGGTATTCTCCACTAGTACTTTTAAGGCTTACGAATCGACGGTTATCAGTGAGTGCTTCACACATTTGGTGTCTCCATTAATATTGTACCTTTCTATTAATTGTTTTAGCAAAGACAGTGAAACAATAATTACTGGTCGAATAAATTTCGAATCAAGCGCTGCGCAAGTTTTTCTGCCTTGAGTGCAAGGCTTGGGTCAATTTTTTTACTTAGGTTCCCCAATAAATCTTTGTAACGAGGCTGAAAATGGCTTGCAGCTTTCAAGAAAACATACTCATACTTTTTACCCCAGTAGTTTCTTGGGGATCGCTGACTTGCAACCATTTTAGATAACAGAATTAAACTCTCAGCTTTTCCACCAGGCAAGGGTAGCGAATCGTTGATTTCCACATGGGGGTTTTCAGCCGCTGCTTCCATTAACAGTTGCCAGGCAAGGTCATCATTCCTCAACCCAAGTTTGGCTGATACCAACATTCGTCCTTCCACCAGTTTTTGAAGTGGATGCCTATCTTTTTTGGCACGCTCAATCCAGCTGGAACAAGCTTTCATCTGACCCATTTCATGATTAATTGAGGCCAACCTCAGAGCCAGTTCTGCGCGCTTTTTAGTGAGTTTTTCTTCAAGTAGGTCCATCGACGGGCCAATACTCTGTTGCACAGCTCTTCTAAAGCTTAAAAGAGCAGTGAAATATTCATCCAGTTTACTAAAATTGGAATTCCAAAACTGATAACTTTCATCATAGACTCTTATAGTTTGTATTTTGTAATGTAGTGAGAGTGTCTGCTCTAATCGCTCTAATCGCTTCAGATTCTCTTCCCAGTTTATTTTCACTCCTTCGAAGATAAAAAAGTTTTTCAGTTGATCCGTGGCTTTTGATATCTCTAGAAGGTCCCAACAGTTTTGCATTTGGGAAAAAGTTTCAAAGGGATTCAGGATAATTTGGAGTTGAAGAGATTCTTGTGCAATAAGATGCTGCTGATAATTCATTTCGAAGCCTTGAATAAGTTCTTTTGACAAACTTTTTCTAGAGAGCTCCAATAATTTGGATTTTTCCTCTAAATTACTCGTTTTCTTGGAACGATCTAAGAGTTCTTCCCATGGGTTTTTAGCTGGGGTGAGTTTGTTCGGACTCGCCAAGTGACGGTCTTGTGCGATCTCTTTTAGTTTTCTAAGTATAGAAGCAGTAGTTAAATCTGGTTTACGCTGTAATATTTTAAGAACTTTTATCAAGGATTTTTTATGATTATTAAGGGCAGCAAAACTCAAATGTTTGACAGCTTTCTTCAGGTCTCTTGGTATTTCATAACTTTCACTTAGTAAGCTACCAAGATCGTAGCAGCTTGAAACGACTTCAGCTGAGCATGCCGAATCCAAATAAAGCAACGCCTCTGATTCATTTCGCTGCAGTCTAGAGTCTCCATTTAGAAGAAGTTTTCCTAGTATTGCCATTGCTTTGGGTTCTTTTGCTTTTGCAGCCGATTCAAGTAGCTTAATAGCACTCTCATATTGCTTATCTAAGTTTATGATAGCCCAGTCAGTCATGGCCATTACTTGTTTGGCTTCACAAGCTTGATTTAAATATTGAAGCGCCAACTCTTCACTAGCTTGATTCGGATAGCGCTGCCAATAACGATAATAGAATGCCTTAAGCTGGTTTATGTCATTTCGAAATTCTTCGTTATTATTTATCAAGCTTGATCTAAATAGCTCAAATATCTTTTTTCGATAATTTTCAAAGTGATCTTCCATAA
>CAZYUV010000036.1:0-18218 GCA_964650625.1 uncultured bacterium
AGGTCAGCATGGGCTGGTTTACCACTAAGATAAAAGGCTTGCCAGATGTGGCAACCAAATGTCCGTCTTGCGAAGAAACAATCTTCAATAAAGATTTGGTGAAAAATCTATACGTTTGCCCTCATTGTGGTAAGCATCTTAGGATTCCTAATTCTGATCGAATAGAAGTATTGTGCGATGAAGGAACTTTCGAAGAGTTTGGTGCCGGCTTGGTTCCTTCAGACCCTTTAAGTTTTTCTGACAGCAAAACTTACAAAGAGCGTGTGGAGAGTGCCCAAGAAAAAACTCAAAGTGAAGAGGCTATCATCACTGGAGTTGCTTGCATTCAAGGCCATAAAGTAGTCTTGGGGCTTTTTGATTTTGGTTTCATGGGTGGCTCGATGGGTTCTGTTGTAGGTGAAAAAATAGCTCGAGCTGCAGCAAAGTCCCGTGAACTACATATTCCTTTGATCATCTTTAGTGCCTCAGGTGGTGCAAGGATGCACGAAGGAATTCTGTCTCTAATGCAAATGGTTAAAACAGGGCAAGCCATCGCGAGACTTTCTAAGGAACATTTACCATTCGTTTCGGTGCTGTGTGATCCGACTACGGGAGGTGTTACGGCTTCATTTGCAATGCTCGGAGATATTATTATTGCTGAGCCACAGGCATTGATAGGGTTTGCTGGGCCGAGAGTCATCGAACAGACAATTCACGAGAAGTTGCCCGAAGGTTTTCAAACCTCAGAGTTCCTTTTGGAGAAGGGCGTTATCGATATGATTTGTAGCCGCTTTGATCTACGTGAAACTCTGGGTCGTGTATTAAGTTTCTTCAAAGAAAAGGATGGCAAGTATTATGGAAGCCATTGAGCCACTTGGTTTTGAAGGTAAAATTGTAGAGCTCGAATCTAAAATTGACGAGCTGCGTAAACTTTCTGATGGAGATACATTAGATTTAAGCTCTGAAATTGAAAAATTAACGCATAAGCTAGAGGCTTTGCGCGAAGAGGTCTATAACAATGTTACCGCTTGGGAAATAACTCAAATAGCGCGGCATCCACAGCGTCCATATACCTCAGATTACATCAAGGCGATTTTTGAAGATTTTGTTGAATTACATGGTGGTCGTCAGTTTGAAGATGATCATGCCATAGTCGGTGGATTGGCTAAATTAGATGGCATGCCAGTGGTGGTTATAGGTCACGAGAAGGGTCGCGGTACTGAGGAGAAAATTTTTCGTAATTTTGGAATGCCCCATCCTGAGGGCTACCGCAAGGCATTGCGAATAATGCAATTTGCTAATAAATTTATGCGTCCTCTCATCCTCTTTATCGATACTCCTGGTGCTTACCCTGGTAAAGGAGCTGAAGAGCGTGGTCAGGGTGAGGCTATTGCGCGTAACATTTTTGAAATGAGTTTTTTGAGGTGTCCAGTTATAGCTTTGGTAATCGGAGAAGGCGGTAGTGGCGGAGCAGTTGCCTTAGGAGTGGGTGATAGAGTTTTAATGCTTGAAAATAGTATTTATTCGGTCATTAGTCCTGAAGGATGCGCTTCGATTCTGTGGAAAGATGTTTCAAAATCGGAGGAGGCGGCCAATGCATTGAAATTGACGTCTCGTGATCTCAATGAACTAGGTGTAATCGACGAGGTTATTCCTGAGCCAATGGGCGGAGCGCATCGCGATCATCAACAGATATTTGCTGATGTAAAGAGAAGTATACTAGAAAATATAAAATCTGTGGCTGCATTAGAACCAAGTGAAAGAGTTCGTTTACGAAATGAAAAGTACTCTCGTATGGGTTCTTTTGAAGAAATGAGCGATGGCTGAACGGCGCTTTAATAAGCTAAGGGGAAAACGTAGGGGGCATCCTAAAGCTCCTCGTAAGGCTAGTTCCTTAATTACGGAGGGATTGGACAATCCCGTACAAAGTTATCTGACCAATCTCAAAGAGCTTGACTTGATTGATGATAAGAAGGAAGTAGAGCTCGCCAAGAAAATTGAGATGGGGGATATAGATGCTAAGCAAGAAATGGTCGAGTCCAATCTTAGATTAGTCGTTAATATTGCTAAAAAATATGTTAACCGTGGAATCCTATTTCTTGATCTTATCCAAGAGGGCAATATGGGACTACTCCGCTCTATCGAAAAATTTGACTATTCTCTAGGATATAAATTCTCTACCTACGCAACGTGGTGGATTCGTCAATCAATTATACGAGCAATTGCAGAACAGCCTAGAGTGGTTCGTATACCAGTACATGTTATGGAAACCCTAAATAAGTTAAAGCGTGCAAGACGCGAGTTAACAGATGAGTGGGGTCGAGAACCGTCAATAGAAGAGCTAAGCGTAAGCACAGGGCTTACTGAAGCTCAGATAAAGAATCTTCTCACAATGGTTCAAGATACGGTTTCAATTGAAGCTTCAATTAACGATTCTGATTCCTCTATCAAAGACTTTATAGAGGATACTGATGAGGAAAATTCACCAGAGGTAGTAGTTCTCAAGAAGGTGTTAAGAGATCAGATTGATAAGGTGATGAAGGTCTTATCTGAGCGCGAGGCGATGATTATTAGTCTACGCTTTGGTCTTGATGATGGGATTCCTCGTAGTCTCTCTTGGATTGGCAGTATGATGGGAGTGACTCGCGAGAGGGTTCGTCAGATAGAAAATCGGGCCATCAAAAAGCTACAGATTCATAAAGATACGTTGTCTCGTCTTCGAGATTTTTATAAGCAATAACCCATGGCGATACGCTTAATGTTCAATGGCTTCAAAGTCATATCTTGCAAATGGTATAATTTAAAAGATGAAACATTGTTGAGTTAGGCGGTGTTTGATGAAATTACTGACCTGAGGAGAGGCTTGTGGAAGACGGTAAAATTGTTATGCCTGAGCAGCATCAAGCAAGCATTAATGTATCTGAGTCTGTTAAAAATAGGATTGATCAATGGATTAAGGCACAGGGTCTAAATGAATTTGGCGAGCCCTTGGATAGCGTATATTTAGGCGGTAATCCATTGTTTAATGAAGCTACCGGTACCTCTATGGATCGTTATGAGTATATTTTACGTAACAACCCTGAATTAGGAAAACTGTAGAAGGGGATAGATTATGAAATTCTTCCAATTGCTACTGATTACTTTTCTGTTTGCATTTAGCATGATTGGTAACAGTGCTGAGAATCCTGAACCTGAAGATGGAAAAATTGTTGTAGGGAATTCTTTCTCAGCTATCAGCGATTATATGGCAGACGGTATTATCGTTGATTTTAAGAATAATGTTACTGAGCAACAAATCCAAAGATTCGAAGCAAAATTCGCCGTTGACTACAAACAATATGACCTATTTCCAATAGAAAAAATCGGATTGATAAAACTAGCTAAAGGTATTAAAAATTTAATTAAGAGCCTCAAAACTTCGCCATTAGTCGAAGCTGTGGAGCCCAACTATATTTACAGTTTAGTGGGTGAAGCAGAAATTGTCGGTAATCTAAGAAAGCCTAAGGACCCAGATCCAGCAGATTTTCAAGACCCTTATTATAAGCATCAATGGCACATGGCTCAGATCAATTTACCGCAAGCATTTTCCAGAGTACAGGGTAATGGGGCGGTTGTAGCTGTAATAGATACAGGGGTTGCTTACGAGGATTATGATCGTTTTAAGCGAGTTCGTGATCTAAACGAGACTCAATTTGTGCACCCTTTTGACTTTGTTGACAACGATTCTCATGCAAATGACGATCATGGTCACGGTACCCATGTAGCGGGGACCATAGCGCAATCGACTAATAATGGTCTAGGAGTAGTTGGAGTGGCTCCCGGTGCTGCCATAATGCCTCTCAGAGTTCTGGATGGCTCCGGTCGCGGAAGTTTAGGGGCTATAGCGAATGCTATAAAATGGGCAGCTGATAAAGGTGCTCATGTGGTCAATATGAGTCTTGGAGGTCCGTTTCCGTCGTCAATTTTACGCAAGGCCTGCAAGTATGCGGTAAAGAAGGGCGTTCTGCTTGTTTGTGCAGCGGGAAATTCCGGTGGAGGAATAGGCTATCCGGCTAAATTTCCTGAATGTATGGCGGTCAGTGCTGTGCAATACGATGAAACAATAACCTTTTACTCTAGTCGTGGAAAAGAAGTGGCGATAGCCGCTCCCGGTGGTAATGTGCGGGTTGACCAAAACGATGATGGTTATCCGGACGGAGTTTTGCAGAATAGTATTTATGCAAAGGATAATGCAAAAGATGACTACATGCTATTCATGGGGACTTCAATGGCTGCGCCTCACGTTGCAGGTGCTGCTGCTTTACTGGTGTCAGCAGGTATAACCGATGCTAAGCGGATTGAACAAATTTTGCTTTCTAGTGCTCACTACAAGGGTGAGGAGCATTTATATGGAGCGGGACTGTTGGATGTTGGGAATGCAGTGAATCAGGCTATTATGGGTACCGGATGGAGCCGATTGTTAGCGGCTTTTCTTATCGCCTTTGCATTTTTAAAATCTAACATCACTCGTCTGCTACACCCTCTTTCAATGCTAGGTTTGCTGGCATTTGGTAGTGGATTAGTTCCTTTTGGGTTGAATTGTCATGTGGACCAGTTTCCTGGCTTTCTCTCTTATCCGATACCGGTGTGGGACCAGGCCTTGTTAGGATTGGATGTGGCTAATCCGATTTTTCGATCTGCATTCTGGATCCTTCTTTTTGTGGGTTTTGGCTATCAGATTAAATTTTTGAGGCCATTTCTGCAGGGTATGGGTTTTGGTTTAGCAGGCTTCTTGTTGGTAAGTGCATTCATGCCCCAAGTAGATCTAGACTACATTCCAATCGCATTACAAGCAGAGTTTATTTGGTATATTCTAAATGCATTGCTGGCGGCGATACTAGCAAAGCATGCTAATCCACCGCAGTAATTTAAGGGTCAATCTGCTGAAAAAATTGAGCGTTTTTTACGCCACTCTGCCTCGATTGCTGTTATGGAATCGATAGTTTCATCGAGTGATGTGAATCGCACAAACTCCTCGGGATTGATATCTTTACTGGCGCTATTCCAGCGACTGAGCTCCCAATACTGAGTGTTATTAATTTCTGTAATTCTATGTACGGTTCCAAGTTTACATTGGCTAGCGAGCTCAATTTGTCCTTTAATTTTAACCTCAGTTACATATTGTAAAGGATGCATAATTTCATTAATACTTAGTTGAATCATGCTTTCGATAAGGCATGATTGAATAAACTGTATATGCTCTTGGATAATCTCATTATCTAGTTTTAAGAGGCTTTTCCAGTCATTCAAAGCAAAGATGAATTGGTAGTTGTCTTTTATCTCTTGAGGAAAACGTTGCAATAAATCCGTACCACTTTGCTTCCAAAGCTCTTCTTGAAACTCTTCTTTACCGATCAATTTCATAGGGTTAAGCTTTAACACAATTATGTCAGTAGATTCAAGTACAGGTTATTATAATGTGCATCAATTTTTAGGTAAATTGATTGCTCGCATTCTTTGTTCAATGACTCTCACCGAATGCGATGTTTCAGGAGAAGAGTATCTTGATGGTCTTTCAAGACCTTACATACTGGTTATGAATCATTGCTCTCATTGGGATCCCGTTACAGTATGGGCTTATTTTCCTGACATGGTAAATTTTATGGTGAAGGAAGAGCTTCATAAAGTACCGTCCCTAGGTCTGATGAGTCGAATGGCAGGCAATATTTCAGTAAAGAGAGAAGGTGCTGATGTGGGAGCAGTTAAGGAAGCTCTCAAGCTCGTGAAAAAAGGCTACAATCTTTGTGTTTTTGCAGAGGGAACTAGGTCTATGGATGGCAAAGTTCAAGAGTTCAAGGAAGGGGCGGTTAATTTAGCTAGTAGGCTAAGGGTACCCGTGGTTCCAGCCTATATTCATGGAATGCATACGACTCTCCCTCGAGGTGGAAGACTTATCAAGGCAAATCGCTCTCATATTTATATTTTGCAGCCTCAATTAGACTGTGTAGATAAAAAGCTTAATAAAGAAGAAATGGATAATATGACGAAAAGACTGCATCATATGATCCAAAGTAAGCAAAATAGTTTGCTTTGAGATTTGCTTACTTACCTTTTCGGTATTTGTAGAATAAGTACATTCTACGATGATGTGCATTTTTTTCCTTGAGTTCTTCGTGTTCTTTGCGCATTTTTTCATTGAGTTCACGAGCTTTCTGAGCTTCTTCTTTAAGTTTGTCAGTCTGCTCCTTTAATTCGCTTATTTCTCCATGAAGAGCTTCTATTTGTTTGGAATATTTTTGGTCCATTTCACGTCTGATATTATCTCGCAGAATTTGAGTTTGATTCATTTTGCGGAGCTCTTGTTCTTTTTTCTTTATTTTAGATTCTTGTCTATTTCGGACTTCAGATTCCATTCTTAAAATTTCTTTATCAGCGTCCAGTCCTTGCGGAGATGTGGGCGCAATATTTACAACCTTTTGATAGTATTTTATTGCAGACTGGACATCTCCACGTAAAGTTTCTATAGTCCCTAGCCACATGAGAATTTCTAAATCTTGGGGACTGTCTTTCAGAATCTTTTTAAAATAGCTCAATGCATTTTCAAGAAGGCCCTCATCGCTCAGGCCTGCTATGTCGCCATCTTCATTAAAAGCTTCTATATATTTGGAAACGGCGGAGGCGTAATCTCCAGAGGCATTGAATTCAAGAGCTTCCTTGAATAGAAGTTGAGCTTGTTTTGAGATTTCGGAAGCTGGTAACGAATATACAATGAATAAACTAATTACGATTCCTGTGATCTTTTTTACAATCATATAAATCTCCTAGACGCGGATGGGGTAAAACATCTATTTTACTTTTCGACCTAAATGAAGGAAATTAGAACATAATCTTTAGGCATATTTGAGGAGTTATTGATGAGCTTAAAACAGAATATACAAAATTCAATGAAAGTAGCGATGAAAGCTCGGGAGTCATTGAATTTAGGAGCCATACGTATGGTTTGGAGTGCGATACGTAAGTTGGAGATAGACTCCAAAGAAGAGGCTAGTGATGATCAAATTCTTGCAATAGTCCAAAAAGAAATAAAAAGTCTCAATGAAACTATCTCCTTTTTGGAAAAGGACAATCGCTTAGATGCAATTTCGGAAGCCAAAAAGAAGATTGCTGTTTTAAGGGAATTCATGCCCGAACAGTTGAGTGAAGACGCCATCAGATTAGAAGTTTTGAAAGTTAAGAATTCGCTGAACGTTTCTGGGCCCGAGTCTATGGGTAAAATGATGGGTAAATTAATGCCCCTTCTCAAGGGCCGCTGTGACGGTAAGGTTTTATCTAAAGTTGTTAGGGAGGTTTTAAGTGAATGAATTTAAGATAGGATCTCATAAATTTGGGATTAATGAGACTTTACAGCGTCCTTTTATATTGGCTGAAATCGGCCTGAATCACAATGGGGACATGGGTTTGGCTTCGGAAATGGTGGCCGCAGCAGCCGATACTGGTGTCGATGGCGTAAAGTTTCAAAGTTACTTTACGGAAGAATTTTTGCATCCTTCATTGAGTGAAGCTTTCGAAATATTTAAATCTTGTGAATTGAGACCAGATGAATTTTCAACTCTCAAATCTCAAGCAGAATCTTTGGATTTGCAATTTATTTCAACTCCGTTGACACACTCTTATGTAAAGATTTTGAACGAGATGGGAGTCCCTGCTTTTAAGGTTGCTAGTTGTGATATGACTTATTATGATCTTATAGAAGAAATTACAATGACTGGTAAACCGGTTGTAATATCCACTGGAATGTCAAATTTTGAAGAAATTAAAGAATTGATGACTCAAAATTTTCTTGAAGATTATCCCGTAATTTTACTTCACTGTATTTCTAATTATCCTCCCAAGTTGGAGGATGTTCATTTGAAGACCATCTTAAGTTTTAGGGAAGAGTTCAAGGTGCCAATTGGCCTTTCAGATCATACTTTAGGTACTGCAGTAGGTGTTGGTGCGACTGCTTTAGGCGTTCAATTCATTGAAAAGCATTTTACAATCGATCGAAATCTAAAGGGGCCTGATCATAAAATGTCTATGTTGCCTGAAGATATGAGGCATTTAGTTAATGACTCTAGTGATTTATTTCGTGCTTTAGGCCAGAAAGGTAGGCCGGAGCTTGAGGCTGAAAAAGACATTAGAAAAGTTGCTCGAAGAGGGTTGTATGCGAGTCAGAGTATTGCTGTGGGAGATGTATTAAGTAACCACAATGCGATATTTCTTAGACCTTCTAACTCTGTCGATTCGCGCGATGTGCGGCTTAATAAGGGTTCCAGCAAGGCTAAAGAGAATTTAGAGGGTGAGATTGATGGTACTCAAATAAGCTAGAAAATCCATGAAAATTCTTTATAGATATATATTCTTTAAGTTATGGGGACCATTTTTGTTTGGTCTTATGGGTACCACTTTGATTATTGCCTTGGACCCCATGCAAAAAGCTCTAGATTATATTTTCAAGAATAAGATAGACCCTGCGGTTATTTTGGAATGGTTTTTATGTTCTATACCAAAAGATATGCTTTTTATATTTCCAACGGCCAGTTTATTGGCTGGTTTATTAGTATTCGCAGAGCTTTCTAAGAATTCGGAATTGGTTGCAATCAGGGCGGGCGGTATAAGCTTTTTTGCCACTCTGCGCCCGGTCTGGCTGTTTTCCGTTTTAGTGTTCTGTATAGTTCTTTATGTTCAAGATAGAGTGGTACCACCTGCGCTTAAAAAGCGACAAGAGATTTTTAGAATTCACATCAAGCAGCATCAGCCGGAGAGATTTAGAAAGAACGTGGTGTTGCGTATTGGTGAGGACAAATTACTGCATATTGGAAAAATGGATGTTAACACTGGAGAAATTTTTGAAGTGCTACTTTATACAGGTCAGCAGGAGATTCTTACCGCGTCTCGAGGAACTCTAAAGGAAGGGCAAGTGTGGACGCTACATAATGGTATCTTCAGTGCTTGGGCAATGGAGCAGCCGGGTAACTCAGAATCCATAAATCGACGATTTAAGTCGCATGATGTAGAGTTGGGCCTAACTTCTAGAGATTTGAATAATTATGAAGTGAAGCGTCGACAGGAAATGTCATATAAAGAGCTAATGGATTTAATCCGGTATCATGATTCCCGCGGAGTACTATCTACTACTCCACTTTGGGTGGACTTTTATTCAAAGACAGCTTTCCCTTTTGCTTCAGTTATTTTTTGTGTTCTAGGGGCAGCTCTGGGTTTGAGTCCAGCTCGGGGAGGAAGTTTTGTTGGCTTTGGTATTAGCTTGGTTCTGTCTTTCGCTTATTTTTTAATAATGGGATTTTGCATTCCTTTTGGTAAAAATGCTTTAATTTCTCCTTTTTTTGCAGGCTGGACTCAAAATCTTATATTTCTAATGGTTACTGCATATGTTTTGTGGCGCTCCCAACAGAGTTAAAGTATTACATTCTTTCTACAGATTACCGTTGAACCTATGTTAAACTTGCCTGAGTAATCGCAATCATGCTTCAAACCTTAATTAAAATAGGCGCACCTTCATTCCTAACCTTCGTGGTCGTATTAGCTATTGGAATGCTTTGGCCTACGGAAGATGCAATTTTAGGTGGTGACGAAGATGAATTAAATAGTGCTTTCAGTATGCTGGTATATTCGGTGTCGATAGCTGGTGCTATTGTAGCGGGCTTGATGAGTTTTGTTACCGATTTCCTTATCAACAAAAAGCAGGAGCCCAAGCCTGGAGAGAAAACTATTGATGATTACAAGGCGGAGTTAATTCGTCGTAAAAAAGAATCTCAAAAGATATCTGGTCAGATGGAAGACACCAAAAACAGAGTTTTAGCCTTATCGTCTTTGATGGTATCTCTTTCTAATATGGCGAAAGTAGTGGGTTCAACATTAGACCCCCGCGAAGTCATTGATATCACGATGGAGAACGTCATTCGAAATATGAAAGCTACTAAGGCTGCCATAATTCTAGTTGATTCGGACACCCAGCAATTGAACCTCTCTAATCATCATGGTTGGGATGCTGCAGAAGTTCAAGCTTTCAGTTGTAACATGGGCGAAGGCATCGTTGGATATGTGGCTGAGAAAAACGTGGTAGTTGACTCAGAATCTCTTAAAGCAGACCCAAACTTGTCACAAATGACTAAGTTTACTGGCAAGAAAACCCATATATGTGCGCCCCTTGCAACCAAAGACGCAATGCTTGGTGTTCTTAATATAGAGGCCGTAGAAGCTAAGAAAACTGAAAACAAAGCTGACGAAATGCGCCTAGTTACGATTTTGACATCTCTGGCCGCGATGGCGATACAGAACGCTAGGATGTTTAAGAAAACTCAAGAGTGGGCAACGATCGATGCTTTGACAGGATTGCATAATCGAAGAGCTATGCTGGACTTTTTCGAGCAAGAGATTAAGCGAGCTGACACCGAAGGACATGAAGTAGCTTTTTTCATGTCTGATATAGATCACTTTAAGGGATTTAATGATACCTATGGGCATGCAATTGGTGATTTTGTATTAGCCGGTGTGGCACAACAATACAAGGTGGTTACCCGTGAAGGAGATTTGGCCGGTCGTTATGGAGGAGAGGAGTTTGGCCAAATTTTACCGAAAACGGACAAGCCTGAAGCCAAGAAAGTTGCTGAGCAGTTGCGTAAGAACATAGAGAATAAAAAGTTCGATACTGAGGCAGGAGAGTTAAGTGTTACATTATCGGTAGGTGTTGCTTCTTATCCGGAGGATGGAAACACGCTCGAAGCAGTTAGAGATGCTGCGGATGACATGCTTTATGTATGTAAAGAGTCAGGTCGGAATAAAGTTTGTGTTCGAGGTTTTGATAAGATTGATGAAGTGGTTGCTTTGAAGATCAAAGTAGATAAATTGAAAAACACGGACCAGGATGCAGCTCGCGAATTACAGAAAGAACTTAATCAACTTCTCATAGAGCGTGGCAGAGCTGATGAGGTTAAACCTGTTGAGGGTGATTCATCTACTGTTTCTGCGTCACTTGCTCAGACCGATGCAAGCCCTAAAAGAGCTGAATCTAATCCTATACCCACATCGGATGCACCTAGTGCTGCACCTAGGTCAAGACCTCCGGGTCCAAAGAAGCGCCCAGGACCTCCTGGGGCTAGACCTCCGGGGCCCAGACCGCCTACTCCACCTCGTCCAGGAGCTACGAGGCCCCCTGGGTCCAAGCCAGGAGTTGTGGGCGCTAAACCTAGGCCAAGACCTCCTGGTGCTGGAGCCCCTAGACCTCCGGGATCACCTAGACCTCCGGGATCACCTAGACCTCCGGGTGCACCTCGACCAGCGTCCAAAAAGCCTGGCCCACCGCGTCCTCCAAGACCTCCAAAGCCAGCTTAAAACACCCTGCGAAATCAGGGTGTTTTATTTTGTGGAGTTGCAATAATGGCATTAATAGAAAACACATATTCTAAGTACAACTGGAAAGTTCCTGCGGGACTATTTTTTGCGATTGTATTCATTTCTATCTTTGTCTTCTTTTTCCTCGGTTATCCATCATTCTTATCTTCCAATTGGAAGCCCACATTGTTAGTTAAGTGGCAGAGTTCGACTAATATAAAAGTTGCAGATCCTAAGGCCTATTTCTGGTTAATTAATTCTGAGAAGCAAAAGAAAGAGGCACTGGAAAAAGGTATATCTGCTGAAAAATTAGTTCTAGATCTAAGACAGGGTTTAAAATTAGATCTTTTTGAAATTAACCAAGCTTTATATAACGATTCGAGTTTGGCTGACGCAATAACTGGTAAGCAAGTTCGGGAAGCTTGGTTTCAGAGAAAAATTGGCCGTCAATGGCATGGCTTTAACTGGTCTGCTGAAGTCGTTGAAGCTTATCAGGTGACTTTGTGGCATATTTTTGATCCCTCCAAGGTGGTTTTACTGGATGCTTCTCGTTTATCAGAATTTTCCTCTTCTTCTGAAGATTTGCCACATTGGCAGAGAAAGTTCTTGCCTGCTTACAAACTTCTGGTGGCGATTGGCCTAATTATTTGTGGAGTTCTGATTCATCCCTTTGCGTTTATAGGTGTTTTTTTTATTGGCTCTGGATACTGGCATTTAAATATTATTTTGCAGCAGGAAATTATGCTTTGGGGTATGACATTAACTCTATTGTTTAGCCATTGGACAAATATTTGGGAAAGATACAAAGTGCGATGTTCTGAATCTGCTCATGGAGTTTTACATGCCATGCTATTGTGGCCGAGTAGAGTGCTAGTTGCTTCTGCAGCTTTGTATTTGGCGGCATGGAGAGAAGATCTAGGTGATTTTTTGGTTGAGTCCACCACTTGGTCTATTACAGAGCCTTTTCAAGCTCTATCTTGTTTAGCGATAGCTTCCATCCTAGTTTGGTTGACAAGTTTTGTGCCTTGGTTATGGGGAAAAGTTTTACTTTCTACAGCGACTTTTGCTCCTATACTACTTTTTTTAAGCTTTTTTCAGCAGGGTCAAATGAATTTTCCTAACCTTTGGTTAAGCGGACTCATTCTAATGTTGATGGTTCAATTGACATTATTATTTCTAATTTTGATTTTGGTGAGATTTAAGAGGCGTTCAGGTTACATACATCTTGGTTATTTTGGGTTTGGAAACTTGGGCGATGATTTACTTCTAATATGTCAATTAAGACGCCAAAAAGAAGTACTAGAACATACTGTTATATGTTCTGACATGTCCAATCTACCTTTAGAGTCTAAGCAAACTGAGGTTATATTGAGATATGATTTGGCTGCGATATTGGATCGTTTTTGTAGGTGTGAGCGAATGTTTCTGGGACCTGGAGGTATATTACAGGATAAATCATCGCGGTGGAGTTTGCTTTACTATCTGGCATTCGGATTTTTGGCGCGTATTATGGGATGTTCTTGGTATTGGTCCGGACAAGGGTTTTCTCCTCTAAAATTTAAAAGTTCGGCTTGGTTGGTTTTATGCGCGAGTTGGCTGGTTAGTCTTATTGAGGTACGTGATAAGTCCTCCAGTGAATATCTAATCAATCTAGGGGTGAATCCAAATAAGATAGAGGTTACTCGTGATTTAGTTTGGGATTTTGATTTGCCGATCAGGTATGCCTCAACCAAGTCTCTGGCTGTAGTTTTACGCAGTTGGCGAGGGGCTCCATTGGAAGATTGGATCAAGGAATTAATTAGTATTGGAATTAAGCGTCAATACTTTCTATTTGAAAAAGATGTATCACTGGAGAAAAAGATTCGGTCCCTTGATCCTAAAGCTACGGTTTTCGTTTACAGGGGAGATTGGCGAGAGTTCTTGAAGCGATTTTATGGGTGCAGCCACATTTTGAGTATGCGTTTTCATGGTCTCATTCTTGGTTTGAAGTCGCAGCGGGAATGTTTCAGTTTGGCATATGACGAAAAATGTGAATTAGAGCAAATCAGTCCTAAATTCATATTGAAGTCTCCCCATTGGGGTACTCTATTTCCTGTTATTAGAGATTTTGTGGAAACAATTTCTCGTAAAAGACCGTAGTATCTCTCGGAGACGATCATGAAAGCCTTATTTTGTAGACCACTAATTTTATCTGGAGTCGTAATCTTTTTGAGTTTGTGCCAACCCAGCGTTTCTCATGCGGGAATGTTAGGCGATCTTTGGGGTTCGATTGTAGGATTTTTCACTGGCAAGAAGAAAAATGATCCTGCTATGGAAGGGCAAATAGCGACTCTTCTCGAGCAGACCAACCAAAGTCAGAATAGTTTGATTGCCTCAATCAACGAAATATTATCTTATCAGAAAGGTTTACAGGATCTTAATCGTGCCGAGGACAGGGAAAAAATGGATCTAATGATGCAATCTATGCAACAAACGATTCAGACCAACCAAGATAATTTTTTGCAGCTTATGCAGGTGCGCGAGCAATTGGCTCAAGCTGGCGAGTTGCAAAAGTATGAACAAAATATTCAACAATTTGTTCAGAAGCAACAAGAGATCGAAGGGTACTACCCTAAAATAGAAGATCGCTACAATGAGTTGCTAGCGTTTTCTGATAATCCAACGGAAAATAATGGGGATTTTTCATCTTCCGGAAATCCAGACTCAATGCCACAAATAGGGTCTCAGCCGTGGAAATATGAAAACATGCAAGTGGCTATTGATCAGTATTTAGAATCAAACGGTTTAGATAAATGGGGTGGGCCTAAGGTGGAGAATGCTAAGATTGGGCGTCCTCCGGGAGCTGGAGACCGGACTAGGTATCAGTATCTATGGGAAGCTAACCCCAGTATGCGGGCTGCCCTCAAAGGTCTTATTGAATCTGAAATGGAGACTCAATCATTGGAAACTGAAGAGCTTAGTGAGCCTGCTGACCGTTCACAGTTATCTGTTAGTGAAGCGGAGGCACCTGCGAGTCCGCATAATTCCTTCAATGGAAATAGTTCTCAGCAGATTTCTAGAACAAATATGGCGTTTACTAACAGGTACGATAACGTAGATTTGAGGAACCAGAGAAAAGATATATATAAGCGACTTATGGAAATGCAGAATGCGGGTGAAATAAACAGCGAATCTTATAAAGACTTATATCATGAATACACGATTTTGGGCCAAAAACTTAAGAAAGCCAGCAACTGAATCTGTAAACATTTTTAATCTATAAGTAGTTGAGTATTTATTTTTCTTGTTAAGTTTTTTTAGGATTGTTTCCTTAATAGTTTGACTCTAATAAAATTGTCTTCCCCATGGAGAAAAAATGGTGAGACAGACAAGTAAATTACCTATCGATCAAATTCGTTCTGAATATTTGAAAGAGTGTACGCGTCCTTGTTTGGTTAAAGCATCCACAGGAAGTGGAAAATCTACAAGAATTCCAGTCTGGCTACTTGAGGAAGATATTCCATTTATCCTTATTCAGCCGCGACGAGTCTTAGTGCGAAGCTTGCATAAGTATTTGAACCCTTTATGTGATGGTCGATTAAGTTACCAAATACGTTTTGAGAGTCATTTTGTTAAGAATCCTCGGGCTTTAATTGTCACTCCAGGTATTTTCTTAAATTATTTGCAGTCAGGTTTTCCATTTGAACCAAAACTGATACTAATTGATGAGGCCCATGAGCGAAGTAGGGAGATAGATTTCGCATTAGCTATATTAAAACATCGCAAATTTTCTCCAATTACTCTTCTTTCAGCAACATTAGATAATATTGAAATAAGTCACTACCTTGATTTCAAGACTTTTGAGTTAGAGCAAGCTAGATTTAAGATAGACTTGGTTTACAGCGAGCACTCCCTATTGCCAAGTTTTGTTGACCTAGAAGATCAAATTCGTAAAAATCTTCGGCTAAATTTGCATCATTCAGCTTTGGTATTTTTGCCCGGTAAATCAGAATTGTATCGAGTTCGAGAGTATCTCGCAAATTGGAAATATCCCGTGTTTTGTATGCATGGGGGAATTAGTCCAGAGGAGCAGAGAGTCATACTTGATCATCCTGGTCCGAAGGTAATTTTGTCGACGAACCTTTTAGAGAGTGCAGTTACTGTTGAGGGTGTAGATTTAGTTATAGATTCAGGGTTACACAGAATTCTCCAATTTCGAGAGGGGCGTGAGGTGTTAAGTACGGAGTTCATTTCCCAGGCATCGGCGACTCAACGAATGGGTCGTACTGGAAGGACTGGTCCAGGTAAATGCATTCGATTATGGAGTTCAAAGGCGACTTTACAAGCTCGACCTCGACCTGAGATTCTACGATCTAAGTTAACAGACCTCGGTCTAAGGGCGATGAAATTAAATCTTAATCCGAGATCACTTCCTTTTTTAGATATGCCAAAAGATTATCAGTGGGATTATGCTGATCAAGAAATCAAACGTTATTTCAGTCAGAGTGATCAAGTTATCGGTGGTCCTGAACTCAGTCTGGGAATAGAATTTTTAGCCATGCTTCGGCAGTTAAAGTTGCGTAAAGTTTCCAATTCTTTCATAGATCATCTTTTATTTTTGTGTGCTTTTCGTGAGACTGTTGGAGGTTTCAGTAAGTGGTTAAAAACAGATTTTGAAAGCTCTAAAATAGAGCTGCCATTGGATTTGTGGGTCAGGCGCAGACACCATCCACAAGATTTGACGACTCTTTGGAATAACTTGAGATCTACTTTTCATGTTTCTGCTGACTATGATTTATCAGTCAGGAGTCGCCATTTTCTAATGAGTATTTTAATGGAATCATTTCCTGAACATTCTTTCTGGATTCATCCTAGGAAGAATTTAGTTTTACATAATGATTATGGAGGTGAATGTTTGCTTTCACCAAAAATGAAGCACAAAGAATTAAAAGCTTGCTTTGTATTAAGTTTTTTTGAGTTGGAAGGTCATCGTAAGAACAGAGTCACACAAGCTGAATTGGCCATTCCAATTCTTTCAAGAGAGATGGTAAGATTTCCCGTAACACGCAGAGAAGTGCAAACTCCAAGAGTTGTAAATAATAATTTGGTCAGTACGATTAATAATTGTTTTGGCCCAAATAAAATATCTGAAGAAGAAAAAGTATTTCAGGGGTGTGATTTACGTAAAGCCTTAGCGGATGAAAATCTTATCGAGCTTTTCTTGCCGGGTTTCGAAGAATATTATTTTTATTATGAATTACATTTGCAAGAGAGTGGGGTTCAGAATCAATATTCTTTAGAATCTGTTTTGGAAGGCTTAGGCTTTGAGACCGTTGAAGACTTTGAATTCATCGAACTTAAGGATTTGTTTTGCTCTAACTTTTTATCGAATTTGACTAATCTTATAGAGAAATATCCTCGTTCTCTGAAGGAACCTGGAGGAGTGTATTTACTAAGTTATGACTTAAGTCGTAAAGAAGTTTATTTTGAGCAAAGAAAAAAAGGGAAAGAGCCTAGTAAGTTACTTTTATCTAGATTTAGAAATTGGAAATGTTTTCTTAGGAGTGGTGGACGGTGTGTGAGGTTATAAGTGATCGTTAAATCGCTAGGGCATGCATCCTTATTCGTACAAATTGGATCTTCGAAAATCCTGATGGATCCTTGGTTAAGCAATGAAATACTGGGGGTTTGTCGACGATTTCCAGACCCTGGATTGCTGAAATTTGAGATTCCACATCCGGATTATATTATTTTATCTCATCATCACTGGGATCATGTTCATATTCCAACATTACAGGCTCTAGATAAGCAGACGCCTGTTTTCATTCCTGATAATGATCAGCTCAAACGCATATTGGATTTATTAAACTTCATTGATATTCGTGTTGTGCAGCCGTGGGATAGGATAACAATTGATATCGATACCGAGCTCATTGTGACACCCTCCAAAGTTCCTTTTGGTGAAATGGGAATCTGTTTTTTGGAAGGGAATAATTATCTTTTAAATCTTGTAGATAGCGTATTTGATTCTCAAATACTCAAGCATCTTCGGGAGATCTTAGAGGCTATTCATTCGAGCTTATTCGGTGTCTGTTTAAGTCCTTATCAAAGTTACGATGAAATGAGTACTCTAATGCGAAAAATGAGTACATCTAAAGGTGTTTTAAGTCGCCAAAATGCGGAGTCTCTAAAACATCTTGCTTGTGATCTCGTTATTCCCTTTGCAGATGGTCTTTACTATCCAGGTAATGGGTTAATGAACCAGCTAACCTTCTTAAATCATCCTTATGATTTTATTGATGATGTAAAAGAGGTTAACCCTTCGCAGGCTTGCATGATCGGACTTGTTTTAGATGAATGGCACATTGCGAATAATGAATTTAAGTTTGCTCGCTCAATACCTATAGATACGGCTGAAATTTTGAATTTGTATGACGACCTGCGCAGCGCTAAAAAATCTCAAATGGAGCCTCTCCAGGCAATTGCTGAAGATGCAATAAGTTTTCATGATTGTAAGGAAGAGTGGGCGAGTTTTGTCAAAGGATTCAAGATAGATCAAATTCCTTCGGAGGTACTATCCAATTTTAAGAGTTTGAGAATGATTTGGGAATTAGTTGTTTTGAGTGACTCTGATGAGCAACATATTTTGATGAGAATTGATTTCAAAAAATTGATTGTTAAGTCTCATTTATTTAGTTCAGATTGCAATGCATACTTAAAGATAGGCTCAGCTTTACTTCTTAAGATTTTAAGATCAGAAGAGCTTTTATCTATAGCAATACAATCAGATCGAATTGAATTGGGTGGGGGTAATAAAGAACTAGCGTATCGATCATTAGATGTTCTGTGGTATATGGGATTGGATGATAAAAGCCGATTAGAATCTTATG
>CAZYUV010000037.1:0-17915 GCA_964650625.1 uncultured bacterium
CAAAATGGAATTAGTAGACGCGGCTCAGATTATTCAATTTTTGCCAATGAGAATGAAAATCTGAGTAAAGTACTAAAAAGGCAGATGTTACAGGATATACAATTAAATAGTTCAATTCCGCCTGGTGTAACTATATTACCTACCACAGATTCCTATGTAGATGGATTTCAAATTCACTTAAATCTCGATCAAAATCTTGGTATCGGAGTCCTTATAAGAATATTCGAACCAAGCGACTATGAACTTATAGAATCTGGTCGTCTGGAAGAAGTTTTAGTTCAAATTGTTCCTTCTTTAATTCGAAGAGAAATTGATGAGTTACAAGAAGAACAGCAGGTTGGTTCAGAACTGCAAAAACGCTTACAATTGGCTGATATTGATGTTACGACGATTGATTACGCTCAAGTCTATATGCCAGCTAGAGGACTGGCTGGAGACACACTCTTAGCTTGGCAAGATGCTACTAAATCTTATCTATTTGTTGCAATTGGAGATGCGGCAGGTAAAGGGGTCGGGCCATCACTCTATGCGGCTACTTGTGTAAGTTTGTTGCGTCCGATGGCAGAAGAAGCCAAGCATCCCAATTTAATAATGAAATCCCTCAATAGAACGCTTTGCGAATATCAAGCGAGTCATATGTTCTTAACTATGTTTCTTGCACGTGTAGACTTAAATACATTCCAAGTGCAATATGCATCTGCGGGACATAATCAAATGCTTTTGTGCAGAAAAGAAGGAACATTTGATGAGCTCAGTGCTAAGGGAATTCCCCTGGGTATCATGCCAGAATTTAATTACGAGTTAGGAGAAACCCAAATTGAACTTGGCGATCGGATGTTCTTATACACAGATGGTGTTACCGAGGCCGAAGACTTATATCAAGAACTTTATGGAAAAGAACGCCTATTAGATATACTTTCTAAATATTCTGAAAGTAGTTCAAAGGAAACTCTAAATGCTATTAAAACAAGTTTAGGTGAGTATACGAGGGGTCTTGAATCAAACGATGACATTACCATGATTAGTTTCCGTAGGGAGAGTTGAATTGTTCTCTAAAATGTCACTGAGGTTGTTGACCAGTATGTTTTTTATATTGGTAGTTTCCGCTCCCATAATATTTATGATTCAAGCCTTATTTGTTTGGCACGAATCCAGTCAATTGTTGGTTCAACGTCGTTATTCGGAAATGCAGCAATCTGTATTGGCAAGACTAGATCAAATATATAATGAATTTTATAAACCCGAGATTCATAACTTATCTCGTAGACTAGTAACACAGGTACCTCTGCAAAATGATTTACTTGATACCAATAAATTTGAAGAGTGGTTAAATTTATCACGATGCAAGGAACTCTATGGATCCGAATGCGTTCTAATTTCCAAAGTGAAGCTCAAACGAGCAATACTATCATTCCCAGATAAATTACGTGCATTATGTACGGCATTTAAGGCGGGTAAAATACCTGGATTTAAGGATTATGATCCTTTAAAGGATGGTAGTATTCCTATTAAGAGGTTGGAGGATTGTACCAGTGAGAACCTTTCAAGCCTACTTGATGATTTAGAACTCAATGAAGCTTTATCACGCTGGACTAAAAATAACCATCCGTTGGATATATTTGCGCCGAATTTACTTAGCAGTAACGATAAATTTCATCGTATAAATCCCTGGAATATCTTCAGTCATTTTATAATTCAAAATTCTCATTTTTTATGGATGGGTGGAAATAAAGCTCTAGGTAATTCTATCTTTAGACCGGACACTCGTATAAACATACTCGGTGGTTATAGGGATCTTAATTGGTCTCCTAATTACTCATTTTCTGCTATAGATTATGAATTAATTTGGTCACATGATAGAAAGGCCAGCATCTTAGACTTTGTCTCTGGTAATGTAAAAGAACCCAAAGCTTTTAACTATATTTTGTTTCGACAAAAGGAATCGATAGCTAATTTCATTGAACATGTTTCATTAATTCTCAACGATCAAAAACTTCCAAATAAAGTCCATCCGCAATATGTGGAATTATCAGACAAACTTAGAGCTAAAATTAATACGCTCTTCAAACGGAATCAATCAAAACCTGCTTTGGGACTCAGCAAACTGATTTCTTTGTCTCGTGAAGAATGGCGAAGTAATCATTTAGATATTGTTCTCAGTTTTAGTCGTATGAGTTTGAATCAAAACGCCTTTTCAGAACTAGACTATGTGCAGCATAGCAAACTATTGAATTACAAAATCTATTATGGTGTTAATTCTGCACTACTTTTTAAGGAAATCAAACTAGCAAATTGGCTAATCTTGGTGACTATATCGTTTAGCTTCCTCATCCTAGGTCTTATCATTGCTATAAGTTTTAGGATACTTCCCTACCCTATCCAGAGTTTAATTACTCAAATTAAATCTGTACAAATGGATGTGCTACTTTCTAACAGATTAGGGTTTCAAAGACCTAGATCAGGTGATGAAATTAAAACCTTGGAAAATTCATTCCAATTTATGAAAAGTGAGCTTAGTCTTCAATTTCGACAACTACATTTTATTCGTATGATTAATTATCAAATCCTGAATAAAAAAGCTCTTGAAGAAACACTTCAATTGCTTGTTGACTATATGGTTAATTGTCTTCCCAATCGTCCCGCTGGATTAGCCATTTATTATTATCAATCAGCCAGACAGTCAGAGCCTACAAATTCCATTCAGTATGGAAATCCGGTCGACACATCGATTATCCAGTTTTCAGATTCGCAGTTTGAAGGGACCATAAGTAACAATGAACAAAACTACAATTGGTATAAGAGAAGTTTTAGCGAACCAAAACTTAGTACATCTAGCTACATTTTAATGACAATAGATACAAATGCATTAGGTACCGAATGGGACGCTTCCATAAAAGGTTTTATTTCGACAGTATTAGAGCAATTGCAAACATTACTATATCAAACCGTGTTGCAGCAAATTCAAAAAGATAATGAAATTGCCTCTCAATTACAGCAGGGTATTCTGGCTCCAATTAAAATAATTAATAATTACAGTCAAATATGTGCAGATATGCGTTCTGCTGGTTATTTGGGTGGCGACTTTTTTACAGTACTAGAGAGAAATAATGACATCCTTTTTGGTATCGCAGATGTTACAAGTAAAGGGATAGCACCCGCTCTGGTCGGCAATTGTGCGCGTAGTCTTATACATTATTTTTCAGATGAAGATAGTGCAGAGATTTTAAATAAGGTTAATAAAAGTCTGATTGGTGAAGGTTTGTCAGAGCAGCATTTTGTAACTTGTTTTATGGGAACACTTGATAACCAACTTAACTTTAATTACGTAGCTGCTGGCCACCAAATGATGATTCACATCAATAATAAAGGTGAAATTAATTATTTGAATGGGCCAAACATTCCACTGGGATTAGATTCCGATCAAGTTTTTGAAATACAATCCATTCAGTTGAAAACTGGGGAACTTGTTTTTCTTTATACAGATGGTATTCCCGAGTTACAAAACCACGCGTACGAAATTTTTTCGCAAGAGCGCCTTGAAAGGCTAATTATTTCCTTAAAAAATAAATCTGCTCAAGAAATTGAACATGTTGTTTATTCAAAAATAAGTCAATTTGTGGGTAATAGAGGCATTAGTGATGACGTCACCACTGTAATCATAAAAGTTTAAGTTATTTTAATTTATTAATTACAACTTATACTCTTGCCATTTATTTACGATACACTTAACAAGACTTGGTTTTTGTTCTGTTTTTTTAAAACAGTTTCCATTAAAGTGTAGGATTATGAACTCAAAAATTAGATTGGAGACAAATCCGGATTACAGTATTATCAGCCTATCCGGAGAGTTAGAGATGAAAGATCTATCTGATATGCAAGACTGCTTCCAATCCAGTTTTGAATCCTCAAAGTATTCGATTGCATTGAATTGTACAGATCTTGAGATACTTCTTTCAGCGCATCTAGGAATGATATATCAAAGACATCAGGTAGCACTCAAGCGTGGTGGTAAAATTGTTGTATTTGGATGCAATGAAATAGTCGAACAAGCTTTTAAGCGTCTCGGCTTCGACCGAATTATTCAGATTCTGGAAGACGAATCTGGTGTTGCCAAAGCATTTTCAATTTAGTTTTTATCGTTACTTTTTTATAGACCCGCTTTCAAACTTTTCCCCTCACCCATTTTTTAGCTGATTATCTGCTGTGAATAAATAAGAGATTTACGTCGACTTAAATAATGTGGATAGATATAAAGTATTTGTCGTTTTTATGCTGGCCGTATCAATTGTTTCGGCGGGTGATTTCAGCCCAGAATTCTTTGCAAATATAGATGATTCATCTGCAAAAGACGTCTCAACTTATGTTTCTCCACGTAGTTCAGTTATAGGTTCTTCTGAACTCATACTGCTCGCTGTGTTTTTTCTGTCATATTCTATACGAAAAGAACATTTCTAGTATTTAAGACTTGACGAAAAAATTAATTGCAATAACATGATCCGCGATTAATCTCGCCCTCAATTTTTTTAGACTTGGCTCAATGGAGAACTCTTGTGAAAGCATTATTAAACATAGCATTGATTGCAATTATTTCTTTGACTCCAACTTACGCAGGTAGTGTTGGTAGCGGTGTTGGTATTGTACGTTTAAATTTAAGCACCGCATTTAATGCTTTTGAACAACTCCGTACTACCGATTCACTTGTATATAGTCTTGATATACACAAGCAATTGTATCGTAAGAGTGTCGAGGAAATTAATAAGTCGTATCTCGAAATACAAGCTAGTGCGCCTAGTACCGAAAATTTTGAAATTTCTCACGCTTTCGCAAGTGCAGCCTTCTTGAGAATTCGAGACCTAAAAGCTGCTGGCCAAATCGGATATAAATCATCAGAAGCTAGGATTATGTTTACGTTTGCTATACGCATCCTAAAAGATTCCGTAGTTCGTTTACATCAACTTAAAAACCAAGCTGAGCAGCAGGATCTTTTCAAGTCTCTTTATAGAGACCAGAACTAGCGTCCGCAAATCATTCTATATAAAAGTTTCTTGAAAGTCCTACAGTAAAGTAGGACTTTTTTTCTTCTCCGCTGAGTCCGTGGCCTAGACCTAGGCCTTTCAGATAATTTAACAGAACTTCCTACAAATAAATGGTCTTTGTCTAATTAAAGAATCTCAAATTTATATCAAACTGTTGGTGATCTTTACTAATACTTCTTCAGCACATTCCAGTATCGAACTACCAGGTCCAAATATTGCAACGACTCCGACTTTCTCAAGTGAACTATAGTCCGTTTTAGGAATAACCCCGCCACAGAAAACTAAAATGTCTGTGGCCTGCCGACGTTTAAGTTCATCAATTAATTCTGGAACAAGAGTTTTGTGTCCACCAGCTAATGTAGAAATACCTATTGCATGTACGTCGTTATCAATTGCCATGTTAGCTACTTCACTGGGTGTTTGAAATAATGGTCCCACGTCAACATCAAAGCCAATATCAGCAAATGCTGTAGCTATTATGCGAGCTCCACGATCATGACCATCTTGTCCCATTTTCGCCACAAGGATTCTAGGTCTTCGTCCCTGTTTCTTTTCAAAATTAACAATTTTTTTCTGTAATTTAGTGAAGTCCATATCTTCCTCAAAGCCCTGCCCAAATACTCCAGAGATCAAATGAGTATTTGCTTGATGTCTTCCACTAGTTGATGCAATAGCATCACTCACTTCGCCCACTGTGGCTCGAAGTCTCATAGCCTCGATACTTAACTCTAGTAAATTAATTTTATCATTCATAGCAGACTTAGCTAATTTCTTTAATGTGTCTTGAACCTTGTTTTCGTTACGAGATGCTTTTATTTTTTTGAGACGTTCAAGCTGCTTGTTTCTTACTTCCGTATTATCAACTTCTAAAAGATCTAATTCACTCGTATCAGCTTGATCTAATTGATATTTATTTACTCCTACAATTACATCTTCACCACGTTCTATTCTGGCTTGCTTCCTAGCGGCGCACTCTTCAATGCACTGTTTTGCCCATCCAGACTCAATACAATTTACCATTCCCCCTCTAGTTGAAACCTCCGAAAGAATATTCCGGACATGTCCTGCCAAAGAATGGGTTAATGATTCCATAAAGTACGACCCTCCAAATGGATCAATTACTCGAGTAAGGTGAGCTTCCTCCTGTAGAATTAATTGAGTGTTGCGAGCCCATCTAGCGGATGATCGTGATGGTAAGGCTATAGCTTCATCCATTGCATTTGTATGAAGACTTTGTGTGCCACCTAGAACTGCTGCCATAGCTTCTACTGTAGTCCTGATTAAATTATTATGGGGATCTTGTTCAGTTAGTGACCATCCAGATGTTTGGCAATGAGTTCGCAGCATAAGGCTTTTGGCCAAATTTGGCTCGAATTTAGATAATTCTTCGGCCCATATAAGTCGCGCTGCTCTTAGCTTAGCTATTTCCATATAGAAGCTCATGCCGATTCCAAAGAAAAAACTTAATCTAGGCGCAAAATCATCAATTGTTAACCCAGCATCTACTGCCGTTTTAACATATTCAAGTCCATCTGCAATCGTAAAGGCAAGTTCATGGACGGCATCTGCACCAGCCTCATGCATATGATAACCCGATATTGAAATAGTATTGTATTGCGGCATATTCTTACTACAGTATGAAATTATATCCGCAATTATTCTCATAGAAACATCTGGTGGATAAATGTAAGTATTTCTCACCATAAATTCTTTCAATATGTCATTTTGGATGGTTCCGCGTAATTTATTTTCAGATACCCCTTGTTCTTCAGCTGCAACTATAAAACTTGCTAGTATGGGTAAGACAGCTCCATTCATTGTCATGGACACACTCATTTGATCCAAAGGTATTTCGGCGAATAGAATTTTCATATCTTCTACACTATCGATGGCGACCCCTGCCTTACCAACATCACCTTTAACTCTTGGATGATCTGAATCATATCCACGGTGAGTTGCTAAATCGAACGCAACAGAAAGACCTTTTTGTCCCATTTTAAGATTTTCGCGATAGAAACGGTTGGATTCCTCGGCTGTGGAAAAGCCTGCATATTGACGAATCGTCCATGGTCGACCTGCATACATTGTGGCCCGGGGGCCTCTTACGAAAGGAAAGATACCCGCCATAGTATTAGAAAATGCCAGATCATCCAGGTCTTGACGCGTATAATAGGCTTTCACTGGAATACGTTCCGGTGTAATCCATGTGAGCGAATCTGGATTCTTTCCTTTTAACTCATCTTTGGCAAGGTTGCACCAATCCTCATATGATTGATTAACTTTCCATTTCATAATTATTCCCTTTTTTAAGCGTTCGTAGAGGTGAATATTCGATCTGCATTTCCCTCGACAAAGCCTTGAAAGAAGTCTTTCCAGTCTTGGGCTGATTTATTAACAGGATATCTTCGAGCAAATTCTATGAAAGCATAAGGAACATAATGACTTTGATTATCAGCAAAATCGAATAAGATGGGATCGGCAACCGTAGAACTTTGCTCCAATAAAACTTCTGGAGAACCTTTAATTTTGCCGTTATCCTCGTTGAGTCTTATTCCTAAAGACTCAACGAAACCATTCACTTCATGTAGATTGTTTAGTTGTTGCATGAGATGCACAGAAATAGTGAAGTGATTTACATTATTCCCAAATAATAGCGTCCAAGCAGCATACTGACTTTCTTCGATTAAAACTTGGTAATCTTCGTAAGAAGCTTTATTCCATGCGGGATTAAGAAAATGTGGTAGGGCTTCATTAACATTAGCTGCAGTAGTTAATTGTTCTTTAAGCCCATTAAGATACTTATCGATTATAGTAATACTTTTATCTGATAATTCTTTGACTTCGATTTGCGAGATGAATATCTTTGGCAAAGTGTTGTCTGGGTGAGCCATATGCAATGCACTCAATTTTTTTAGAGGAAATATATAATCCGATTTGATGGTTTGCCATCCATATCGATTAAAAAAACTCTCTAGATTACGACTACCGAAATGTAAGTGATTGAAGCTTCTAAGAGCTATATGATCCTCAATCCAAATTTCATTTCGACGTTTCAGTGCTTCTTCAACCTTAACAGCAGAAGGAACTTGATTACTATAATTTTGCCATAATTTCTGTATAAGTAATTGAGCTGAATTCATTGATCTATAAACTTATGTTTTTTTTTCAGTTTATTCAAGACTACTAGACCTATAGAAAATTAACAAAATTTTAGATTAGATTAATCATTTGTAACGCTTCTGTAATTTAAAGTAATGCTATTTGAATCAAATTGTACAAATCTAATTACAAACAAAATTGTAGTCGATACATACCAAAAGTTGTAGTTACTCGTATAACAGGGAAGTAATGTGAGTGCTTTGGTACAAAATAACATGGTGTATAAGGTATGTAGTTCATGCGAAATAAAATACATACATCGCCGAGATTATGAGGAGGCCACAACTTACATTGGTACGTTTAAGACCGGAAAGTATTCCGAATATGATCTAGAATTACGAAACTGTAAATGCGGCACTACGCTAGCAACATACACAGATAAAGATTCATCCAATGAAGCGCCCCCTGTTAAAACTCAGACCACAAATTCCGTGAAAAGTAAGCTGAAACCATCTATTCCAAATACCAATGTGGACCAGCTCAGAAAGAAACCTTAGTTTCTAATTCTTCAATAAAGCTTAATTCGCATTAAGCTTTACTTTATCTTTTAATAGAAAAACTCCTAGATAAAAAAACGGAGTATCAATTAAAGCGAATAAAAACTTAAAGGCATAAGATTTAAGCATTAAACTTCCTAGAACCGTCAGACTGGATACATCAGGACCAAGGTTATTTGTGTAATAGAGAATAGAAAGAATACAGACAGTGTCTACGACTTGACTACCTAAGGTGGACCCCAAATTTCTGAGCCATAGATGTTTACCATTGGTAAACTTCTTCCAGAAATGAAATAACTTCACATCAATACTTTGGGCAATAAGATATGCCACCATTGAAGCAATTATATTCGGCTTCATAAAGGCATAGACGCTTTCAAAGGTAGACGTAGCGCCAGAAACTCCGCTCGCATCTGGCAGCATGTGACCCATCCACATTAGAAATAAAATAAATATATTTAGCAGAAAACCCGTCCACACAACATGTTGGGCTCTATCTTTGCCGTATAATTCACATATCAAATCAGTCGCCAAAAACGTAAAGGGATAAGCCAATAAGCCAGCAGGAATTATAAGATCTTCAAAATATGGAACGGGTATAACAACGAACTTGGTTATACCAATAACATTTCCAAGGCATAAAGAAACAATGAAAACGCCTGCGAGCATTAAGTAGAGTTTTTCTCTAAAGTTCATCGCACAAACCTATAGCCTCGGTGATAGTTTCGCAAGTCAATTCCCTTTATAATACATATGTTTCGAATCAAGCTCCATGGTGCCTAGAAATATTATACTGAATAAAGATCACCAGCAAATAATTGGGATGGCGTGTTTTTGCGAGAATGGAAAGGATAATCAATGAGTCGTGTAACAAAAGAAAATGAAACTTACATTAAGAAATTACTAGAAATTATTGGTGATAATCCAGATAGACCCGGACTCATTGACACTCCAAAACGAGTATTAAAGGCCTACGACGAATGGTTTGCGGGGTACAACCAGGATCCATTTGCCGTCCTGAAAAAACAGTTTGTACAAGAAGATTACATAGTTGATTCAATGATTGTTTGTAAAGATATCGAATTCTACTCAATGTGCGAGCATCATATGGCGCCCTTCACAGGTACCGCCCATGTGGCCTATATCCCTCAACGAGGCGGTACGGTAGTCGGGCTAAGTAAACTAGCCCGTCTCGTAGACGTTTTTTCCAAACGTTTACAAATTCAAGAAAAGTTAACTAATCAGGTCGCAACAACCCTCCAACAAGCTCTAAATCCAAGTGGGGTCGGTGTTGTTATTCAGGCCAAACACTTTTGCATGTGCTCAAGAGGCGTGAACAAGCAGAATTCATCGATGGTTACTTCCAAACTGCTAGGAGAGTTCAAGAGTAACTTAGCCACTCGAGAAGAATTTATGAGATTGATTGGCAAGGTATAGTATTAAAGTTTTTGAACCACTTGAATACCATCCCTCAAAGGGACCAGGAAGTTTTCCACTCTCGAATCGTGTGTCAGCTTTTTATTAAGATCATCAAGGGCTCTGTCATCTGCCGTCTGTGGATGCAAAACACGACCATTCCACAGCATATTATCGAATATTAGAAAGCCGGCAGGTTTTATGCGCGGTAAAAGTGTTTCGTAATACAAGTCATATTTAATCTTATCAGCATCAATGAAAGCTAAATCAACTACATTGTCTAAATTATTCAAGACCTCAATAGCCTCACCTATGACAAATGTAACCCTATTTTGAAATCCTGCACGAGAAATAAATTCTTGTGCAATTCTACTTGTTTCTTGGTTGCAATCGATAGTAACAACATGTCCATCATTCCCGACTGCATCTGCCAGACACAATGTGGAATATCCCGTGAAAGTTCCAACTTCAACTATATTTTTTGCATTGCTTAAAGCGCATATTAACTGTAAGAACTTACCTTCAAGCGTGCCAACCATCATCTGAGGTGCCTCAGTTTTCTCAATAGTAATTTGTTTTAATTCTTCCAATAGCGGATGAATAGGTTTGGTATGAATTTCTGCGTATTTTTCTAATGTTTTAATTCCCAATGTATTCATCTCTGACATTGTACTCTCCTCTACGGATAAATTAGTTGCTTTTACTATCTAATTTGAAAAATGTAATTACTTGCTTACTAGATAATCCTTGTTCAGCGCTGTATACGACCACAATTTTTTCAGGCGATTTTTTTAATATTCGCCGATAAGCTTTATAAATAGAAGACATAGATAGTATCTCAAAATTGTTAATCCTATGAATTACATCACCTACTTTAAAACCTAATTCTGAAGCAAAACATCCCCTTTTTAATTTTCGAATGGTATAGCCAGTGGTTGAACCATCAGTGCCCTTATGTGGAGACAATTTTAGTCCCCGTAATAGATGCTGTATACTTTCGGTATTAGCTTGAATTAGGTCATTACTTACAAATACAGCTTGGCCTTTCTTCTTTACACGAAAACTAGTTGGTAAAGATTGTTTATGGATCAACGCCCTACGTTTAATAATTTCATAATCTCTTAACTGACGAAATCTTTGCTCTCTCTGACGCTTGAATACCTTAAACTTTTCAAGCTTTGACTCCCTTGATGGAATATTTAAAAACTCTTCAGAATTGTTTTCCAATTGAATATTAGCAAAGAGAAAAGCTACAGAGCTCAAAAGTAGGTGAAGAACTAATACCTTAAATGATCTGAATATAAAGCTTCTCCTCATTACATTTCTTCTTTCTTCTTAACAAAAGCCTTTTTCAAACTTGCTAGATATTCATTAAATGGTATCAGTCCGTACTCTTTGCGCCTCTCATCTACATCATTTAATGATTTAATTGGGCGAGGAATAATATTTCCCTGCTTATCAACCTCATATTGAGTACCATAAATCTGCTTCTTTCCCTCATTTAATAATATCCGGTCCGTAAGGAAAGGAATTTCTGAAATCATAATCTGTCCTTGATTCGCTTGTTTCAAAACATCCAATACCAATTTTTGATAATTCAGATCAAAATCAGCATGCTGGACAATAGTCCAAGCCATATGAGAAGCATTGGCACCCACCTGTTGAATTGTTGGCCATCCAATTGTGCCAACTATTTTCTTTAGGGCCTCTAGATGCTCTATGCGGAGTTTTTGATCCATTTCAAGCTTGCCCGTTCTCATTAGCTGTTCTTGGTATCCCATACTTAGAATCTTATTAGAGAAATTTACAAGAGTTTTTTGAATTCTAAGTGATCTTATTAATTTAGATAAGTCCCATTGTCTGCCCTGTTTGCCTTCGTTTAATCGTTCTTGAATAACTCCGTAAATTTTCGTCATGTCAAAGGTCTTGCCAAAATAACCAAAGGAATTTTGTACCTCCACCAGCAATGCATCAGTAATATCAAGTACGTCTGTTTCTGTTATGATATCAGCTTGCGATGAAAACAAAAAAACACTAATACCTAAACCCTCTTTTTTGCTAGCAGGGTTAATGATCGGTTTCACTGAATATTGTTTGCCAGCAGATAAATTGAGCAAGGTACGATAGTTGCCGAATCGAACAATATTTGAGTTAAGAATATTAAGAAGAACACCTTGCTGGAATTGTACAAATGGAATGTCGAGTGCTTCATTGACAGATGACAGAGGTTTTACTTTAGATTTGTCTAGATCTTTTTTTGTCTGCTCAGATCTCGATTGTTCTGACTGATGGGCTACAACAAGAACAGTTGTGATTAATAGAATCAGCGTAAATCTGAGAGATTTCAGTAGATAGTTCATTTCACTCCTATAATTTCGAATTACTTATCGCTTGTTCAATTGAATTCTATGTATGTTTATACCCTGATCTTCAAGGATTTGTAAGTTTTCAGCGGCTTGCTTATTACCCAGTAGGGCTGAGTTTTTATACCATAAAACTGCTTTTTGTTCATTCTTAGAAACTCCATTACCGAATTCATACATGGTCGCCATATTAAGCATAGCTTTAGCATCACCATTAAGAGAAGCCTTATTCAACCATTGAAATGCAATTTCTTGGTCTTTGGTAACTCCGTCACCCCTGTTATAAAGTATCCCCAATTTACGCTGTGCTGTCCTTTCGTTTAAATTGGCTGCCTTAAGCAACCATTTGATTGCACTATCATAATCTTGGCTGTATCCATCTTTAGAGAGGTAAGTATCCGCCTTCAATGTGTAAGCTTTTGGATATTTTTGAAGTAATGCCTTTTCTAACCATTCATTGGCTTCCTTACGCTCGCTTGGATTTTCGGCACGAGACATCAAAGCTTGAGATAAATATACCTGAGCTTCTGGATGACCTTGTTTAGCCGACTTCTTCATTAATTCAAATGCTTCCTGCTTGTTCTGACGAATACCCTGAGTGCCTATATCATAATAGCTCGCCATTAGACATTGAAATCGATCGGAGCCTCTCTCAGCTGAATACTTGATATAATCATCAATGCCCATCTTTAAGGGCGGAGTCTTATCATTTTGCTGAGTTCCATAAATCAGGCAATTGATGCCTGGATATCCGTTAATGCTTGCCTCTTTATATAGTGTAGTAGCTCTTTTATGATCGCTATTTATCCCAAGGCCTAAATCATAATGAAGAGCTGCCAAAAACAAAGAGTTAAGATCTCCCTGGCGACCGGATTGAACTGACCACCTTAAACTATCTTTAAAAGATCTTGCTCCCGTTTTACCCTCAAAACTTAATTTTGCTAGTGCTTTCTGCGCCTCTAGATAGCCCTGTTCTGCTGCTAAAAGTAAGAAACCGCGTGAAATTGATGTATACGCTGAAGAATCTGAGTCTAAGGATTCATACAATTTCCCCAGATAATAGGCCGCTTTAGCATATCCACCTTTATATCTTAAAGGGTCATTTCCCTTGAATTCTATATCAAGACTTCTAGCTAAGGCCCTAAGATATAATTGCTCTGCTCCATCCTGATCTTTATTAACAGACAAAGCGTTTTCTTTCATGTATCCGAGCATGACTAAGCCTTCAATAT
Source organism: uncultured bacterium (assembly GCA_964650625.1). Taxonomy (GTDB): domain Bacteria; phylum Muiribacteriota; class UBA6191; order UBA6191; family UBA6191; genus JAYZAC01. Next base: position 13,704 of record CAZYUV010000037.1, read on the forward strand.
TTCCAGACTCTGCAGCTAAATTAAACAGTCTATATGCATTGTCATAGTCTCTATTTGTTCCGCGACCTTCCAAATATATATATGCAAGACGAATCATAGCTCTAGTATCACCAATCTGAACAGCTTGTGAATATAAGTCTTTAGCTTTACCAAGATTTTGTGCCCGACCTATTCCGAATTCATATATATATGCAACATAGATAGCCTTTACCTTCATCTTAAACCAGTCTTCAGGAATTTCCGCATATCTAAGTGACTCAATGTTCTTGTTGACAGCTAGCTCTATAAGTTGCTGGTCTTTTCTTTGAAAAAGAGAACCATAACGTAACGCCCTGCCATCTGATTTCAAAGCGGCCACGATGATATCCTTATTTGCGCGAAGTTTTTCGGATACAAACTGTAAAGCCATTCCATTCTGTTTTACAGCCGTAAGTGCAATATCATAGTTATTCTTCAAACTATCCGCTGCATTTTCTAAACTAAGACCATTGCCCTGCAAGATCTTTTTGACAATTTTTTCATCAGACCATAATTGAGTGTCCATGTATTCGCTAGCTCTACTATTCTGGCTGACTGCCTTAAAGACTGCATCTTCGTCATTCTTCAGAGATTGATCAACATATTCCAGATACATGCCATTTTTGATTAAGATAAGACTTACTATACTTCGATCTTTCCATAAATCTCTATCCATGTATTCAACCGACTTCACATTCTGCTCTATAGCCTTAGCAACGACACTAGGATCTGACTTTAATTTGTTTGTTGCGTACTTTAATGCTAGTCCGTTGTTAGCTATTGCTTTTAATACCACCAATCGATCTTGTTTGAAGTTGTCATTTAATTCTTCTAAAAACATCCCTTGGTTTTCGAGAAGTTTGAGAGCGATATTTCGATTATCTAATAGTTGTTTATCCATGAACAGTTCGAAATTCTTTGATTCATAAATCTCCTTAATTATTGCTGGGTCTTGCTTTAGCGCACTTAAAACAGCTTCGACATTTTTCTTAACATTTAATCCGACTCTGGGATCGGATAGTAAACTACCCCTTTTATTCACCAAAAATCTCATAACCCTAACGTTGCTCCACATTTGGTCACTCATATATTTATAGCTAAGATAATTCTGTCTTAAAGCTGCTAATACAATTCTAGGGTCATTTTTCAAACTGAAGTGCGCATGCTCTAAATTCAAGCCATTTTGACTGACAGCTGCTAATACTAACGAATAATCCTTGTTTAAAGGATTACTAGCATATTGGATAATTCCACCTTCTAGACTAGCTAGTTCTTTCAGAATTTCTATATCAAATTGGAATGGTATTTTCTTCTGGAAATTGATCCACTCGATAGCTTGTTCGTAGCTAAAACGGTAGGCACATCGGAGACTACCTTCCCTCTGTGTAACTTGTGAGTGCACTAACGGACAATAATTAATGATATGATTGCCCTGAGTTGAGCTATCGATTGTTCTCCACCTGGTAAATAAATGCCAGTCGAAAAAATTAATAACATCATCTCGAAAGCCATCTGACTTAACAAATGGTGGCAATTTAGAGATAGCTATATCTATCTCGTTTTGATCCATCTTGTCTTTAGTTGTTAGGTTCGATCTATAATTTATAGCTTTTTGAAATGAAGTTTCATATTCCCCCCATGTAATTTCGCGATTTTGATAAAAGGAAAAATACTCCTTGTTGTAATCTATTTCTCGTTCGTACTCTAGTCCATCAAAAATATGCACAAGATTTACGCTCTCTGAGCCATCTGATTTGGGATTTTTAGTCAAATAATCAACTACGTAATTGATCTGTGTTATCTCAGGCTCAAATTTACGCAATTTATATTCCGTGGGAACAAAGCCAGCCGTAAATTGCCATCCAATCCAAAGAGTTAAACATGCTAATAATTGATTAACAGCGATTTTAGATCGACTTTTCTCCGTAAAGTTACATAATTCGCATTGCAAATTAGCATTTGTTAAAGCTTCTATTACATCCTCTGGGTTTCTATCGATATCAAAATTGTATGTGGATATCCTTAGTTTACTTCCAAATTCTGTCTCCATTACAAGTATTTTGAACTTTGAAGTAAGTTGTATCACATCATAGTAAAGGGTCATACCATAAATCTTGCGACTTATTGCGATATGATTGTTATTGAAAAATAAATAGACACTATTTCGCTTAGAATTAGGTTCAGTACCTAAATAAACTGCTTTAAGGCCGTGAGTTAATGATATTAATCCTTGCTGTTCATTAACTGTGCTACTGCTGGCAGAGATTTGTGCAACAATCTGCTTTTTTTCTGGTGGATATTTAGTTCGTATAAATAATAGAAAAAAAGAATATAAACAAGCTGCCATGGGGATAATACCACTATACCCAAAATGCTTATAATGCTGAATTAAATAGAGCCCAACCAGTAAGATTAAACCGGGTTTAATAATGTTGATCATCAAGATTTTATTGATGTAATTTGTTTGAAGCCATTTCAGGGTTATAAATGGAAGACATATAATAGCAATCACCGCGATAAGAAATATCATAAATGTAGTCAAATATGATTCAAAACTAGCTTCTTCTGCAAAGTTAATATTCGCATAGAAAAAGATCCCCATAAGTATTATCAGAGGTAGTACCACCAAATATGTTCGGGATAGTTTAGCTACAACGGTGGAGGCCTGAGCAAGGCGCACACCTAGCATGTTCATAGAATAGATTTTGGATTTAGCAGACGATAAGGATGTCTTACTAAATAAATAGCCATCCGCAACTCCATAAAGAGGTAGAAGACAGTAAATGCCTCTTATGTGATCATAAGCATAAATGTAGGTGAAATTGGGTACGAAAGGTAGATGACGTACCATAGAGACATAGGTATAATCATTATCATCCTGATACAAAAATATAGGTTTATCTTTGTCAGTAAAACTAAGGTGATAAATTTTACCAAAGTCGCAAATTTTGATGAAACTCTCATGAATTTCTGCGTAGGACTTTGTTTTCTTTTGTAGACCTGCCCAAATCATAATACTGTTTATGTAACAGACTGGGACCAGAGCAATAATCAAAAAGGTGAATGGCAGGATTTTTTTCAAACTCTCGTAGAAAAGTTGATTGTCCGGTATCCCCGCAACCATCTGATGCAAAATTTCGGTGAAGGCTGGACCAATATAGCCAATATTGTAAAGACAAATACTAAGTACAAGGATACTCGCTGATAGTTGCAGAACTATGATTGCCATACCGTAATATCGAAAATAGATATCTACGAACGTTTTTGAAAGAATAGCATTTAATAAATCAAGGTATTTAAAGCCAAGCGCAGGTTCGCCATTTAAATGATCATCATGCAAAGACTCTAAAAGTTCTAATGCTAGGATATTGCGATTTCTGTTTCTGAGATTATTAACTAATGAGTCAACAACTTGGTCAGGTGAACTCTTACAAACTATCTTTTTCCATTGTTCTAATCTAGATACGCTATCTAAAGTTTCATAAGCGCAGAAATAATTTTCAATTGTAAATATTCTCTCATCTAATCCTGACTTCTTTGCTTTAATTAAATATTGTTTAGATTCATCTAACAGATGTATTTCAAAATACATTCTTGAAAGTAAATAATAACGAACATCAAAATTTAAGGGTACGCTGTAGTCTAATAATTGTTCTATAGCCTGCTCATGCCGTCCATGAGATCTGTGGTTAATCACAATATTGAAATATTTCAAACTTTGATCCGGTAACTGGGTTTTCAGAATGTCGATTGAATCCAAAATCTCAGAATCTGAAGCTAAATCTTCTGCGGAAGTCTCCATTATTGAATCTTTAGATTCAGTGTCCGCATTAGAGGGGAAAGACTTGATTGGGTTCACTTTATTATCTGGGATATTAGCTGTTTCTACGTCTTTAAAAAGTGAAGGTATAAAATTTTCAATAATATCCTTATCTGAGCTAATAACCCCAGCAATTTTAATTAAAAAATTGCGATTTAATTTCGGATTCAATTCTTCAGTAAGTTGGTCTTTTAATTTTTTTAGATATACTTTTGGATTGTATGGATTATTTTCTGGATACTGTTTCGCACTTAGCTTTGCCTCTTTTTGTATATCAGCTAAATCTTGCTTAGATAGTTTTACCGTTTTTAACAATTTTTGAAATATTCGTTTTTCCTCTGAATTGACAGTTCCGTTTTTCAGAATTTCGTAGA